>NZ_CALEMX010000289.1 GCF_937910335.1 uncultured Gimesia sp. | reverse complement strand
ATCCTATCCTACACACCTTTGATCATCTGGGTAATTGATCGAGATGGAATCATAACGTTATCGGAAGGTGGTGGTCTCAAGAAACAGGGTTTTCGACCGGAAGACTGGTTAGGAAAGTCGATCTTTCAGGAATTCCCGGATGACCCGGAGATAATTTCACTTTTCCAACAAACACTCTGTGGAGAAGAATCGCAACATGTAAGAACCATTGGTGATCTTATTCTCGATGTCGAATACACGCCACTTTATGATGAACACAACAAAATTAACGGTGTCCTGTCAGTGGCTATCGATATCACAGAGAAGGTTTTGTCACAGGAAGAACTGCGGCGATCCGAAGAACGATTCAGTAAAATCTTCCAGGTAAATCCTATTGCCATGTGTATTACGGAGATCGATACGGGCATCTTCGTTGAAGTCAACCAGAATTTCCTAACAGCACTGCAGTGCAATCGAGATCAAATTATCGGACGAAGTGCATTTGATATTGGCTTTTGGCCTAGTAACGAAAAACGAAAGGAAATGATTGAAAAAGTCATCAATGAGGGAACAGCGCGCGAACTCTATTTTGACTTTCTAATCCCAAACGGGACCCGTTTATGTACCATGCTATCTGCAGTTCAGATTTACTTTCGTGGAGAAAAATTTTTGCTTTCCTGCGTCAAAGACGTGACCAGAGAGCATTCAGCACTCGAAGAACTTGAGAAATTAAATGAGAACCTGGAAGCAAGAGTCGTTTCCCGAACCGCCGAACTGGAACACGCGCATAAAGTTTTGAACGATGAATACACAAAACGAAATCGCCTCTATAGTGCATTGCAACAGACAGAAGCCAGATGGCGATCTCTGGTAACTAATGCACCCGACACAATCTTAACTCTGGATATTGACGGAATCATTCTTTACATCAACCATCATATTGCCTCACCCGGATACGAAAAAATCATCGGTTCTTCTATTTTTAACTACATGCAGCCAAGTGATATTCTCAAAGCAAAATCAATCTTGAAAAATGTTTTTGAGACCGGATCAGCTCAGGTCATGGAAACTGAAGGACTTAATACAAAAGGAAAAAAAACGTTCTATTCATGTCGTGTGGGGGCCATGGTCAGCAACCAAGAAATCTTTGCCGCTATGGTCATAGCAACTGACATTACCCAACAAAAACAAGCTGAACAAGAGTTAGTAAGACGTCGTGCTGAACTGGCGCATCTTTCCCGTCTCTCAACAATGGGAGAACTAGCTGCAGAATTATCGCATGAACTAAATCAACCACTGGCTGCCATTAATAATTATACAAATGGCTGTATCCGACGAATTCGCTCTGAGACAACCAGCCTTAACAATCTGGTCGAACCATTGGAAGAAATCTCTCGCCAGGCTCAACGGGCCAGCGAGACTATCAAACGCCTGCGCCGCCATGTCCAAAAAAGTGAAGTAGAACATAAACCTCTAGATTGTAATCTGGTGATTGAGAATTCCATTTCTCTCCTCGAACATGAAATCCAGAGAAATTTCATTTCCATGCATTTGGAATTGAACCAGAAACCATTGGTAACAACTGGAGACGCCATTCAAATCGAACAGGTTTTAGTCAATCTATTATTAAATGCCATTGAAGCGATGCTGGAGTTACCGGCAAGTGAAAGAAAACTGGTTATTGAATCAGAGCAGGATGATGGAAATCTGATTATTTGTGTAACAGACAGTGGTGTAGGTTTGAAAAAAGGCGAAGAAGAATCTATTTTTGAAACTTTCTACACTACTAAACAAAAAGGGCTAGGCGTCGGTTTATCCATCAGCCAAACTATCATAGAAACTCATGGAGGAAAGCTATTCCCTCGCAGAAATCAAAATGGAACGAGTTTTATTATTACTCTTCCGATAACCAATGGAGACTATAACCGTGGTTCCTGAAATGGTAATGCAACAAGAAGCAACCGTATTCGTAGTTGATGATGACCCTGCGATTCGAAAGTCATTGCGATGGTTAATTGAGTCAGTGGGTTTAAAAGTAGAAACTTTCGAACTGGCAAGCGAGTTTTTGCAGAGTTATCTGCCCGATTCCCCCGGCTGCCTGGTACTTGATGTCAGAATCCCGGGAATGAGTGGTTTAGAGTTACAAGAAAAACTCAGAGAACGGGGGTATGACATTCCCGTAATTATCGTATCAGGGTATGGTGATGTTCCGATGGCCGTCCGCGCCATGAAAGCAGGCGCCATTGACTTCCTGGAGAAGCCAGTTAGTGATCAAGTCTTACTGGATTACATTCAAAAAGGAATAGAACGCGATATTGAATCCAAGCAGAACCGTTTACTAAATAAAGAACTTGTGGAACGCAAAAGTTCTCTGACACGTCGAGAACATGAAGTAATGGAACATGTAGTAGCTGGACTTTCCAGTCGTGAAATTGCTGATTTGTTGAACGTCAGTTTCAAAACAGTGGAAGCACATCGTGCAAAAATCATGAAAAAAATGAAAGTCAAAAGTGTTCCAAAACTGATTCAAATGGATCTGCAAATAAAAGGACACTGTGCACCGAAATTCAACAACTAGAGTGCAACTCACATACAAATGCATCTCGCTACTTCAACGATCAGTCGATTCAATCAAAGAACTCAACAATCATTTGACTTTGAGCAAATCAGTGGACGGATCACTATCAAATCCATAATCATAAATGTTCCCTGAGCATTACAAACAAATTTTACATTTCGACTGGAACAAATTTGAACACTCAATCTGAATTGACATTGAATGACGTTCCTGTCTGTGACACGTTTGCAGAAGCGTTCACAACTGTAGGAACTCGAATTATTGTAACTGCTTTGACAGTGCCCTGGGTCAAGATTGCGGCTGCTGAAGTGTGTGGGTATGCCACAAGTGTGATTGCCTGCGATGCGGAAGCAGGCATTGAAAAGTATTTAACAGCAAACGAAAGCCCTGATGGACGTCCTGGAGTGAGTTTGATGATGTTTGCCTTCAGTCGGTCTGCTTTGGAAAAAGCAGTGATCAATCGAGTTGGGCAATGTATTCTCACCTGTCCTACGACAGCATGTTACTCAGGAGTTCCCGATTCGGGAAAAGATAAAAATATTAACCTGGGAAATCAGTTACGTTTTTTTGGCGACGGCTTTCAAGTTTCAAAAAAATGGGATAATCGTCGGCTCTGGAGAATTCCGGTAATGGACGGTGAATTCGTTTGTGAAGATCAGGTTGGTACGTTTAAAGGCGTAGCAGGTGGCAACCTCTTGATTTGTGCCACAGACCAAAAAAGTGGATTGCTTGCTACTGAAGCGGCCGTTTCATCCATGCAGAAAATAGAAAAGACGATACTCCCCTTTCCTGGTGGGATCGTCAGAAGTGGTAGCAAGGTTGGATCACGATATTCCAAATTAAAGGCGAGTACCAATGATGCTTATTGTCCCACACTTCGCGCACAGACAAATTCAAACTTACCTGAAGGAACAGGATGCGTTTATGAGATCGTGATTGATGGCGACTCATTTGATGCGGTGCAACAGTCAATGCAAACCGGACTGAAAACGGTTAGCCAACAACCCGGTGTCATGCAAATCACAGCCGGTAACTATGGAGGGAAGCTGGGCAAACACCATTTTCATCTACGAGACCTAATCAAATAAATCTTTTAATACAAACAGTTTAAGAAAACAACCTAGTCCTCAGCCCTGAAACTTTCAGAGATCAGCATTTCCTGTTCGAATTGATGGCTTCTACCTGATCCCGTTGCTGGACTGGCGCTGGCAGCTCGATATATGCCTTTTAAAGGATGACGGCCAAATATATTTCCTTTGAAGTGACAATAAAGAAATCGCCAGGCCCCCATGTTTTCGGGTTCTTCTTGAACCCAGTACACGGGGGTTCCTTCCGGATAAGGAGCCAGCGCTTGTTCAAGGTCTTGTTCTGGAACAGGGTAAAGTTGTTCCATACGAACAATGGCAATATCATCACGTTCATCCTGCTTACGATGCTCATTCAAATCATAGTAGATTTTCCCGCTACAAAGTAATATGCGACTTACCTGCGTGGGATCCACATTCGTTGTATTGGATATCACTTTGTAAAATGATCCCGATTTCATTGAATGGAAGCTGGAAACGGCGTCACGATGCCTGAGTAAGCTTTTGGGTGTCATGACGATTAAAGGCTTGCGCCATTTGCGAATTACTTGACGACGTAACAAGTGGAAAAACTGATCCGGTGTTGTTGGTACTGCAATTTGGATATTATTTTCAGCGGCCATCTGCAGGAATCGTTCATAGCGGGCACTGGAGTGTTCGGGCCCCTGCCCTTCGAATCCATGAGGTAACAAAAGCACGATACCACTATAGCGCTGCCATTTATCTTCAGCGCTGACAATAAACTGATCGATAATTACCTGGGCAGCATTACAGAAATCACCAAACTGTGCTTCCCAGATAATCAGACCATCAGGACAATCTAAACTATATCCATAATCAAAGCCAAGAACTCCTGCCTCCGATAGCGGACTGTTTACAATCTCGAATTTTCCCTGTCCCTCAACCAGATGCTTGAGAGGCGTATATTTTTTCCCTGTTTTGGCATCATGCAGAACTGCATGGCGATGGCTAAAAGTACCACGCTGTGCATCCTGGCCACTCACTCGAATTCGATATCCCTCTGTCAGCAGTGAAGCAAATGCCAGACTCTCTGCTGCGCCCCAGTCCAGCCTTCGTTCTCCTTGTGCCATGTTTTTTCGAATATTTAATAATCTTTGAATTTTCTTATGCGGTGTAAAACTCTCGGGAAATTCAGTCTGCTTTAACAAAAGATTTTTCAAATTTTCTTCTGGAACTCCTGTATCAATCTGGTCTGCAGGTAGCTCAGCACCTCCTCGATAACCAGCCCAGATTCCTGCCGGCAGTTCAACAGTGTGAGGATAGTTTTCTACGCGAGCAGCAGACAATTCTGATTCAAGGTGCGAAATACTCTCTTCTCGTAAACGGTCACCGTCTTCTTGAGTGACTGATTTGCGCTCCAGCATGCGTTGTAAAAAGCTATCCCGAACGGAGTCATGTTTCCTGATCGTCTCATACATACGAGGCTGAGTGAAGGAAGGCTCGTCCCCTTCGTTATGACCTCGTCGACGATAGCAATACATATCGATGACAACATCGCGATGGAACTCTTTTCGAAAATCCATTGCCAGCCTGACAACTTGTGCTACCGCTTCCGGATCTTCACCATTCACATGAAAAATGGGGATCTGCAACATTTTGGCAACGTCAGTTGCATATGTTGATGACCGGCTCTGCTTAGGGTCGGTCGTAAAACCAATCTGGTTATTGACAATGACATGAATTGTACCACCCGTGCGGTATCCTTTTAATTCACTCAGATTCAAGCTTTCCTGGACTACACCTTCTCCAGCAAACGCGGCATCCCCATGAATCAGTAAAACCATTCCCTTGGTTCGGTCGATATTCTCCCAGCGATCTTGCTTTGCACGCATGCGTCCCATTGCAACAGGATTGACGAACTCCAAATGGCTTGGGTTAAAGCAAAGGGTTAGGTGGACATTGTGTCCTGATTCAGTCATCCAGTCGGAACTGTAACCCAGATGGTATTTGACATCGCCACGACCAACACTCATCTCTGGAACCGAGTCTTCGTATTCTCGGAATATTTCACGCGGCTTTTTTCCCATGACATTCGTAAGTACGTTCAGACGGCCGCGATGCGCCATGCCGAACACGATCTCATCAACTCCTTGTTCACCAGCTTTCTCAACAGCAAGATCGAGCAGTGGAATTAAACTCTCTGCGCCCTCCAACGAGAAACTTTTTAATCCGACATACTTCTTTTGAATAAATTCTTCGAATACAACCGCGTCTGTTAAACGACCCAAGATCCGCAACGCTTCAGGGCGTTCAAATTTGAGAAAGTTAGCTGAACTTTCCATTCGATTTTGTAGCCACTTACGCACGTGTAAACTATCGATGTGCATAAACTGGGCACCAATCGAACGACAATACGTATTACGTAACCATTGTATCATCTCGCGCAAAGTGCGCTGAGAAGGGCCACCAAAGTTTGATGTGGAAAAGATACGATCGTAGTCTTTTTCCGAAAAGTCATAAAATTCGGGCATTAACTCTGCAGGTGTAGCCTTACTTTTTCCCAAAGGATCTAAAGAAGCAAGAATATGTCCCCGCACTCGAAAATTACGGATAAGTTGATCCAGACGTTCCTGACGATCAGCTATTTTCATTTTCTGACGGTCAGATCCTCCCGAGTTCTGCTTTCCGGGAGGATTAAACATAGTATGACGTTTGAATGAGGGACTGAAATTGGGCTTACGGTCCTGGCGAGTGAGTTTATATGGAAATTTGGCAAAGTAGTCCTGCCATTCCTGAGAGACTGAGCCTGGAGACTCGAGATAGCTCGAATACAGAGATTCGACAAATGTCAACGATTCCGAACTTACTTCGTTAACAATCTCTTCCGGCAACTGACTCGCGTGGTGACCATTACCATCAGAGTACGATGAAGCAGCATCTTGTTTATCAAGCATTTCGCCCTCTCCGGGCTTAGAGACGAACTTCCGGGCAATGCAATTTGAATGTCTACTCGACACTTAAATCAAATGCTCTGCCACGAGAACAAGTTCTAAACATGTTTCTTCTACAATATCTTATTAGATCAGAGATTTGAAGCTCTCCACTCTAGTTGACTTGCGCTGTCAGTATGAAAGTTACCAAACTCATTTTCCCTTTCCTACTCAATTGATGCTAAACTTTTATTCAAAATCAAAGGAAAAATCAGAATAATGGGTATGAGTGCGCCCCAGGCAAGGTCGCGATGCACACAAGTACTCTCAAGTACATCCAACGAACCTGACAAGGCCTCTCGTCCGTTAAAAATGCTTAGATAGGTTATGGGCAGGCCCAAATCAATCCTGCTCGAAATTGAAAATTAAGGCACTCAATTGGCGCACAAAAAAAACCGACTCCGATGAATTTTTCCATCGGGTCGGTTTTGGATGTAAATTTAGTCAAAGACTGACGTGTGTCAACACTAAGACTTTTGACCTACAACACGCTTACGGATATCTGTTTCCAAGACTCCGAAGGCCTGCTCATGGCGTTGTAAAGCCATAGAAAGGGCACTGAGCAATCGCTTGGCTGTGAAATGATTCAGAATAACACGCTGACCGACAGTGATCTCTGTGTTGGCTGGATCCAGCGGTTGTGGATTTAATCCCAGGTCCAAAATCAATTCTTCTGGAGTACTGGATACTCGGCAGAAATTGGCATAGCTGGCTGAGACATTATCGTCATTCACTTTGACCTGTTGCTGTTGCTGAGCTGGAGCGGCTGCTTCTGGTGCTGCAGGCGTTTCTTCAGCTGGTTTGTCATCTTTTTTAGCACTCACGCTTGTTTTCTCCTCAATCTAACAAATTCTTAAGAAGTAATTGGTTCCAGAAATTGGGACCTGAACTGATTTGGATTGAAAATTGCCTGTTTGAAAAAGCAGCTCAACCCCCATATTAAAAGTGATGTCCTGACCTGTTCTAAGACTCCTGAAACATACCATCACGCTGTTCACTATTCAAGAAAAGAAAGGCTAGACTTCCAAACTCTTTAAAGACTGCCATCCATGCTTAACGAAATTGACTGTATGTTGACAAAACGCAACATAACTACCCAGTCTCCCTACAGCAGCCATTTCGTGAAACCTGGGATAAAAAAGCCCTCATGGAATCTCTAAGATCACCATCAGGGCTTAGATAAAAACGAACTTTATCAAATGCGAACTTAAAGAATGGGACCTGCCCAATCAGAGAAGACATCATCAAACCCGGCGTCAAGCTGTTCACTGAATCCTGTCAGATCCAGATCCGTTTCATTCAGACTTGTTTCTTCAAATCCGCTTGTTTCTCCCGAATCAACAATTGCCAACCCATTAAGACGAAGATCACTGAGCAGTTCATCGCTGAAATCTTCCAAAACTGTAAGGTCCAACTCATCCTGGCCCAATTCTAATGAATTGAGATTTAAGTGGTTTAACGTCAGATTGATCTGTGGAAGACTGCTTTCATTCAATTCTGTCAAGCTGTTGGAAATGGTAACAACGCTTGGTTCCAAAGTCGCTACCGACTCTAACAATGTTCCTCTACGAGAAACGTTTGAAGTACTGGTCGCTTCAGACTCAAGCTTGGCAGGCAGATTGGCCATCAACGGAGCATTCACACCAACCAGAATCTCAAAGTTTCCACTAGCCGCCGATTCATGTGCGGCCTGCAGAATAAGTGCATCCAGTATGGAAGGTAATTTTCGAACTCCCGGATCCAGCGTCGCATTCATGACATCGCCGGCATGAACTGTCTCGTCCAGATGCAAGCCATCATTAGTCAGTGTGGCTTCGAATCCGCTTCCAACAAAGCTCAAAGTCCCGCCCACGCCAGATTCAACATGACTCTGGAATGGTGCATACGTTTCTGTAAATCCGGCAACGTGACCAATTTCGTGCAAGAGTACTGTGAGGAGGTCATAATGACCGGCTGCATCAGAATTACCATCGGCGGTGTAAGCGACTCCCCCTTCCAGATCAGATCCACCAAAGGCGGTGGTGTCGATATCAGAATACCAGCCCAGGCCGGCAGCATCGTCATCCAGAGTGACGATTCCGGCAATGGGACGCCCCTGTTCATCGACGGCAGTAATTTGCCCTTCACCCAGCTGAGTACCACCCAGATCGGTAATTACCAATTGAACATCAAGTGGTTGTTCAAGGCCCAATGCATCCTGCCACATTCCCAACGCAACATCCATCACTTCATCAATGGATGAATCACCCGAGATATTTGTCGTCTTTCCATACCAGCGTTGCAGGAAGTTTGCAGGATAAACAACTTCTCGATCTCCCCCTTTGCTGACACCATAGTTGGTTGCAAAATAGCTCAGATCTTTAAAGTTGACTGATCCACTCTTGTCAGCATCCAATGCCCAAACATAAGGAGAGTTCGTATCAAGAACATTTTGACCATAGACGGAAGCCAGGATCATCAAATCACGGAAATTGATGGTATCATCATCATTCACATCATAGGCAATCGCCCACAGGTCTGTTTCAGGAGCATCACCGACAATCACGTTAGTGACTGCATCGTCAGTCAGACTGATGCTGACATTACTGAGTGAAAGCCCTAAAGCATGTGGTCCGATGAATTTATCTTCGAAGTTAATCGAAACATCATCCTGCTCCAATGATTCAAATTTCACGCGAGCCAACAAGGCTTTCTTAGCATTGCCGGCTTTTTCACCATTGGCAATTCCATTTATGGATGTCACGACACCAGTCGCATCATCAATCACGGCATTCCCCGTTCCAGCAAACTGGGCTCCAAACTCGATGGCGGTAGCGGTAAAGAAATCGGTGTTATAGTTCAAATCAACGATTGCATCTGTGATACCCTTGGCATCTGCGGTTTCTACGTAGACTTCAACCCAGAAAGAACTCCACTCATCAATCCAGGTATCGCTGCGCGGTAAAGCGTCCAGACGACCCAGTGAATCAACTTCCGTCTGATTGCGAACGACTATCAGATCAACGGCAGTTCCATCGGTGAGAGGCTCTTCTACATCAGCAGAAACAGTACCATGCAGTGGTGGAGCAATTGCATCCGTTACGGTAATCGTCAGGTCATAACTACCAACACCAGATTCATCAACACCAGTCGGACGACCGGCAGCATCTTCCGGATCATAGTCGATGGGTGTGGACGGATCATCTAAATCAAAATTCCATGCACTGAGTCCGATATAGTAGTTTCCAGTTGTCAAAGCGGTGAATTCAACATATGAATCCAAATCACCAGAATCGAACAAAAATTCATCCGGAGCCTGATGATCATCTGAATAAGCAACTCGATTCCCGTCCTCATCAAAGATGCGGACCACACTATCGAGGCCTGTTTCAAACATGTCGGCGTCCACATCTACAATGACTGTATCGCCAGCATTTAACTGAACCTGGAACATATCCACATCCGACAATGGATCAGCGATCACACTGTTATTTCCGATGATGCCCTGATAGACCTCAGTTCCAGGCGCCGCAGAAGTCAATCCAGTTGATTCCGCAGTCGCAATCGTCTCGCCAAACTGATCTGATTGATTTGTGTTGAACATCGATGTCACAGAACCCACAAAGTTCAAAACCACATCTTCGCCACCTGAAGTCGTAAAGCTCATCGTACGACTGACGGGAACAATCAGTTCAAATATTCCTGATCCCATTGATGTTTCAGTTAGTTTTGCCTGATTCCAGGAAGACAAACCCGCGGGAGCTGCAATCATCGGATCGAAATACGTCATTGTCAAATCATTGGCTACGTCTGAACTGTCATTAATCACAAATTCATTGGGTAACGTAACGATCGAATCGATTTGACCGTTGTCCAGAGTCCAGTCCTCGGTAATATCAAACAGCCCCCCCATGCTGAGTGCCTGCTCGCTGGAAAAGACAGTCGCAATTGAATCACGGATTGCCATGGATAATAGACCATCAGACCCAGGTATCAATTGACGCCCCTTCAAACCAAAATCAGCTAAATCGGAATCATTGAAGGTTCCCGTAGCATCACGTTCTGGACGAGCCTCACCCGCTGGATTGACCTCGACAGTCGAATCAACAATTTGAATCGTAGTGGGATTGTTAAAATCATCCACAACAATATCGAGTCGACCGCTCAGACTGGTGCTGTCTAAACCAACTGATTGTGGATCCAGATTCAGGATGACACCACTACCAACGTCGATCGTTCCTGTGACAGAAATACTGCTTTGATCTGTCTGAATAAAGAACTCTGATGGTGCTATGTGTGTAACAGATGCCCCGACAAGGGAAATCTGACTCAGGTCAATGGATTGACCACGAGTTAAAACAAGATCTGAGGCATTCGCATCTATTGTATACTCTACCGGATCTACATCTGAAGCCAGTCCATCTGCCCTAAACGTTGCATAACCAACGCGGGCATAGCTACCATCCGCAAAACCGGGTGTGAACGTCACTCCACCAAATCCTGTAAGTTCACCCGGGGCACCAGACGTGGGCAATTGTGTTTGTGAAAAAGCTGAAGCACCGCCTGTTACAGAACCACTTATTCCAAACGAAGCGGTAGTATCATCCCAAAGAAGATCAAACAGGATCGAGGTGACATCAGTTAATTCAGTTGTTTGACCTGCTAAAACCTCAGCCAGTTGATCACTGAGCCAGATTTCAACAACATACTCCTGACCAAGCACAGCCTGAGTCGTTGATGTGGGGAGATTATTGAGTTCATCCACTTCCGGTGAAGACAGAATATTCCCACCACTTAGAATGCTCTTGAAACCGGAACCTTGCTCTAATTCAATCGCTAATTCCTCGTTGTAAAGCTTATCGATAATGCTACCGGTTAATCCTTCACCAGTCGTCAAGGTGCCGGCCAGTATATCCTTGATCGAGTCCACAGTAGGATCATCGTCTGGCATTGAAGAATGGAACAGCGTAAACAAGACTGCATTGCCATTAGCCGTATCAATAATCCGGACTGCTTTCAAATCATCGTTAGGGTCCCCATTATCTGTCCCATCAAGGTCCAGAGAAAAGTCACCTAAAAAGAGCGAATAATTCAATTCCTGCATGCCATTCGTAAGCATGAAAGTTCCAGCTCCTGAACCAGGGTTCTCAGCACGGAAACCAGAAAAATCGCGGCCTGTAGACGCGGTTGGCCGGGCGATCAGACGAATTTCTGCTGTCGTCTGAGGATCAGGGGTTAATATGAATGTATCTAATTTATCCGGGGAAAGTCCGTCACTTGAAGTGGCTCTCACCGTAATTTCTACCGGTAGTCGAACTTGTTCTGATGCGTAAGCACTAAAGGTAATGTTTAAGTCACTGCCGGAGATAAATGCATTATCCGACCAAAAATTAGCGGGAAATACAAATGAGTCCCCCCCCACTAATTTTACGTCTTCAACCTGATAGGTGACTGTATCACCGGCATCCGCATCATCAAAGTGATTATCAAGGTCAATGACTTCTGTCATCAGACCATCACTTGAAAAATCCATGATAGGATCGCTCAGTTCCAGAATTGCATTACTCCCGGTGATGGTCACAGTCACCGTCGCTGTATCCGTCGAAGAGTGTCCGTCATTGATCGTGTAGGTAAACGTGTCTGTTTCTGATTGAGCAGGGGTCGTCAGATGATTAAACTGCCCATTTGGATCGTAAGTAATTGTCCCATCTGCATGAAGAGTGAGGAATGCCCCCGATGTTAAATCGAATCGGGTCTCCACAAAAACAGGTGCCGTTGCGATGGAGGCATCCGAGATGTGAGTCACAGTTAAATCATCATTCGTATCTGGATCAAGATCCTCGCCATTACCATTATCACTCCTCACATCAATCACAAGAGGTGTATTTTTATCGGTCATCACATCATCATCAGCGGCGACGACAGGATCGTTCACACCGGTAATTGTGACTGTAGCCATCTGAGCCACAACCCCACCCAGACCATCAATCACATTGTACGTGTAAGTAATCACTTCGGACTCACCTACGGCCAGGTGATTATAAGCACTCGGATCGATATCCAACGAATTACCGTTCACCGTGATCCCAGAATCGTCCCCACCGGTATTCATCAAACCGGAAATATTCAGAACAGCTCCATTGTCTACATCGCTCGCATTCGTCAGTAGATCCAGGCTGAACCCGGCTGCATCTTCCGTTGCTGTCGTACTCACAGCAGCACTCACGGTCGGAGCATCGTTCACACTATTGATTGTGATTGTCGCCGTCTGGGCAACTACGCCCCCCAGACCATCGATTACATTGTACGTATAAGTAATCACAGCAG
>NZ_CALEMX010000288.1 GCF_937910335.1 uncultured Gimesia sp. | reverse complement strand
AGCAAATCTATCAAGAAGTCACTCAGACGCGCGATGACCTCAATCAACGCGTCGAACAACTACAGCAATCCCAAACAATCAAACTAAAACAAAAACAGGGACAATCAGACTCCAAATGGCCTGAAATCCTGAAAGATATTCAGAATGCGGTTGCCATCTCAGCTGATCGCTCGTTGTATGGAACGCGAAAAAATGCGACCGAGACAGCCTCCATTGTTGAATCGTTTCATGATATTCGAGATGAGCTTGTGAACAATGGAGTCGCGACGGCACAAATTATGGGCCGCATTGATGACAAAATCTTGAAGCCGCTTACCATGATCCACGAACAGGATTTCCCCGAGCTGGACCAACGACTGGGACTGTTTCGATTTGCAATCGAAAAAAACAATGATCCCCTGCCAGAAATACAGAGCAGTATCGAACAGTTAAATGCACTGCTGTTCCGAATGAAGAGTGTCCTCAACGAAATGCAAGACTTATTAGAGTTTCACGAAGCAATAGAAATGCTCAAAAGTCTTATCGAAAGAGAAAAAAAACTGAGTGAAGATACAAAAAAGTTTCGCAAAAACAAGCTCTTGGATCGTCTCAAAGGGTTGGGACTGGAATAAACAGTCAAATTAAGGCTCATCGAATAACCGCTGATGCAATGATTTGTCTAAACCCAAACCAAAAGATGAACACTAATACACGCTTCGGCCAGAGTCCATCAGTTGCTATAATATAAATGGGCTCGTTCTGAACGTTCACGATAAGATAAGAGGGACATCAATCTTACATTTACCCGCCCTTATTATTTCTGAAATCACAGGGGATACTCTGACAGGAGGATCACACATGTTGAAACGTTTGCGGATTGCTGTTCTGCTCATGACAGTGCTTGTCAGTCTTTTCTGTCTTGATGTCTGTCATGCTCAGGTAAAAAGCGCGCAGCCCAACACCTCCCCCAATACCAATAAAAAGGATCGTGGCCTCTCAGATCAACAGGAAGCCATTTCGCAACAGTTCAAACGCTTTGAATCGACCCTCCATGACCTGGGGGAATATATGAAAAAGACCGATCCAGCACGGGCAGATCTGCTGTTTCGTGCTTTTGGTCAAAGTAAACAAAACCAAATGACAGTCGAAATGCAGCGTATTTTACAAATGCTGCAAAACGGACAACTCGGCGATGCAGTCGAACGACAGGATCATCTGGTCAAAAACATGCAAGCTTTGCTGGCGCTGCTTCAGAGTGAAGACAGAATGAGCGAAGTAGAAAAAGAAAAGCAACGCATTCAGAATCTTCTGAAAGATGTCAATCGCCTGATTGGACAAGAGCGAGACGTCAGAGCCGCGACCGAACGAGGCGAAAACCCTGCCAATCTGAAAGAGAAACAAAAACAAACATCAAACAATGCAAAGAAATTGATTGACAAAATCGATCAGCAGGACTCAGAAAAAAACGGTTCCAATAAGTCCGAGGATAAAAAGCAGGATAAAGAGGAAAAGAAGAAAACCGACGGAAAACCCCAGGATCAGAAATCGAAAAAAGATAAACCAAAGTCGGATTCCGATTCTCAGAAGTCAAAAGACTCCAAGTCAAAAGGAAAGGCCCCTGAAAACGGCAAGTCTGATCCGAAACAAAAGGGATCACCAGAAGAGAAACAATCCCCATCTCAACAGCAGTCAAAATCACAACAACAGAAGAAGCAACAGCAACAGCAGAAGAAGCAATCTCAACAGAAACAAAACCAGCAATCCCAGCAGCAACAACAACAGAAGACGCCTGGCCGAGAAGAAATCGAGCAGGCTCGCAAGGAGATGGAAAAGGCGATTGAGCAGCTGGAAAAAAAACAAAAAGAAGCTGCCTCGGAACATCAGGATGACGCCATAAGAAAGCTGGCAGAAGCGAAAGAAAAGCTGGAGGAAATGCTGCGACAGCTCCGGGAAGAGGAGCGTGAGCTGATGTTAGCTGCAATGGAAGCCCGACTACAGAAAATTCTGGCACAACAGAAACGGGTTTATTCAGGTACGCTTTCCATCGCTCAAGTTCTAGAGAAAGAACGAACCAGCCGTCATACCGCACGTGCCGTCCAATTAGCTCGTGAAGAAAGTTCCATCGGCCTTGAAGTCGAAAAGGCATTATTAGTACTTAAGGATGAAGGGTCATCTGTGGCCTTCACAGAAGCTCTATCTGAAGTTCGGGAAGATGTGCAAACCGCTTCCTATCGATTGAATCGCACACAAGTAGGCGAACTGACTCAGGAAATTGAAAAAGACATTATCAGTTCACTCGAAGAAATGATTGATGCCCTGCAAAAGGAAATGGAAAAGTCGGAAAAAGAAAAAAAACAGCAGCAACAACAGCAGCAACAGCGGGGTAACCCAGATGGTCAATCTCTGGTTGACATGCTAGCAGAGATCAAAATGCTGCGGTCATTACAACTGCGTGTAAATAAACGGACACGCAGAATTGAAAAAATGGCTTTGGAAAAAGATGCCAACCAGACAGATATCATTCAGCAGCTTCAACAATTATCAAACCGACAAACTCGAATTCAGAATGCAACTTACATTCTTGCGACAGGTAAGAATAAATAATTTCTTCAGAACGAAGTATCATTTGAAGGTCTATTATTGACATGATTCATAGGCTCCATTCAATACAAATCAATCAAGCTGCCGATCGCCCCATCCTAATGGTGGTTCTATTGGTTTTCGTTTGCCTGCAGGCGGTTCCCACTTCACTGACGGCTCAAGACAAACCGAAAGCGGCAGAACAAGCCAAGATAGAAGTGTATGCATCACCGACCGCACATGAGCTCAAAATGCAGTTACAAAACTGGGCAGCCGATCAGAAAACGAAAAACTCGGCGGATTTAAAATCCATCGCCAAATTAATGGTTAAGTTAGATTCACCACTCTCGCCTGAACAAAAACTGGCTCTGACGCTTCAGATTTTTTCTGAACTGAATCCTGAAGCAAAACAGTTAGTCCAGGATTTTCAGCTTTCCGATAAACTTCCTCAGCTTTCCAGTCATCCCTTATTAGTGAATGGAAAAGCAGAGACATTTTACCTGTCCAATATCCGCTATTACGTCGCCAGGAATTTAACACAATTTCGGATGGTAGATCAGGCACTGGAACTTTTCACATCGATCAAACCAGATGAATTAATCGATCCCGCTGGATATCTGTTTTACAAAGCCGTTTGTGAGCATCACTTGTTACAAAAAGAAGCTTGCGGAAAAACGCTGGATTTACTGCTTAATAATACAGAGCGTATTCCAGAAAGATACACACAGGTCGCCATCCTGATGCAGGCAGATTTAGCCGAGCTGAAAGATGAAAGTCTGGATGAAATCTCACGAAAAATGAGCGACGTGGAGCGCAGACTCGAATTGGGAAACTCTGGTAAAAAAGTCCAGAAAGTCGAAGATGAAATCATAGCCTCGCTGGACAAACTGATTAAAAAAATGGAAGACCAGTCGAAGAGCGGTTCTTCTTCAGGAGCAGGCGCTGGAAGTTCCAATTCGCCCGATGGGGGATCAAGTCAAAGCCGCGTAAAAGGTCAGACTGCACCAGGAGAAGTTGACAAGAAAAAATTGTCAAATAATGGTGGCTGGGGAGATTTACCCCCGAAGAAACAGGCATCTGCCAAGAATATTATCAACCGCAACTTCCCCTCACATTACCGCAAAGCCGTTGAAAAATATTTCAAGAAACTGGCAACCCAGAAAGCCAATACCGGCAAATAGAATTTAGACGACCAAAAAATACCCAAGTCGAGTTCGTTGAGTTTTTGGAGAGTTTTTCATGCAATCTCTGTTTTGTATTTCCCTGACAATGCTGCTTGCCGTTTCACCGGAAGTTGAAGTGACTTCCTTAAGTGGAGCTTCGGTATCAGGTAATCTGCAGTCATTAAACAAAACAGCCATTCATCTGAAACAGGATAAATCTACGAATGAGCTTCCACTCTCTGAGGTTTTGAATATTCGATTTCCCAAAAATCGATTTCGTCGCAGCTTACAATCGCCGTTCGCTATCAGATTCACTGATGGATCACTCTTCCCGATTCAATCGCTGCTAAGTAATGAGAAGCAGGTCAAAATCAGCGGAGATCAGACGGGCTCATTGATCATACCGGCAAAGAGTGTTTCCTCAATTCGCTTTGGAACCTTGAATTCAAATATCAGAGAAGCCTGGGATAAACTTCTGAAAGGGAAGCACAGCAAAGATTTGCTCGTCGTACAGAAAGAAAATGTGCTTGATTTTATTGATGGAGTGGTTGGTTCTATTTCCGATGAAAAAATTCAGTTCTTCACCGGTGACGATGAAGTTTCAGTCGATCGAAAACGTGTGTTTGGAATCATCTATTTTCGACAGCCCGTAACGGAAACGACTCCCTTCTGTTCGATCCGATTAACCAGCAATGGACTCATTCATGCATCGTCAATTGCATTTTCGGGTAATGAATTAGAAGCGACGTTGAAAAGTGGGTCTCAGGCCAGATTTGATGCGTCGGTAATTGCCAATCTGGATTTCAGTCAGGGAAAGGTACGCTACCTCTCCGATTTGGAACCACGTAATATTAAATACACACCCTTCTTTGATACCATTTGGAAATATCGCAAAGACAAACATCGTGATGGAGGGCCTTTGCGACTGGCAGGGAAAGAATATTCACGCGGACTTTACATCCATTCTAAGACACTTCTGCAGTATCGCATTAAAAATGAATATCGAAATTTTCGCGCCATCATGGGAATTGATGATTCAGTTCCCAGCATTGGATTCGTGTATGTAGAAATAAAAGGCAATGGTCGGACACTCTATTCCGGCAACGTTCGAAGTTCCGATCGGCCTGTAGAATTAAATCTGGATGTACGCGGCGTGCGCGATCTCGATATTTTAGTCGACTTTGGTGATAATCTTGAAATCTGTGATCATCTCGATCTCTGTGAGGCTCGCTTAATTAAATAATCTGTGTCGCGGTATCAGGCCTGTCTGTCATTCTTGTGAATTGATCAGAGCCTGTTCCCTTCTGGAATGATAAAGGTAATTTGATGCAGAGAACTTTCTTCTGTGATCGATGTTTAACCAGCATATTCATGCTGTTATTGCTACCCGCCTTTGCGCAGGCAGCAGTAGATCCTGCAGTCCTGGCAGCACAAAAACAACGAGTCGATGTGATTAAAGCAGTCTCTCCGTCGGTCGTCGCCATTTTTGGGGCAGCAGGCAAAGGCGGCGGCTCGGGTGTGTTAGTCACATCGGATGGATTTGCGCTGACGAACTTCCATGTCGCTTCTCCGTCAGGTAATTTCATGAAGTGCGGCCTGAATGACGGTAAGCTCTACGACGCGGTGATTGTCAGCATCGATCCGACAGGCGATATCGCTTTGATTAAACTACTGGGGCGAACTGATTTTCCCGTAGCCCGTCTCGGAAACAGTGATACAGTCAAAGTCGGTGACTGGGCCTATGCCATGGGCAATCCCTTTTTATTAGCCACCGATTTCCAGCCAACGATTACATATGGAATTGTCAGCGGGGTCCACCGCTATCAATATCCCGCGGGAACATTTCTGGAATATACAGACTGCATTCAGGTTGACTCTTCGATCAATCCCGGAAATTCGGGGGGACCTCTGTTTAATGATCAGGGCGAACTGATCGGCATCAATGGGCGGGGCTCATTTGAAAAACGAGGACGTGTCAATTCCGGAGCGGGATATGCGATTTCAATCAACCAGATCAAACACTTCTGGGATCATTTAAAAAGCGGACGCATCGTAGATCATGCCGCTTTAGGTGCGACCGTTTCAACGGATTTTGATTCCAAGATCGATGTTACGGAAATTCTGGAAGAATCAGACGCGTTCCGTAAAGGTTTGCGATTGGGAGATGAGATCGTCTCTTTTGCAGGCCGCCCTATCCGGAGTGTAAATCAATTCAAAAACATTCTGGGAATTTATCCTGCCGGCTGGACGTTGCCGCTTGTCTATCGACGAGATGAAAAGAAAACAACCATTTATGTTCGCCTGCAGGCATTACATAGAGCGTCGGAATTGCAAAAACAGGCCGGACAGAAAAAAATCATCCCGGAGAAACCTTCTAAACCGGGTGATAAAAAACCATCGCCGATGCCGCTTCCCCACGCCAAACAGGCGGCGACTCCTCCACCGGAAAAATATAAACATCTCTACATCTCTAAAACCGGGTTTGCAAATTATTACTTTAATCAAAGGCAACAAGAGCGGTTACTGCAGGCTTTAAATGACTCCAGCAATTTTTCCGATCGTAAAGGAAACTGGTCGCTTACAGGAAAACAAATTGATGGTGACGAATTCACACTGACTTTGGCTGACAAAGGGATAGGGTTCGAACTTGGCAATGATGTCTATCTGCAATCTCTTGAGTCAGGAATGCTTTTGGATGAACCGGCGGGAACGGGTGGATTACTAGCGGCATTTCATCACTTTCGATTATTACTTTCCGGCCAAACGGCACGCTTTACTGACTTTTATTATCTGGGAAGCGAACACCTGGATGGAAAAAATGAGCTGGTCGATGTTCTGGTTGCCATACAAACTGGAGCGATTTCCCGTTGGTACTTCAATAAGTCAGACCTCTCTCTGAGGGGTTTCGATTTTTACCTCACAGAAAATTCCGAAGTCTGTGCCATCCGTTTTGAACAATTCCAAACGCTCAAAGGGCAAAAGTTTCCAAGTGAAATTATCATCCATTATGGTAACCGACCAGTGATGAAATTAAAAATTGAACAGGTAAAATTAGAGACTTTAGAAAACTCAAAAAAATAGTGTCATTTGTGATGAAAGAAAATACCGTGAAATCTGCATTTGTTTGTTTGTGCCTGATTACTTCTGCCCTGACAGTTCCGCTCTCGGCACAGGCATCCTCACAAGCAACAATTCAACACGCCTTGCCTCGACTGGTAAAGATCTTTGGAGCAGGTGGCGTTAAAAACCTCTATGGATACAGTACCGGTTTTCTCGTATCACCACAGGGGCATATTGCCACCATCTGGAGTCCCGTGCTTGATACCGATCGGCTGTCTGTCGTACTGCATGATGGACGCCGCTTTGAAGCAGAAGTCCTCGGAGCCGAACCACATCTGGATCTGGCTATCATCAAGCTGAAATCAGAACACGAACTCAAACTCCCCTATTTTGATTATCAACATAAAACAATTGCAGGTGCGGGAACACGAATTTTGGGCTTTAGTAATATGTTTCGTGTAGCGACCGGAGATGAATCGGTGTCTGTCCTGCATGGGGTGATTGAAGCACGCACAGAATTACCGCGCAGACGAGGGGCATTCGAACTTTCGTATAAGGGTGACGTTTATGTTGTGGATGCCATAACCAATAACCCGGGTGCCGCCGGAGGTGCAATTTTAACTTACGATGGAAAACTCCTGGGCATGATCGGCAAACAGGTTCGCAATGCAAAAACCAGCACATGGGTTAACTATTCCCTGCCCATTGATGTATTAAGTAAAAGTATTGAGCAGATCATTACTGGAAAATATGAATCCAGTGAAAATCAGAAGAAACCAGAAACAGAGGCACCAGATCGATATCGCCCTGTCGATTTCGGTCTGGTCATGGTGCCGGATGTCCTCTACCGAACACCGGCTTTCATCGACAGTGTGCTTCCCGGCTCATTAGTAGCCAAAGCAGGTCTCCGCCCCGACGATCTGGTTGTTTTCGTGAATGATGAACTTATTAAGTCATGTAAAACATTAAAAACCGAGCTGGGAAAGCTGGAATCCGGTGATCTACTACGTCTGGTCGTTCGACGTGATAATCAATTGATCTCACTCGAATTACAGGTACCACCCGAAAACAAATAACTGATTACCAATCGAAGAAATATGCCACACATCATCTCAAAAGTTTTGATCCTGTTCGCTTTGATCTGCAGCATGCAGGTCCAAAGCCTCTCTGCCCAGACTCCAACACCTGATCTGGAAGCGCTGGAAGAACGCGCGTTCAAACAGGGGGCTGCGTTTGTGAACCCCTCTATTGTCAGAATTGAAACTGTGGGTGGTCAGGATCGTGTGGGAAAACTAATTACAGGAACTGGCCCTACATCCGGCGTGATTGTCAGTCGAGATGGTTTGATCATTTCCAGTGCCTTCAACTTTATTGGAAAACCTTCGTCGATTCTGATCACATTGCCCGATGGTCGCCGTTTTCCCGCGCAGGTCGTTGCCACTGACCACCTGAAGATGTTGACTCTGTTAAAAATTGGCGCACAAAATCTGCCGGTTCCTTTAGGTGTTCCCGAAAACGAACTTCAGGTGGGAATGTGGTCCATTGCACTTGGACGTACTTTTGATCTGGATCAGCCGAGTATTTCTGTCGGGATTGTCAGCGCTTTAGGAAGAATCTGGGGTAAAGCGATCCAGACAGATGCCAAGATATCACCGATCAATTATGGCGGCCCACTAGTGGATATCAATGGTCGCGTGATGGGAATTCTCGTGCCCCTTTCTCCAGGAGCAACCGGTGAAACAGCAGGCGTGGAATGGTATGATTCAGGAATTGGATTCGCGATTCCCATGTATGATGTGCTAAAAATTATTCCCCGACTGAATACCGGAAAAGATTTACACCCCGGCAAATTAGGAATCACCCTGAGCGGAAAAGGGGATCTGTCAACCGACATGAAGTTGGATCGCGTCCGGTATGGGAGCCCTGCACAAGAGGCAGGTCTCAAAGCGGGAGACACTGTTATTAAGTTTGATGGCCAAACGACAAAAATGCATTCGCAGATCAAACAGATACTGATGAGAAAATATGCGGGGGAGTCAGCCAGCTTGACAATCACCAGAGAGGGTTCCAGTGAACCTCAGACTTTTCAAGTTACTCTGGTGGAAAAACTCGTACCATTTGAATCGGGATTTCTGGGCATTCTTCCTCAACGCACTACAAATTCTCAGGTTGCAGGAGTTGGTGTGCGGTATGTGTTTTCTAAATCTGCCGCTGCGAAAGCTGGTTTAAAATCAAATGACCGAATCCTGGAATTCAATCAGCAAAAAATTGCCAATTCAGAATCTCTGACATCCATGGTCAATCACTTACGCCCCAGTGATCCGGCGGAGCTATTGATTTTACGCGATCAAAAGCAGTTGAAACTGAAGGTCACTTTGCAATCGACTCCACACACTGTTGAATCCTCACTGCCAACCCAGGTACTTCCCTCCAGAATAGCTGCGAAAAATGAGCAGCAAAATATTAAGGTAGGACATTTTAAAGATCAACTTCCCGGCGATGACCAGAAATCCTGGGTTTATGTTCCCGAAAACTACGCCCCCAGTTATCAGTATGGTTTGATGGTCTGGATTCACCCGCCGGGTAACACAATGGAATCTACTATCTTAAAAGAGTGGAAGAGTATTTGTGAACAACGGGGAATTATCATGGTTGGACCATCCGCAGAAGATGTCATTCGTTGGAATCGAGACGAAGCAGAGTTTGTCAAGGAAGTCGTAGAATCTATAAAAACCCGATATGCGATTGATTCAAAACGGATCTTTTTGATCAGCCATGCCAACGGAAGTGAATTTGCTTTCCATCTGGCTTTTAAGTATCGAGAACTATTCCGCGGCGTTGCCGTCTCCGCCTCTTCGATTCGAGACCAGCCTCCTGAAACAGACCCTGATTTTCCCTTGAGTTTTTACTTTGCCCTCAACGCGAATAACCCTTTTAATAAATTACTACAACCACAGATAGAAGCTCTGCGGAAGATGAATTACCCGACCGTCTTTCAAATGATTAAAAATGATAAACCAGCAGGTGACTATCTTGAGAAACCACATTTAGAAGAAATTGGCCGTTGGGCAGATAGTCTGGATCGGATCTAGCTTACCTGTTGTAGATCGTCTGTTGTAGATCGTCTGTGGCAAATCGTCTGTGATTGCACGAATCATTTCTCACATGCGATGCAATCTTCAACAGAGTTTCCACTACTCTTTTATAATTTGAGTTCCTGGAGAACTTGCAGCTGCCTGTGTTGTACTGAGAGTAATGGTTTGATTCGTTTTGAACGCCATGTAGACAGCCATCGCAATGATTCCCACCCCGATATATTGTGGCGATAAAAAGAGCATCCAGATCAATCCCAGTACCAAAAGGCCTATCATCGGGTGGGCATTCAGCCAATCAGCAGATCGAGGTTGAATACACCTGCTTAGAACGGGCAGCAGAATCAACAGGCTTAAACAGGCCACTGCAATATCAAGATAGTGTTTGGGAATGACCCAGGCTGTCAATACAGCCTGTTCAGGATTTGAATTTTCTGAACTGGAATAATATCGCACTTTCTGTACCGCATCCGGTCCTAATTTTTGCTGAAAGTGATTCACGAACGGTTGCTCTTGCCCAGTCAGCTCTGCGTCCGTTGCTACGAATTGTTTTAATTTGGAGACACGTTGTTTCAAACTACTCATACGATTCAGTTTTTCACTCGTTCCCTGACTATCATTACTATAATCAGCAAGAATCAATTCAAGCTGATTATACTCATCCTCAATTTCTCCCCACGTTGATTGAGAGACTTTAAAGTTTGTCCCAAGTTCCAGTTCAATTTCTGCAATTTTGAGTTGTGCAGACAATTTGTCTGCTAAATATTGAAAGGGGGTTACATCGCTTGATAAAAATGTCTGATTTCTCTCAGAGGAGATGATTTTGACGAGATGATTATCAAATTCATAATTTGCTGGTCGTGGCATTTGCAGCCTGATTTTCTCAACAAAATATTCATGATCTATCTGATAAGATTCCCAAAAGACAGTCAGATTCATCAAACGAGGACCGCCGTTTAAAGGAATTGCCAGCTCTCCCATTTCCTGCTTGAGCGTGGCATCGCTTTCACCGTTAATCATAATCGCGATCAACTTAGTTTTCTCTGGCCACTCCAATTTCAATTCGTGTCTACTTTGATTGAACAATTTGATTTGAGTCATTCCATTGACCGCACCCTGTTCTCCCAAAATGATTTGCGTTTCAAGAAAGGGAATCAAATCATCGCTCGACTTGCCCGCTGAGATCAACTTCCAGGGCAATTGCGTAGACGTAAATAAACGCCCGCAATCTAAATCAGGTGAGGCATCACATCTGGCCTGAATCCAAGTTGGAATTTTTTTTGGTGGTACCGTTTTCTTGTTTTTTTTATCATTCAACAGAAATTCTGGTTTGGAAGAAAGCAGGAGATAGTTATTCTGTAATTTTGAATTTTCCAGCGTTACAGGAGTAACAATCAATTCATTCATCGGCTTGGGAAGAGTCGCTCTGATGATGACTGTTTTTTCATTGGTTTCAGAGGTCTTCGGTAGTAACACCACTCTCTGCTGGCCAGTGGGAGTTTTTTCCTGAACTTCATACGGCATACCATCGATAATATATTCGCCAGCATACTCTGCGGGGATCAACAAAATCAGTTTTTTCATGTCAGACGCAGGCAGTAAAAAATGTAATGTCTGCGTCACTTCAATTTTTTGATCTTCTAACGCATCGACAATCGTCAAGGAGTCGGCAGCGATCATCAAATCCTGCAGCTTGACGAGAAGAGTGATTGGCTCATTTGTAGAATCGGTTTCTTGAAATCGTCCCACAAATGAAATCGAATCTGTGGCTGGTGCGGTTTGCGCCGCATCTTCTTCTATTCGACGATAATGTGTTGACGTCATCTGCACATCGATTTGAGGTTTTTTGTATATCGTCAAAAGTGAGTCTTCAATTACAGATTCTTCAATTTGAATACTCGGAATAACAATCGCCCCATATTTCCTTACTGGCAGCCAGCCTTTGAGTGTCAGGTCCTGCAAGCCGGACGTTTTATTTTTTAAGAACAGGGTGATCTTATTTCCCACGCGATGCCAATGTGCAAGTCGATCGACATCTTCTTCTTTGACTGACAGCGATTCGATATTGAGTTCTTTCGGGACAATCAGAGTGTGGCGAAATGCGGGAGCTTGACTGATTCGAATCTCCGCGGAGAAAGTCCAATCGATATTTTTTTGGTTTATAATAGCAGTTTGATTTATTCGTGCGGTTCGTTCAGGATTTTTGGACTCAAGTTCCAGGAAAATCGGAGCGGGTTTATTCACCTGAAATAACAGTTCTGAAGATTTTAGAATACTTTCTTCTATTTGCTTACTGGGAGTTTTGGATGAAACTGACAGCACACCTTCTGGCAACGTTTTCACCATTTCAAGTTCAAATTCAGGACCAGTGCGTACTCCAACAATATGTGAATTTACTTTCATCTCTGAATTTTTAGAATTGATCTTCCCGGAACTAAAATCCAGGGGAGGGATACTGGCAGACATCAGGGGCGAATCAGCGGGCAAATCAAATGTGGCATTGATTACGAATTCCCCGGTCTTAGGTTCAGGTAATTCAAGTAGTAACTCTCGGTAGTTATTGCTGACTGCAGGACTCAATGCAGGTATGACCGTCATGCCTGGAGACTTCACGCTCCGAAGTATTGTGCCCTGTGGAATTTTCCATAACAAATAATCGACCTTACCTTCGAGCACTTTATAGCTAGCCTGGACATCCAGGTGGATCAGAGTTGGAGACACTTCCACATTCGTTAAAATTGCTGCTTCCAGGTTTAAGGGGCTCTCTTCCGAATCCTGGCTGGTTTGCCATTTTACTTTCAATATCGAATTTTCTTTTAGAAAAGTGGAAAACTGTTTTTTTTCTGCCAACTGATATTTTGATACACCAGCAGTCTCATTAATTTCAACAAGGTATATTGCGTCTTTGAACTGTAAACTAATATGACTTTTCGAGATTCGAGGAATCCCGATTTCAAACTGCCCACTGGTTGCACTGAATTTCACAGCAGGATGCAAGACCAGTTCAATTTTGTGATCCTGGAATGCAATAGGCGAGACCGGTTTTTGAGCCTCGACTGGCTCCGTCTTTTGAGAATCTCTTTTAGATATTGGAATTTTTACATTATTCACGTTCACCAAAATACTTTGTTTATCAGCACCTAATAATACAGGGACGACATTCCCATCGACCTTACAGGAATCTGGACCGCTCAAATTCCCACCATTGATGGGCAAGTGAATCATTGCTGAAGGATTGGCTAAAGGAATTTTCACCTGGAAGACTGCCTTAACCGTCAGTAGTTGATTATCTCGTATGTCTCCTTCGTAGAACGCAGAGGATAGCAGATATTCGGGCTGCTCATTTTCCTTTACAATACTCTCCAGCTCCTGAAGTAAATCAGGTGTGAGATAGGCAATAGATTCTGTCCTTGATGCGGGTGTTTCAGGCAGGAGGACTAATTCTGTTCTGGTTTCCGTTGATTGATTCTCGCTGGTTACTATCACTTTATTTGGTAAATCTTGAGCGTATCCGGAAGCGGAAATCCCAAGCATTGTGATGATCAAATATTGAGTTGCTGAATATATTGAGGAAACAGGTTTCCGATAGGCTTTTGTACTTTGATCTTCTGTAAGTATTTTTGTTTCCTGCCAGAGAAATCGGCGGGGTATTAACATGACAATCAAGATGCCCGTGAAACAACTGCCTGCGATTTGAGCTAAAGCAAATGGGAAGATCCAGGAAAATACCAAAGAGACTAAAGCGACCATCACACAGAGTTTATTGCGAATGCTGAAACGTAACATTCGCAATAGCAATCCTGTAATCATTGTGAGAAGAAAGACCATCCACGAAATAATATTGGCTTGATCTGAATTCGAAGTTTCCAATGTGCCAAATCGCACGGGAAATAAATTCACAGCACTCCAGCTCGTTTCCGCATGTGGATTTACACTCTGTTTTTTTCCAAGAATTCCAAAGAATCTTCGAGCCATTGATTCTTCCGGTAAGGATTCTTGTAAGACCATCCCCACCGGGCCTCTGATTAAGCGAGTCCCCTCAGGAAGAGTCAAATTCCAATCTGTTTCCAGGACCCTTTGACTGATTTGGGGGAAGGGAATCTTGCGCATCGCCGTAAGTTGGTCTGGAACAGAAGGAGTCTGATATTGAATGGTGATCTGATAGGAATCTAACTGATCAAATAATGGCACTAAATATTGGCCCTCTGCTTCGATGGGAGTAATTCTTCGTTCGTCTACAGTCGTTGATATCAGTTTTACATCTGATGGAAAACGAAAAATGAATTTATCATCAAAAGTACTCGATAAATCGAGGGAGACCTTCGCCAGATGCACATCAGGCTCTCCTGTTCCATGCCCAAATTTCGTATCGACAACCACAGTTGCAGTGCCCTGATCTAAACTGCTGTCAGAAATCTCCGAGGAGCGCGTAATTGTTAATGCCCCGAGTGGCCATTCATATTCCCACTCATAATTTCGCTGAGTACGCTGTACGGCTGGCTTGTTCTCTGTCCCAGGAGCCGTGAATAGACCTTCTGTTTTCATACGTAAATTCAACTCGTTGGAATTTAATACACGAACGACTCCTCTAAAAGGATTCGCCTGTGGAACATAAATCAATGCTGCTTTGACACTTTCGAGAAAGGGCCGACGACGTTCCCCACGAAGTTCCAGCTCTTTAAACACGGGGGCTGAGAGCTTCAGCTCCCAAAGTTCGCCAGTCTTGGGAAGCTGCCACTTTTGGTGTCTTGAGACGGGAAGTTTTTGGCTCGTCAGGCTCAACTGTAAACCACTTCCTGTATTCATTGACCATTCCACTGATTCCCCTGGTTCAGAGAGGTAAACTAGCACTCGTTTCATCCCGCGAGAGACTGGCACGCAATTCAATATAAAATTTTCCTGAACGACATCTTTATTCAGCGCGATATAACTACTGGCGATGACTTGAAGTGTCTGGTCTACCTTCGAAAAATTTAATGCCCCCCATCGGAAACCGGAATAAGGAGCAAGATGGAAATACCGAGACGCACCTGTTTTTGAAGAGGATAAATTCCACTTTTTTGGAAGATCACTGGCAACCAACTCTTCTACTTCTTTACCAGGATCAAAGAGCTTTACCATTTCCGAAGAGGCATCTAATTCTAAAATTTGATCTACGTTATCACATCCCAACGGGTTGACTCCGTACAATTCGATGACTCGATTTGCGACTGGAATTAATCGCCGGGCTTGAATTTCAAGTGAATAAGGGGCTTCCGGCGTCACAGCACCAGGTAGTCGAACACTTAATTTTTGCTGTTTCGCACTCCGCTCCACATCCCATACCAGATCGCCTGAATTCTGCTCGGCCAGACTGTTTACCTGAGTGATTTCCCATCCGGCAGGAATCATCGATTCAAGCCTGTAAGTTGATCCAGCTGTTGAAGCCCAGTGGATTTGCGACTTCATTTTCCAGACTTTGTCTTCCATACGAATCAGACTCTGAACTCGGGCTGAAAGATTGAGGTCCGGTAAGGCCAATCGATAGATTAAACGTGCATCCGGTGAATACTGCTTGAAATCATATGCTTCCCCCTGTTCATCCTGAATGAGTACTCCCGTTTGTCGTAGATCAGTTAATTGGATTTCATGTGTTTCTAACGGAGCAGAGATATCAAGATGAACTGTTCCTCCCAAAAAATGGGCATGTTTGAACTTCAGGCGGGGGATTGTAATTTCTCGTTCTAAGGCAGGAGAAGCCAATGCGCGCACAGACAAAGGTCGACTGATTCCTATCAGTGGATCTATCAAATCCACAATAATCAGATTTCGGTCTTTCTGTTTTTTGATCTCAAATGGTAAGGAGAGATCATTTCCCAGAGTGACAGAATAAATTTCATAGTCAGTGGAAGCTCCAAACTCCAGTTTTTTGACAGGCTGATTGAGCACTTCAATCTGAAAGTCTTCCCTTAACCTTAGACCATCTTCCCGGATACCAACTTGTGCAAATTGGTGGTAAAGAATCTGCGTCGGCGATTTTTTCAGTTTTTGATTATGATGTATGACTGCTTGAAACTGAGACTGCCCACCAAGTTCAATCTGCCACAAATCATATTTTTGCACATCAGATTTGACTGGTCCCGATACATAACCGACAGATGTTGTAAGCACCATACCTTGAGGAATCTTAAGATGCACACGTGAGACAACAGATTCGGGTAGTTGGAAAGAAAACTCCATTCGATGAGGCAGTTCCCTGCCTTTCAAACTCCACGCTCCTGATAAGGGCTCATTAAAATGATCAATCAACAGCAGCGTTTTTTGATCAGGCGCCAGTCCCCAGACTGCATCCTGGTTACCCCATTTCAATTCGTGAATCGCCAGATTCAATTTGGAAAGATTAATAAACCCCGGCTCATTTCTGGAACAATGCAAGAGATAGTTCAGACGGCCATGAGTCAGTTGGTCACCTTCTAATGTAGCCTCATAGGTGGCTTCCTGAATCCAGGAATTTGGCGGTGTATTTTTTTTTAACAGAGCTGTCTTTTTGAGCAAATCGTATTTTTTTAATGGAACCGGATACCAGTTTCCCCGAGGCCATTGCGTTGTATCGCTTCCAGAGACCACGACTTCTCTAATTTTTAAAGCAGGCGAAAGATTGATAACATGGTTATCGGCAGCTTCTGAATAACCTGTCAGCGATAAAATTGAAATTCCGCTGAGTAAGAGACAGGCCGCTTTGAAAGCGAAACTCTGCCTCCTCTCGATTCCAGGGAAGATACTCATAGCTGTGCCCCGGCTTCAGATGATGAGACGGGTTTCTCAATCAATTCAGAACCTGGTCTAACAGCCGTAATATCTTCAGGATCTACTTCTGAAGGCTGAATGCGTTCTGAATATGAAGGAGGGGGAATAAAATCGCTGGGTGCCGAAAGCGTCAACTGCTTTGATTCTCTACGTTTTCTCGAAGATCCATTAATGAACGCCGCGATAATCGCTAATAGCAACCCAAAGACGGCAGGCTGTAACAGCACTTCTACGGGAGCGGCATACCATAACGCGACGGCAGATACAGCCGTCATGATAATCAATAACATCAAAACACTTCTGAGTGGTGAGATGCTCATTAAAATAAAGCCGAGTAGTAAAGATGTTCCGGCGCCAATGAAGACAATCATCGAACGAGATAAAGCACGAAACTCTAATGCGGTTACCGGACCAAGTCGATAAAACTGGTAGTCATTTACTCCAACAAAATCATCTTTTAGTTGAGGCGTATTTTTAAATGAAATCGGAATCTTATTTTTACCTGAAAAATGGCGCGACCAGAAAACGCCTTGGTTTTCCCAATGATACTGGGGCGTGTATCCGGGTGGGATCGTGAAAAGATGCTGGTTATTGGGTAGACTAATTTTCCAGTTTGTCTTCTCTACCCACAGATTATCTGAAAATTCGGGAGCGGCAACTGTCAAAGAGCTAAAGAGTGAATCACGCTGATGTTTAGTAGAACCATAATCAATCGTGAGAATATGAGATGAGTTTTCTTTGCCCTGGACCACCGGTAGACTGATCTGGTACTCATTCAAACTACCTTGAACCAGGCTGAATGTCGTTTGCTGATTGTTCCACCAGATATTTTCAATTTTAATTTTAGCTTGTTCCGGCACTTGGAAAGAAAGTAATCGAGGCGAAACAGGAAACTGATACTGAGCGCGCGCCTGATAAAAACCTGATGAGTCGATGCTGCAATCAATCCATGCCTGACTGACAGAATAGGAAAACAATGCTCCCGATTCACTTTTTTTCAGTTTGAGATTGATATCTGCCTTTGGATCAACGGCCCTCCAGAATGCATTATTATTCATGGCCAACTGTTGTTGCCATGCGGTATCCATGCTTTCAATTTCGAGATATCTTGAATCCTCTTCATCCTTCACTGAGAGCTCGAACTGGCTTTCTGAAAAGGCAGCATCATCCGAACGAATCAAGGGGACAGACAACTCAGTTTGTGAACTCTGAGGTAACAAATATACGGCTGTTATTTTCACTGGCCCCAGTTTTTTACTTCGCAATGATAGTCGGGCATTTTGAACGGGGTCGGCATTGTCTGATATCCAAGTCGGAACCAGAGGATTTTGCTCTTCGTCCAGATAAAAATTGACGCGATTCTTCAAAGACAATGGTACCAGCAGCCTTACCTCAGACAGTGGTTCATATTCAATCTGATATTGAATTTCCTGTTCGACGTGCACTTCAGAACCATCGATCTCCAGTTGCGCTGCGCTGGTCGTGGTAATCTCCTGGTTATGAATCGAAACGACAGCCGAAAATTCGTTGACACCCGGTTGTATCTGAAATTCATTTTTGCGAAGTGTTTTGACTTCCGCAGGCAAAACGAACTTTTCCATTTGCACAAGTGGTGAAGAAAGAACCTGCGTTTTGAGAGAAGGAGTCAAATCGGTCACGACGTTAACATCATTGGCAATCACCAGTGATGTTGCGGAAAGACTGGGTGCTTCGATTTCGGGAAGCGTAAAATTAAATGGTTCCTGATCGGCAATCACAGGGCGCCGGGCGCGAAATGTGATTTCAAATTTCCCTTTGGAACGTTTCAACAAATTAATGTTAATTTTTCCCGGCTGACTCTGGTCTAGCTCAATGGCTTCCGTCAGGGAAGGTTCCTGCATTAATTCCAGTTCCCAACCCTCTTTTGCTTGCTGAGGCCAGTTTAATGAGACCTTGTCCAATGCACCTTGAAATACATCTATTTGAATGCGTGCATCAAATTCAGCCCTGTTTCCAAACATCTGCACCAGATAAAAAGGCTTGGCGGAGAAGTAAGGTTTGACTCTCTCAATATTCAGAGGCAATTGAAATGGCTGTTTCAGAAAGCGATATGAACTGTCAAAATCTTTTTGATTGGCTTTAATTTGATAAACAAATCGATTTTGACCTTCTGTCCGAAAAATACGATATCCGTCAAGTGTCTGAATATCTATCAAACCCGTCTGTCTTTTGGCACGACTTACATCAAAACCATCGATTAAAAAGTGGCCGTTCTCTTCTGGAAAATCGGTTTCAAGAGTCCATTGAATTTCTATCGGGCCGACGGTCGGTTCAATCAGAGAGACTTCAATCAGATTCCCTTTTGCTAATTTATGGCTTTTATAATCTTTACATTTCACATCGAGTAATCGAAACCGATCTGGTAACCTGACTTGTACCGTTTGAAAACTTCCCGTTAGAGCTTTGATCGACTGTGTGGCGTTCAACAATACCGAGTCTGATGTAAAATCTGCTGTCAGCAAAGTCTCGGCCTGTAAAACCGTTTCTACTTTCTTCTCATCAGGAATAGGCTGCCAGGAAAGATCGAGCTGATCTCCCAGTCCGAACATTTCTACCAGACTCTGATTTTCTGAAATTGTCTTTTTCGAAACAGCAACTCCGGCGGGGACCTCAAGACTGATTTGAGATAACGGAACTTTTAGCTGCAAATTACTGACGGCAGTTTGCGGTAATAATAATTGCAGACGTCTGGAAGGTAGTTGTTGCTTGAGCGAAATACTTAATGTCAGATTGATTTCATGAGTTCCCTTCCCCCGAAACCACCAGAGATATCCTTCCGTTCGATTAAATCCACCCGGGCTTGACTCCCCTTCGCCAACATAACTCGTTTTGAGGAAGATCGCTTCATTGAGTTTGACCGGAACGCGAACCCATTTGTTTTCTTCGTTAATTAATACAACAATCCGCGCATCCAGAATCGCACGATCTTCTTTGATTGTGCCTGTCAGTGAAACTGATGATACCGCAAACTCGGGGGAGGGCTCCGTCTGACTAATCTGTTTCTGTTTCAGATACTCACGTATCTGATCTAAACTCAGATTTGGTAAAGGATAAAATTGACCATCCGCGCCCTTAAAAAACACTCCTTGTTTCGTCGAGTTTTTTTCCTGGCTCATTTTTTTGGGAATGTTTTTTTTCAAATCGGAAGCACTTAGACCTGAACCCGGACGCTTTTCTGCATCCAGAGGGGATTTGAGTTCTTTCGTTCCGGAACCAGTTTTCGGTTTGTCATTCCTCGCACTGTCTCTCTCGGAAGACTGTTTTTGTGCATATAGATTATAAGACGTATTTTCTACGCCAGATAACAGCAGCAAAGGCAGCCCCAAAAAGAGCAGGAGTAATCGTATAAGATATGACATAACCACTAATCGATCCCATTTGTACGGGAACAGGGAAACTGTGAATGGATTCAACTCTTTGCTTGCAAGGGAGCTGATTCAAATACGGGTCCCAGTAACTTCCCCCATTCGGTTGATCGAAAAGAATCGATCAACGACAAACGCGCCTCGAATCAATGTTCGCTTGTATAAACGGAACATGATATAAGAACGCATTTCTCTCTTTATATCATACGTCGTTTTTTGGCACATTAAAGCAGGAATCTCAAAGCTGACTAAAAAACCGTATCTATCAGCAACGATTGCAATTCAGCATGAATATTTGTTCCATTTGTTGCCAAAATACTCGGTTTTTCAATGGAAAAGCCTGCGTCTTCGATGGACGATACGGTGCCCCCCGATTCTCTGCAAATCAGAACTCCGGCTGCCATATCCCAGGGTTTTAAAGTGCTGGACCAATAACCTTCAATTCGCCCCGCAGAGACATAACATAAGTTTAACGCAGCGGAGCCGGTTCGTTGTAATGCCTGTGCTACGGGAAGAACTCGTAAAAATCGATCGACGGCGATACCTTGCCCATTAGTTCCGACAGGCAAACTTGCCATTAACATCGCCTGATCTAAAGACTTGATGGTTGATGGGCTGATTGATTTTCCATTCAATTTGGCACCCTGGTCACGAAAGGCTGAGAACATCTCATCGCGATTCGGGTCATAAACCACTCCTAACACCAGTTTACCCTGAAATTCCAAGCCAATTGAGACACAATAGTAGGGAAATCCATGCACATAATTTGATGTGCCATCCAGCGGATCAATGACCCAACGATAGTCTGATTCCCCTTCCCCACGGGATAATCCCTCTTCTCCAAGCATGTGGTGAGTCGGATAACGCTCATTGATATGGTTCACAATCGCAGTTTGCGAAGCGAAGTCTGCATCCGTCACCAGATCCGCTCTGCCTTTTTCTGAGACGCGAAATTCATCAACCCAGTCCAGCAGACATTTTGCTCCCAGGCGGGCAGCCGTCTCGGCGGTATCTATTAATTCAGTAGAATTCAATGTTAAACCTTCCGTGAAACTCGATTTTGATTTCCCGTTCTCAGCAAGGCATTCAGAATCAGAAAGTCGTTTTGCCAGGTGGGAATTGGTACCAGAGAAAATCTCCACGATTTAGTCCGGTTATCGGGATTTTAATAAAGAACCGATCTGATCCTATTTTAGGAATCATTCATTCGCTCGTGAACCGTCAGATCCTTGAATTCACAATACTTTCATTTCTTTGCGGATCACTGGCAATGACCCGGCTTTTTGACTTTAACTTTGCTGACTCTGAACAATCACAACCGGTTGCGTCATTCAGATCCGGAGCACTTCATAACTCCTTCATTTTGAATTCGATGCAACATCGCTCTGCACCGTGCGCGGCAATCACATCTTAACGATTTGAGTGATTATAAGTATTGCAGCAATCACAACAGATTTATCAATTCCAGTGATTGATGTTGCTCAATGAAAACAGGGAAACAAGACAAGCTGTGGTTTTTTTTCAGATTGAAAGTATCAGGTTAGAAACATGAGGTATATTTTCAACACGCAGTGTCAGGTTCAATATAGTTTTACTAAATCCCTTATCTGCCTTAACAGACAGTATTTCCATAACCAGATAACTTGATTGAGAATAAAACCAATGGATTTTCCGTTAACAGAGCTTTCGCTTTACATCATGGCAATCAGCGTCGGAATCTTTACGGTCATCGCAGCCATTACGGATTACAAAGCAAGAAAAATTTACAACGTCTTAACCGTTCCCTTCTTTGTGTTAGGCATTGTCTATCAAGCTGTTTTCAATGGCTGGGAGGGATTAATGTATGGCGGACTGGGTTTTGTCGCGGGTTTTGGATCTTTTTTCCTGATTTGGCTCGTGGGTAGTGGTGCTGCAGGAGATGTAAAAATGATGGGGGCCTTATCAATCTGGTTAGGCTTTAAAGCAACACTTGCCGTCATGATTGTAGGCACGCTGTTTGTTCTAGTCGGTTCATTTGCGATCCTGGCATGGAGTGTATTCAGACGTGGAGCCAAAAAAACAAAAGAACAATATCTGGCAACGGGCAAATCATTTAAAGGTAAGAAGAAAAAATATGTGCCCGAAACAATGGAACAAAAAAAGAAACGAGGCCTGATGCCTTTTGCACTTCCTGTTGTATTAGCAACCTGGAGTGTTACTACCTGGATGGTTATTAAATCTGTGGTACTCAATTAATTATGAATTATGGAAAACCATCGTATTAAGAAATCGATGAAAGCATTTCTGCTATGAAGTTGAAACGAATTCAAAAACATAAAAAGCAAACAAAACGATCAGGTTTCCTGAGCATGGAACTTGCTCTGGTGTTACCGATTTTTGGCATTGTCATGTTCGCGCTGTTGGAGTTTACACTCCTGTTTTATGCACGTGCGGATGTTGTTGAAGCCAGTCGCATTGGTGCCCGTCTGGCAACACTGCCCGGCGTTACGCAGCAAAATATTGAACAAGAAGTACTGAAAATCCTGCCGCCACAACTGGGACAGGGAGCAGTCATTCAAGCTGAGATGGGAGAAAATTCAGGTGATGTGGTCACGGTTGCTGTCAGCATTCCGATGACTCTGGCTTCTCCGAATCTGCTTTGGCCGATTGGCTATGACTTAAAAGGACAAAATTTGTACTCCGAAACAAGAATGATTCGAGAGTAATTTTTATTGGAAAATAATCGTGTAGCCCTCCGACGATTTAACAGGAGGGAATGTTGGAAGCCGGGAAATTCCTCTGCTTCATCAAGTTACGGGAGATTGATCCGGTGAAAAGCCTGACCCCTGCAAAAGTGACACTGTTGATGTTTGGTGTCTTTGGAATATTGATTGCTGCCTATATCGGAAAAAGATTACTGGCGGGAAAAGTCGAAGCACCGCCTGTGGCAACTCGAAACATCCCTATGGCGATTAGTGTGTTGGAGCCAGGTACTTTGGTGACTGAAGATCACCTGGGTCTCGGTCCTATCGCTATCAAAAATCTGAAACCAGAAATGATGACATCAAATCGTGTCATTGTCGGTCGAATTGTCAAAGAGAAAATTCCGGCTGCCACTCCCATTTCAACGGGTCAACTCTATCCTGCAGGTGAGACACCTGCGATTAAAGTCGAACCGGGTATGCGGGCGATCTCAGTCTCTCTTGAATCATCGGTTGATCTCGTTGATGGATTAATCAAACCGGGAGAGTATGTTGATGTCCACATGACTCCTTCGGGATTGAATAACGACAAACGTATGAATGGTGGGATGACGCTGACCTTATTCAAAGGTGTGAAGGTCATTGCGATTAACCGCAGTTACACACAAAACAGCAGTTCCAGACGAGGTACCAATGTCACACTTGAACTCACGCCGGAACAAGCCAATATCATGATTCTCGCCAGCGATCGCGGTGAAATTACGATGAGCTATACTCCCGAAGGTAAGGGAAATGGAGGCGTGGCTATCAACAATGCGGATAAAGCAACGCTGTATGAAATCCTCGGATTAAAAACACCGAAAAAACCGAAAGAGAAAGAACCTGAGAAACCATTCGAAATAGAGGGCTATTATGGTTCCAGTCGTAGCGTGAACCGATTTGATAAAAACGGTTTGCGAGTTGGCGATTACAACAGTTACAACCGTGGTGGTCGCGGTGGATTCAATTCTGGCGGATATCTGAATCCGGATTGGGGCGGCGGTCAGGGATATGATACCGATGGACGTTCTATTAGTGCTCCAAACGGTCAGGCTCCTGGTGCTTCAGATGCGGGTGGACCAACTGCACAACACAGTCCTCAGAATCCTCCCAATTCACCGGGCGCACCTGCGACTCAACAACGTTCCAACACACGTTCATTTCCACAAAACCGGACCGCAGGACGTTAAGCCGTCATGGAATCAGGAACTGTTTTCTCTATCTCTGTTGTTGATGATTGCTGAAATAGATACTCATGAAACGTTACCAACGATCTCACATCACAGTCTCACAAACCGTCGGCCGACGAGGGGTCATCACCCCTCTGGCCGCAATGGTGCTGCTTGTCGTATTGGCTGGTATATCGCTGGTAGTGAATCGACTCTGGCTGGATGCTGCGTCTCTGGAGGTAACAACGTGTATCGAAACAGCAGTCTTAGCAGCCGGGCAGGAACTGGCAGCAGATGACTTACTAAAAGAAAAACCAAATTACCAGACCCTGATGGAGCGGGCAGAAAAGGCAGCCAATCGTGCAATTATTCTAAATACTGTTGCAGGACATAGAATTGGTATTCCACTGGTTAAAGATGAAAATTTGTTTTTTGGAAAATCGATCCCTGTGGCTGATACGGGTATCAATAAATTTCTTCAAACCGATCATCAGCCAATGAGCATTCAATTGAAGACTCATCAAATGAGTCGCCTTAATAATCCGGTAGCAGATTTCGTGTCTGAATTCACAAGTACAAATCCGGGAACGACGGGCGCACAAATTGAGGCAACGATTGACAACCACATTATTGGTGTTCGACCTTTTGCAAATGTGTCTGTTCCTGCATTTCCGCTGGCGATTCTGAAAAACGATCCTTCAGGAAAACATACGGAGACCTGGGAACTGCAGATTGATCAGAAAAAAGGCAAGGATGAATATCGATATAACCCGGATACAAAAACGGTCACGCGTGGTTCAGATGGCATACCGGAAATACTACTTACAGGAAAACCACGACGGGGAAATATTTCAGATGCCAATCTGCAACTCCTCGATTTTGGCTCACTTCATAATTCTGAATCTGTTGAGAGGCAAATATTATCAGGGCTGACAAAGCAGGATCTGAAACACTATCACGGCGAGCTAATATTTAATACAGGGCCGATTCAAGTGAATTGCAGTCCTGAACTAGAAGACAATGAACTGGACGCATTTCAGAAGATGACGGGACAGTGTCGGATTTGTTTTTTGTATGACAAGGTTGAGTCATCATCCCGATCCCATACAGGACTTGCGGACTGTACGAACATGGTCGCAGGCAGGATCATGTCGATTAAACGACTAGAGAACCAGACAAGTGAAATCATCCTTCAACCTGGAGTGATGACGACGCGCACGGGAATTCTGGCCAAAGGTAAGCCGCCTGAAACGGACAGTCCATCTGCCTCAAATTCGAAAACCAAAACAGACGACGATCAACAACGTAAAAACAAATACATTTACAAGCTTTATCTGACCCAGTAAGGGCGGAGATTAAAATGGTATTACAAAGTGAAACTACAGTTGCCAGTTCAACTGCCGAAGCGAAAAAAGCCTTTCAGAGGCTGAAGACACAACTGCATCGCCAGATGGTTGACGCCATCGATTTTTCCAAAGCAGGTGAACTGCCGGAAAACGATTTACGCATTAAATTGCGTGGTCTGGCAGAGCATTTATGTTTGCAGCAGGAAATTTCGCTGGATCAGAAGAACCGTGATGTTATGGTCCGTGAGATCCTGGACGAGATCTACGGTTTTGGTCCACTGGAGCCATTGATGAGCGATCCTGATATCAGCGATGTGCTGGTCAATGGTGCCGACAAGGTATTTATTGAACGCAATGGTGTTCTGGAACAAACTGATATCAGTTTTGCTGATGACGAGCATTTGCTCCAGTTAATTCATCGTCTGGTAGGTCGTGCGGGACGACGAATTGACGAAGTCTCACCGATGGTTGACGCCAAGCTTCCAGATGGTTCTCGTTTAAATGCCGTAATTCCACCATTGGCTTTAAAGGGTCCTACACTTTCCATTCGTCGTTTTCGAACGAACGCTTTACTGTTCGATGATATGGTTAAGATGGGATCATTGGCCCCCGACATGGCAAAATTTCTGGAAATTGCCGTCCAGGGACGACTTAATATTCTGATTAGTGGTGGTACAGGTGCTGGAAAAACAACGCTGTTGAATAACCTCAGTCGTTATATTTCTGGTAAAGAACGAATTGTGACCATCGAACAGACAGCAGAATTACAACTTCAGCAGCCGGATGTGGTTTCACTGGAAGCCAGACCTTCTAACATTGAAGGTCAGGGAGAAATTGATCAGCGGGACTTGTTGAAAAACAGTCTGCGAATGCGGCCAGATCGAATTATCGTTGGGGAATCTCGCGGCGGTGAAGTTTTGGAAATGCTCCAGGCCATGAATACCGGTCACGATGGCTCCATGAGTACCGTTCACGCGAATGATACCCGTGATGCATTAGACCGACTGGAATTGATGATCGCGTTATCTGGTGCGGAACTTCCCAACTCAATTGCCCGTCGATATATCGCCTCGGCTGTTCACTTGCTGGTACATATTACTCGACTTCCCAATGGTAAGCGAAAAGTGATGCGTATATCAGAATTGATCGGTTTCCAGAATGGTGAATACATGGTGGAAGACCTGTTCGTCTATCGCATTACCGACGTTGATAAACAAGGGAATGTGAATGGTTCATTTTATGCAACCGGGCACCATCCTGTTGCCATGAACTGGTTAACACAAACTAACTTTAATGACTTAGATGATCTTTTTCAGGCCCGTGAATTAGAATTAAATGACAGTCAATCAGACAAGCGGGATGAATAGGAGATTGATCAATGGCAACTGACGCCGCAATTAATACCAACATTTCGACAGATGATTATTCGGACATCCTCCGAGATCGAAATAAATACGCCACCACCGATTCCAAACAAATCGGTAACCGTGTGAATGGTGGATTTGACGAATTGGTCATCCATTCCGGAATCACAGCTGACCCGGGCATTGTTCTGTTTTTCTGCTTGATGACCTCACTGCTGTTAGGCGGATTGATGTTCATTTTGCAGGAAAATTTTCTGACAGCATCTATAGCGTTTATGCTGGGGGGAATTGCTCCGATCGTCTATCTGATTTTCCGTCGCGGCCAACGTCAAAAACGTATCAACGAACAGCTTTCTGACATGATTGATGAATTAGCTCGTGCCGCCAAGACGGGACGCAGCCTGACACACTGTTTCATTGATGTCTCTGAAAAAACACCCGCACCGTTAGGGAATGAACTCAAAGAATCTTCACGTCGGTTACAAATGGGTGTTTCCATGAAAGATGCCCTGGACGGACTGTTCGAACGAACGGGCGTTACCAGCTTGAACATTCTTTCGATGGCCTTAATTGTGCATCAGGAGACTGGGGGTGACCTGGTTAAAGTTCTCGAACGACTGGCAAGAACGATCCGCGACCGTATGTTATTTTTGGGTCGATTACGTACTGCTACTGCCGGTAGCCGTGCCACAGCCGTCTTGATGATTATGCTGCCACCTTTGATTTTGGGCTTCTTCATTTTACGCGATTCTACATATTTAACAACGTTAATGGCTTCATCGTGGGGACGGGCAGCAACCTTTACCGCTATTGCATTACAAGTTATTGGATCTTTTTGGGTGCTGAGAGTTTTGAAAACAAGTCAACGTTCCTGATCAAACTAAAAATAATGAGACCTGCCGGTTAACGGCGAGGGCAATCCTATGTTTACACCAACAACAATCACAGTATTTTATGCAGTTTGTGGTATCACCATTCTCTGGATGTTGTATCGCATCATTCGCAACCGATCTACTGAGTCAACGACGGAATCTGTAAAGCACGAAACTCAGGAAGTGGAAACCACACCTGAAAAACTTTCGTTAATGCCTTCAGCATCCTCCTCGACTTCTACGTCTGCGACATGGGAAAATCATCAACTGTTTTCCAATGTCAACACAACCGGTAAGAATGCCGAGACGACATTGCCTCAGGTAGAAGCTGGAGATGTTCCCGCGATGGGAACTGATGACTTTGTATTCGGTTCAGCGACGCCAGCTCTGGCGGAGATGATGCCCGAATCTGATACACGGCGTTCCAAAACCAAAACAGAGTTGCAGGCTGCCGGTTATTATCAACCACACGCATTGCAGAACTTTTCGGCCATTCGCTATCTTGCGATTCTGGGAACCATCTTTTTCTTCGGTGCAGCTTTAATTCTGTCTCCGGAACGATTTGAAATCCCCATCCTGATCGCCATGATTGTGGTGCCAGTCCTGGTCTGGGCGGTTCCCTTTCTGGTTGTAACTGGTCAGGCCACTGACCGAAGAAGTGAAATCGAACAGGGTATCCCTGACATGTTGGACATGTTAAACATGTGCGTGTCCCAGGGGATGATGGTTCCTCAAGCGTTAAAGCGAGTCGGTACTGAACTGGGAAAAGTTTATCCGGCATTGGCACATGAGTTAAGAATCGTCATCGAACAATCATCCATCGGAACATTTTCGCAAGCACTCTCCAATTTCAGTAAACGTATCGATGTCCCGGAAGTCCATTCGTTTGCGTCTCTATTGATTCAAACCGATCAAATGGGAACCGATGTCACCTCGGCTTTGCAGGAATACAGTGATAACATCCGCGAGAGTCTGCAGCAACGTGCTGACGAAAAAGCGAATAAAGCAACGTTTAAACTGCTCTTTCCAACCGTGTTCTGCTTGATGCCCGCAATTTATATTTTCCTGTTGGGACCGGCGATTGTAGAATTATCTGACTTCTTCCAGGCTGGTGGAAGCGATAGTCTCAATACGACAACAGACCTGTATCAGCAGGTGGGTAACCAACAATAAGCGAGTTCATCTACGAAAAAAAACTTCCTGGCAGTACTTTCAACTGTCAGGAAGTTATTTTTTTGTTCGGAATGGATTCTACCGATTGCGATTTAGACCTGAGGCAGTTCCCAGGCTTGCCGGTATTCACGCCCCAGTAGTGCATTTGCCTGTTGATTTCCCAGCACACGATTTTGCTTTGCATCAAATTGGATCTCATGGCCCGCCCGGTAAGCGATATTTCCCAAGTGACATAACGCACTGGAAATGTGGCCGATCTCGATATCTGAAGTTGGTTTATTTCGCGTTTTGATGCAATCTATAAAATTGCGATGATGCGTTGCCGCCTGATCGCTGGTACCGGAGGTGACTGCTTCTTTCTGGTCATAAACTTTCCAGCCCCCTCGATCAACGACAAGAGTTCCCTGATCGCCATAAAAGGCGGCAGCGGCGTTGCGGCCTTCCATGCCATGTGCACTCCAGAGACGATGCTCCCAGATGATTGTCTTCTTTGCATAATTGTATTGAACCACCTGGGTATCCGGTGTTTCCTGATCATCGTCAAAGAAATATTTTCCGCCTGATGCAGAGATTCTCTCTGGCAAATCAACACCGAGCCCCCAGCGTGCAATATCAAGCATATGCACGCCCCAGTTCCCCATCTCACCGGTCCCATAATCCCAGAACCAGTGCCAGTTATAATGAAATCGATTCGGGTTAAAAGGACGGTTGGCAGCAGGCCCTAACCAAAGGTCATAATCTACCCCTGCAGGCACAGACGTATTTTTCTTTTTACCGATTGGTTTCCGTCGATGAATGATCCAGGCTTTGGCCAGTTTGACTTCACCCAGTTTTCCACTCTGGACATAATCGACGGCGGATTGGAAATGCGCCCCACTGCGCTGATGGATTCCTGATTGAACCACGCGCTGGTGTTTTCGTGCTGCCTCGACAATCTTTAACCCTTCCGTCAGATTGTGTGAAACCGGTTTTTCAACGTAGACATCTTTTCCAGCCTGACAAGCCATGATCGCCATCAGTGCATGCCAATGATCGGGCGTCGCTATCACGACTCCATCAATTTCCGGATCATCTAGAACTTTACGAAAATCGGTTACAAATTGAGGTGCCACACCCTGCTCTTTTTCAATCGACTTAAGAGCCGCTGGTGCAACTGATTCATCAACGTCACAAATCGTTTTGAACTGAACATCGGGAAATCCGGCCATGCTGGTTGTCAGAAATTTCCCCTGTCCGCGGATACCCATGCCGGCCAAAACGACGCGCTCATTAGGTGAACTGTTTGCCAGCGTCATATTTGTGGATAATCCGACAACACCGGCAGCCATACCGGCGGCATTTCGCGCACTCCGATCCAGGAACTGGCGGCGATTGACGTCTCGTTTCAGAAATTCCTCTACGTCCACAAAAAACCTCTTGCAGTAAACCTTGGAGAGATCAGAACTTTTGAATAATTTCCATTCATGGATTTATTCTGCACAACTGACTGTCTATGATTATAGCGGGTAAAATCGAATTTGATATCTTTCTATTCTACCGAGAGCTTGTACTTCTGTCACATGTTAACGCCATAAAAGGTATCCTGGCCTGAATTCCTGTAGTTTAAGATGGGTTTGGAGCGTTAATAGAATATGTACCTCTACAACAAAAACGCCACGAGTGGCGGTTCTTATCGTTAATCTAAAGAAATTTCAGTATGCCTATCAAATTTCGATGCCAACATTGTGAACAACTGATGGGAATTTCTCGCTCCAAAGCGGGGGAAGTGGTCGACTGCCCGACTTGCGGATTGTCGGTTCGCGTTCCCGGATTGGATGGAGCGATTGCCCCCATTCCTCTACCCAGGTTAGATCTGAAAGATGCCGAACTAACAAATGCTCTGGATGAACTGGCAGGAATAGGTGCCAATGTAATCGTCGAAAAAGAAGAGCAGGCAGAACAAGCTCTCCCGTTGCAGGCTCCGGTTTCTGTAGCCACCAAATCACAGGTAATAGCACCGGTGTTAGAACAGGAATTTCAAGCAGTCAAAGTTCAACCAACCAATCAGATCGTTGCCCCCCCACAACGGGAGGAAGTAGATCTGGCTCAACATCCTGAAACTCCTGTGGCTCCGGTCAGCCAGTTGCAGGTTGATACTGCTAACCCCTCTGAGATCAACCACGAACAGGAATTAGAAAGTCTGGCCAGCCTGGCACAGAAACGTGCTTCGAATGTTTTAGCAGAAAAAAAGAGAAGTCGGTTAAAACGTTCCGTCAAGTTTGAACTGCCCACAGGTACCTGGGTTTTTATTCTACTTACCCTGGCTGCGTTGACATTCTCAATCGGTTTTCTTGTGGGTCGAAATATGTCATAGATCGAAGCGGGTGCCTGGACAAGTCAGAATTTTTCCTGATTAGAGCAGTGTTTTCACGTTTTCAGGAGGCCTTCCGAGAACAGCGTTTTGGCCTTTGATTACGATGGGACGCTCTATCAATTTCGGATTCGCCACCATTATCGAGATGGCTTCTTCACGTGAGAGTTCCTTCTCTGCCAGTTTCAGTTCGCGGTAAATCGCTTCACCTTTCCGCATTAAATCACATGGTTCCATTTTCAGCTTTTTCAAAATGGAATCCAATTCTTCCACGTCTGGTGGCGTTTTCAGATATTCGATCACTTCTATCTGGAGACCGGCCTCTTGAATTAAGGCCAATGTCTGCCGACTCTTTCCACAACGCGGATTATGATAGATTTTCATCATGGTGCTTCGTTCTTTTTTTCATCTAGCAAGGCAGAAAATTGTGCTACGACTTCAGGCAGTTGGGAATTCAATTCATAGACATCCCACCGATCAGAGGGTTTCTGATAAAGTTGTGACAGCAACTCTTCATTTATAAGTTCATGCTCTTCGATTTCTGAAGTCATGATCTGGT
>NZ_CALEMX010000287.1 GCF_937910335.1 uncultured Gimesia sp. | reverse complement strand
GCTTGAGTTTACCAGTTTTGGACGAAATCCGATAAGCGGCCAGCTTACCGCTTTTCTGACCCGCTGCGTACAGAAAGTTACCTGAAGGGTCAATGTTAAACGAACGAGGAGTATCCTCCGTAGGCTCCTGTCCCAGCGATTTCAATCGTCCCGATTTTAAGTCCACTTGATAACAGGCAATACTATTATGCCCCCGGTTGGATGCATATAAATATTGACCTGAAGGGGAAAGCTCGATATCCGCACAGGAATTATTCCCTTCAAACCCTTTTGGAAGAGTTGAAATTGTCTGGAAGGGAGTCAGCGAACCTGTTTTAGAATTTAGTTGATACGCCGTGACGGAACTAGCCTTTTCATTATCAAAATAGATAAAACGATTATCTTTAGATACTGCAAGGTGCCTCGGCTCTAATCCAACAGAAGCCTGAACCAACGGTTTCTGATTCGCCTTTAACAGCCCCTTCTTTTCATCCCAGGTAAACTGATAAATCGCATTAGGACCTGTATGAGGTACAAAAACATATTGATTCGACTGATCTGGTAATATTGCATGCGCATTTTTGTCTGTTGGAATTGATTGCAATATTTCAGCTGAAATCTCACCATTTTTTTTGAGCCGGTGAACGGCAACTTTGCCTTCACCATAATAGGCAGAAAACAGATACCGGCCGGTTTTGTCTGTTGCAATATACGCCGCATTGCCTCCTGCAGAAACCGATGAAATATTCTTCAGCTTACCATTCTTGGGATTAAGAGAAAAACTTTTAAACTGTTTCGCAGATCGAACTGAGGCATATAAATATTTCTTTTCTGGATCTATTTCCAGACATCCGGGAGCTCCCTCAAGCATGACATCCTCAAGATGACTTAAAGATCCATCCTGCTCGTTCATTTGATAAATGGCGATTTTCTTTTCTCCCCCCAGGGAGATATAAACGAAACTCGCAGCGCTACAGGGAATCTCAGACAAAAAACATAACCCCACAATGATCAAACAAAATCGCGACAGAAGATGCATGATAGCCTCTTTCAAAATGAACCAACTCAAAGGTGCCGATAGTACTGTTTACCAGTAGAGCCGGTTCTGGGGCTAATTTCAAGCAGTCGCGAATTGTAAAGCACGTTTCACTGCTTCTAATTCTCGGGATCCGCCAAAGACAATGCAGATATAAACCCGGTCATCTTCTACCCACTTGACAGTGGCATAATTACCCTTTTTGAGTTGAGCATAAGCTACATTACCAGGGTTGAAAGACGCATGCGAAGGTAAGGGTTCAACCCGACCAGCTGGAACCTGAACCAATGCTCCATAAATTAATTTTTCTCCCCCAGTCGGAAGAGTAAAAAACCGCACAACGGCATCATGCTTTGATGCGTCGCCTACCGAAATGCCATAAGATTTGCTGGTAAAGACCAAACGGCCTTTGCGACGCCAGCCTCCATGAACGGGAAATTGTTCTGAAAAATTATTATCAAAATCAGACAAGAGGCGGCTGTCCAGATTCAATTCCGGACTGAATTCAGACAAAGCTATGACGGGCTCCTGAGTGGCCCAAAAATAAGTCAGCATCATTAAAAACATCAGGCAAACTGAAAGCCCTGTAATTACACCAGGCTTTTTAAGAAAATCTCTTCGAGACAGGGCAACCCTATGATCATTCGATAAACCAATCACATGATTTTGACTAAGCGTTGCCAAGACTGAATCTTTTAAACCTTCAGGAATCTCAACATCAAAAAGAACATTCTTGATCTGGTCATGAAAAGCGGCATCTCCAGAAGATAATCCAGAACCAGTATGATCTGATGAAGAAAATTCTGATTCTGGGGATGACTCTGAAAGATTCATTATAATTCCATTTAACCGTTTAAAATGACAACTTTAAGATACTATGAATGAATAGTTGTCTTTTCTTCGGAACGCGAGGAAAATCGTTCTTGTAAATAAGATTTTGCCCTTGCCAGACGACTCATCACTGTCCCAAGAGGAATCGACAATTCCTTAGAAATTTCCTTGTAAGATCGCTCTTCAAAATAAAACATCAACAGCGGAATCCGAAAGTCTTCCGGCAATTCATTAAGAGCACCCTGTAACTCCTCTGAAGTTAATTCAGGGACTACTACTTCCTCTGAAACCAGATCGAACGACTGACTCAAAGAGAGGGGGGTGATCTTCTGCGTAATATTTTTCAAAAACAAATTACGTAATATCGTGCAAAGCCATGAACGTGCGAAACTCATATCTCGCAGCTGAGAAAGTTTTTTCTGAGCTATCAGGTAAGTCTGTTGGGTAAGATCTTCTGCCTCTGCTCTATCGCCCGACAAACGATATGCATACCGAAACAGTAGCTGATAATGTAAATCTACCAACAATGTGAGCTCATCTGAATCATTCTGGTTCTGCAATGACATAACCTAAATCTCTATTAAGAAAGATGCTGAAATACATCTTGTTATTCCCCAATTAAGCGAAATTATTAGAATATTTTAGCTTTAATCAGTCGTTTATCCGTATCATTCAAATTCCAACCTCACAAAAAATGAACATTTGAACTCGCTCATGATTCAAAATTGTTCCAACTTTAAGATTTGATGACTTTCTTTTGAATCGTCAGGGATTCTAATCTGTTAAAATTGGGATCAGGCAAATTTTCAAAAGCCTTAACGCTGGGAACACCTTCTTCAGAGTCAATTAAACTCAGTGGAAATTCTGCCAGTTCCTCATGATAGTATTTTTCGCTGGGGAATATATCTGCGGGATAAGTAAAATTATCCAACATCGCTAAAGCAGTACAATGCGAGGCGCCTGTCGCACTTTCCAGCATACCTCCCACCCAGCAGGGAATTCCTGCCTGCTGACAGAGATCATGGATTCTAACAGCATTTGTCAGTCCTCCAACTCGCCCCGGTTTAATGTTCACATACTGACAGCTTTTTAATTCTACAGCCTGCTGAGCACGATAGGGGTGCGTGATGGTTTCATCCAGGCAAATGGGGGTCTTAATCATTTCCTGCAACCGAGCATGATCCGTAATATCATCATGTTGTAATGGCTGTTCGATCATCGCCAACTGAAATTCATCGATTGCTTGAAATAATGAGGCGTCTTTAATTCGATATCCACTGTTGCAATCGATGTGAAACGTTTCATCAGGAAACGAAGACCGAATCGCTTTGAGCATTGGAATATCCCATCCAGGACGAAACTTGAGTTTGATTCGCGGGAAGTTCTCTTCTACGGCTGACCCCACAACTTCAATCAATTCATCCAGATGATCCATCACGCCAAAATCAGCTCCAACTGGCACTTCATTTCTTGTCGCGCCCAAAGCAATATGCAATGGCACATTGGTCAGCCTACTGTGCAAGCTCCACCATGCATTATCCAATGCTGCCTTGGCAAATGAATTCCCTTTGTAAAGAGACAGTTTTTCCTGTAATGCCTGACCACTCTCGATTTCCTGACCAATCACTGCCGGCGCTAACCATTCAGACACTGTATGAAAGACGCCCCCGGCCCATTCTGGACTGTAACAGGGAGCAGCGAGAGGGGTACTCTCTCCCCAGCCTTCAACAGAACCACTCACCAATCGGCATAACACAGAATGAATGGCAGTATCTTCACCATAAGCAGTTCGCCAGGGATAGATCAAAGGCATTGCCACATGAAATAATTCAATCCGTTCGATTTTCATCGGAAGTTTGTTTCCTTCTCTACTACGCCTACGTCAAAAGAACTCATTTCATCTCAGGTGTAACGCTTATACTAAGCATCATCCAGTAGATCCCAGAATTCGTTCTCAGCAGCATCTAGCCCCTTTGCCTTAGGCTGAGATGGACCCTTGGCCTGTTTTTGCGACTGAGGCTGATTTGTTGCTGATCGCTGAGTTGCCGACCGTTTTTTCTGACTGGGGTTTTGCTGACGTCTTTTCTGAACTTTTTTCTTTGTCTTTTTTTGAAGAACCTCATTTCGCGATGATAATACACCTTGAGAATGTGTTTCGGGAGCCGAACATCCAGAACCAGGAGCTCCCTGTTGAGGTTCACCACATTGATTACACAAAGCAACCGGACGCTCTGAACTATCTAGTCCACGAACGACTGATCCAGGCTTAACTGAACGAACCTGTTTTCTTGGTAATTCTCTTGTTTTCTTCGATTGATTGATTGATTCTGCCTGATCCAGAATTTCATTTACCATTGGGAGCTGCGAAACGTCCGCTTCGACCTGAGAGCCCACTTTGAGTTCTGCCTCATCAGCAGTCCCTTGAATCAAATTCTGTTCTCGCGTAATTTCAATTTCGGCTGCTTTTCCGCTGGTAAGATCCCTGGCAGAGACATGAACTCTAGCTTCGGAATCGTATTCCATTAACACTTCAATTTTAGAATCGACTGGTAAATCTGCGGGTAGCCCGTCTATCACACAATTTCCCAAAATGGCAAATGGCTCATCTTGTGAGGCACCACTTTCTATTAATTTTAAATGCACTCGACGCTGATTGGGTGATACAGTCCCATAGGTATGTTTGATAGATGCTGGTAATTTCGTGTTGGCCGGCAAAAGATAGTGTGGCATGCGCTGTTGACCCTGTTGATCACGTACCAGGAAACCCAGTGAGCGTGCATTAACACTATGCTGCTTAATTTTCGAAAGACGACTGGCAGCCTCTGTTGTCAAGAAGGACTTTGCATATTCTCGATTGCTTAACAGCATCCCTGAATAATAAGCGGCCCCATGAGCAATGGACTGATCTGGTGGAAGTGAAAGATTTCGAGTTGTTCCACTCGATTTTTTTAAGGCATCTCGAACCATTGGCATACGCGATGATCCACCAGTTGTCAGCACAACATCAACATGAGCCCATCCCATCTTATTATCTTTTAACAATGCTTTTGTGATGTTAGTGGTTTGATCCACCAGCCCTTTTGTAAGCTGCTCAAATTGAGACTGTGTAATCTGATACGTTTTTCGCTTTGATCCTATCTGACAGGCAAGAGTTGTCTTTGGCCTGACGGTAAGGCTGCGTTTTGCCTGTTCCACTTCATTTGCCAGATATTGTAGACTTTCAGGATCATTGCAGGGGTTCACTCCAAACTCATTAAAAAACTGTTCTGCAATTGTTGCCTGCAATTTACTGTTCCAATCAATGCCCCCCAGTTTTAAATCGCCGCCACTGGAAATAACGTTCACTTCATCTTTCTGATACTTTACCAATGAAAGATCGAATGTACCGCCCCCCAGATCATAGACCAGAATGCATTGTTCTTCAGCGAGTTCGGAAAACCACATACCCTCAGTGCCTAAAACATAACAGAGGGCGGCTGCCACTGGTTCGTTAATCAGGTCCACCTGCTTTAGGCCCGCCTGTTTAGCAGCAGCGATCGTTTCCTGGCGCTGTATATCACTAAATAATGCAGGAACAGTAATCACTGCCGATTCGACGGGCCCGATACGTTCCACTGCCGAAGCGAGCAGTTTTTTTAATACAAACGAGGAAATATCAATGGGAGTAAAGTAACGACCATCAATCTCCCAGCGAAAATTAGATTTCCCCAGAAAACGCTTCGCATGTTGTATGACATTTCGAGGATTGACTATCGCATGCCTTAGCGCTTCCGTACCAACAATTACCTCAGCACCATCAAACATAGCAACTGACGGAGTCGATAATTCACCTTCCTGATTAGGAATGGTAACTGGTTCTCCATGCTCATTCAGATGAGCAATACAGGAATAGGTGGTTCCCAGATCGATGCCAACGGCCTGTATTTTCTGCATAAACCATGAACTCTCTAAAGATAAGCAATATCAGATACTTGAATAGTCGTAACAGGACAGGAAAAGTCCCTGTAACTATGTTATCATGGAAGCCTATAACACTCCAGCACTTGATTCGTGTTTTTCCGGTCATAAATACCAGTCAAATTGTTGGCCAGATAGAAAGATCAGCACAGTGAAAAAACTTCCCTGCCGCCTGAAATGGTGGATTTTGGCAACTCTGCTCTTTGTTTCCAGCGATATGGGGATGACCCAGCCTGTTTCCTCTGCTCAGATATCAGAAAATCAGACTGTGATCCTGAATCGGGATCTTCCAAAATACTTGACAGACAGAAACTTTCGAAAGGGATTATCAAAGACTTTTTCTGCTTCATGGTCCAACATAGGAATTCGTTCCATCCTTCAGCGAATCAGTAGTACACAAAATATCTCAATCATTCTTGACCGAAGGATTGATCCCTCGCTTAAGCTGAAACTGGATATTCAAAACTTGACACTGGAGGAGGGACTACAAAAATTAGCCTCGCTGGTCCATGCAAAATCTGAAATCGTTGGCAGCACAATTTATATTGGTCCAGAGAAAATGGTTTCTAAACTGGAAACGCTCTTGGAATTAAAAAAAGAGGCGTTTTTTAAACTGGCAAACTCTCATTCGAATTTAAAAACACGATTACGTTTT
>NZ_CALEMX010000286.1 GCF_937910335.1 uncultured Gimesia sp. | reverse complement strand
GCGCAAATTACGTGCCAAAGCGAGGGAAGTCATCTGGGAAATGCGGGATAAAAGACTTCTTCCCCGTCATACAAAAACTGACTCAATCGCAAGACGAAGAGATCTCCTGGCAGGCGAAATATCTCGTTAAAAATTTTGAGGATCACGTTGGTATTGGTTTCAAATCAAGACAGACCAAAGTATACCCTGATCCTGGTGAAAGAATGAATGCAGTCGTGGCCTCATTTTCTGCTATCCAGAATTTGCTGCGCGATTCCTTCTCCTTTTTATCTCTTGCATGAATCGCTATGATTTCGGATCTTAGATATGAGATATCAAAAATCCATTGATGGTTGAAAAACAAATGGCTTTATTACGCACTTTTTTTCGGGAGACTTTCATGCTTGGCAAGTGGTTCTGTGTGTTATGGATTGCTGTGTGCTGCCTGTCTGCCGCCGCAGCAGATCCAAAGTCGAAAGCAGTCTATGACGCCGGTGATCGGGTGCAGTTATTTGTGGACCGCAGCGTGATCGATCAGGTACAGAGGCTGACGTTTACACAGCATCCCGGAAAAGAAGATCCTAAGAATCCGATTCTTGTTGCAGATCAACCTTGGGAAGGATGGCGATTATCCTTGTTTGGCGATGTGCTCTGGGATGAACAAGAGCAGCTGTTTAAGATGTGGTATCGTACCAATTATGTGACTCAGCCGGACTATCCAAAAAACGAACCGATGACGCATGTGATGTATGCGACCAGCCGAGATGGAATCGTTTGGGACAAGCCTTTGATCGGTTCTACGAACCGCGATGGTAAAAAAATCAATAACATGATTAGTGGCCCCGGTTTGATTGATTCACCGAGCGTTTTCAAGGATCTGAAAGACCCCGATCCACAGCGCCGGTACAAGATGATCGCTTTTCTTGTGTATCCCAAAAACGCAGAGAATCCCCTGGGGAGACGTCGGGGTTACCACCTGTTGACTTCACCTGACGGCTTTCAATGGAAGGCGGTCGCTGATCGGCCATTTGCACCACATTGGGATGTGATTAACGCGGTCTGGGATCCGTACCGCCGTCTTTACATTGCCAGCTTCAAGCATCATACGGAAGAATGGATGGGCCACAAACGGCGACTGTTTTACACAACGACCAGCAGTGATTTTATGAATTGGTCGAAGCCAGTGTTGACGTGGACTGTGGACAAACGCGATGACGAAACCAGCATTCAACGGCTGGATGAGGTACGTGCCATGCTGGATGTACCCGATGACCCGGCATTAATGCGAACCGAATATTATGGCATTTCGTTCTATCCACATGATAAGTCTCTCACATTAGCCTTTCCTCAGATTTTTACAGTGAACAACAATGCTCGATATGGTAACCAGGAAGGCGTCAACGAAATACAGTTGGCGTTCTCGCGCGATCTCCACAAGTGGCAAAGACCGTTTCGTACTCCGATTCTTGTCAGGGGACCTAAGCCACAGGACTGGAATAGTGGTTGGTACTCAACGGCCTGCCATGCCCTCCGCGTCGGAGATGAAGTGCGGCTTTATTATGCCGGTTCAAACTACTTGCACGGGACACCGGCCCTGTATCGATTGCGGAATCCAAAAACCGGAGAAAAGTATGGAAGAGGTACGAAATACACGGGTGCGATTGGCCTGGCAACCTGGCAGTTAGACCGATTTGTATCTGTAGATGCCTCGGATGCGTCGGGTACATTGACGACAGTGCCCCTGCGTATTCAAGGTGATCGTCTTCTGATCAACGCGCGCACAAAAAAGAGCGGCAGCATTACTGTAGAGATTTGTGATGATCAAGGGCAGCCGATCGCTGGCTTCAAAAAGTCTGATCCTGTGCAAGGCGATCATATTCGGCATGCCATTACTTTCGAAGGGCAGCCCGATTTATCTGGTTTAGCAACTGGTCCGGTTGTACTTCGGTTTTCAATTAACGATGCAGAACTGTTCAGCTTTGGATTCAAGTCGGTAGAAGCTAAGTAAGGATGGGATTGTTAAATAGACTTCTGGTTTCAGAGAGTACGTAGTGCGTTGACTCTTTTGTGAATTGACAACGCGTGTTGTCTTCTCTACTTCGCTCTTGCCATGAGTGATGGATATTCATGTCTGTTGCCTGAGTTACATCGGGTAGAATCTCAGTTCATGCGGTGGTGAGGCCGACGTTGTTTTAGGATTTACTACCACAAAAAGCACAAAAAGCACAAAAAGCACAAAAAGCACAAAAAGCACAAAAAGCACGAAAAGCACGAAAAGCACGAAAAGCACGAAAAGCACGAAAAGCACGA
>NZ_CALEMX010000285.1 GCF_937910335.1 uncultured Gimesia sp. | reverse complement strand
CTTCAATAGAACGCATCTGCCGTTCATCGGGTTCTTCGTATTCACCCGTAAAGTTATTTTTCACACGCTCTTTCTGTGTATACGCTTTCACGTTATCAAGATAATTACCGCACAATCGAGTCAATGCTTCTTCATCAGCGGCAATAGCACGCTGCACTTCATTCTTGACAATGTCGGTATACTCTTCTTTGACGATGGTAATTAACTGGCGGTAATGGTCTCGCAATTCTTCGTTGGCGATCAACGAATGATGTTTCAACCCTTCTTCCAGTTCATTGAGCAGCATGAATGGATTCAAATTCGAGCTATGCGAATTTACCACCAGAGCATTAGAGATTTTGTCTTGAACATAACGCGGAGAAATCCCGAACAACCCTTCCGATTTGGCTTCCTTCCGGAGCTGTTCGACATTCTCACTGGTAAATCCAGTTAACGATTTACCATTATACAAATTCATTTTCTGCACCAGAGTTAATCCGTGATGCTTGGGCGTTTCGAGTCGCGTCAATACGGCCCACATAGCTGCGATCTCCAGTGTATGCGGGGCAATATGCTTGCCACGCACGCGCTTGGAATTATAATCCTTCTCGTAGATTTTGATTTCTTCGCTCAACTTCGTAACGTAAGGCACATCGATTTTTACGGTACGATCCCGAAGCGCTTCCATGAATTCATTCGACTGCAACCGACGATATTCCGGTTCATTCGTATGGCCGATAATCACGGTATCAATATCCGTTTGTGCAAATTTCTTCGGCTTAATCTTATGTTCCTGTGAGGCACCAAGCAGGTCATACAAAAACGCCACATCCAGCTTCAACACTTCGATGAACTCAATCAGACCCCGGTTGGACACATTGAATTCACCGTCGAAATTAAAAGCTCGTGGGTCGCTTTCGCTGCCATATTGTGCAATTTTTCGATAATTAATATCACCCGTTAACTCTGTTGAATCCTGGTTTTTCTCATCTTTCGGCTGGAACGTTCCGATGCCAATTCGATCCTGCTCGGAAAAGATAATCCGTTTCACGACGACCTGTTCCATCACTTTGGTCCAGTCCCCATTGCATTCCTTCAGCCTTTCATTGAACAGGAATCGACTCAAAGGACAGACTTCGCCTGTGATTTCCACAATATAATCTAACTCGTTGTTCGCATCGCGATCGGCATTTAGATACTTGCAGATCTCAGCCCGATTCTCCAAGGGGATTAATTGCAAGGGATCACTATTCATCGGATCCCAGTGAATCGATCCATCCGCTTCTTTCCACCCGAAGCTATACAGGGCACCTTCTTCCGTACGCGAATAGCGTTCTAAGCCCTGCTTCAAGAGCCGTGCAATTGTACTTTTTGAACTTCCCACAGGGCCATGCAGTAACAACACACGACGTTCACTGCCGTACTTCAAGGAGGCCGATTTGAATACGTTGACCAACTCCATTAACGGCTTGGAAAGACCAAAAATTCCGTCGCGACCATCGTTTACCGGATCATCGAAGAAGCGATAGCGAACTAACGATTTCTTGCCTTCCACGGGATAGGTTCCATGGCTCATGACCATGTCATAAACTCTTTGGAACGCCGTTCGCGTCACTTTGGGGTCTGCTCGAACAAGGTCCAGGTACTCATCAAAAGTCCCTTGCCAATGTTCCTGCTGGAAAGAATCAGCATTAAGCTGACCAGAGATTTGATTTAAAATCGATCGACCATTTTCCATGGGAATCCTCCTCCTGGCTTCACGACGTGCACTCTGGCAGGCCGTTTGTTGGCCAATAAGTTCGAGGTTATTTAATTGAACAAACTCTTTCTCAAGTGCTGTTGCCTTTCAAAAGGTACTGATAATTTTACGTCCGATTAGACACACACCGCGCAAGGATAGTTCCCTCATACAAAAATGAATTTGTTTCGAGGTTGTTTACAAGACCATCCATGGCCAACACCAAATTGTAAAATTGGGATTCTCGTGTGGACGTGGCTCGAAAGCGTTCTAGGCATGCCACACAGGTATGTCAGTGACTTTACAATGCTTCGAGCACTACTATTATTTCCCACGCCCTAGTTTGAGACAATAGCAATCTTATACTCAGCAAAAACTCCACTGGTTCAAACCTGCATTTTTAAACCGGTAAGTTACATACTGACAACCAGTTAGAAAAACATCTCTTCAGACGCTCTGATTCACCTAAAGCCTTACAGGGACTCCTGAACGAAATACCCCCTCACAGCTTGGACAGACTGGATCTGCTAAGAATTTTCATTTGCAGTCCCACACTACTAACCATCATTACTACGCTTAGAGCAACGAAACTGGTTAAGAAATCATTCGTTTAATATTGGAAGACAGAGGCGTTCTGCTCAATGCAAACGATTCCCTAAGGCGATCAAACACAGTGCGATTTCAAGCGGACACCAAACGCCGCGCTAGGGTTTCATCAGAGTGTGTACAAGCTCAATGATGCGGTCTTCCAGTCCGGGCTTGAAGGGACCATGAAAACCGAAGTACTTCATCGCACCGCCGCCCTCATATCCCCCCTCCTTGAGCACACGTTCGGAAGGCACGTAAGCAAAGACTTCATTGCAATAGCCGGCGACCCAAATACGACGACCCGATAATTCTTCGTGTAAACGAATGGAATAATCAATCACCGTCTCTCCTCCCAGGCCAATCAACGTCAGATCATTCCCAAAGAAAATCACTTGAACAGAAAACGGATAGGAAGATGTGATTGAACCTGTCTCATCCAGTTGATTCAGCAGATACTTGTTGAGGCGTTGCGTGTAGATATCACCCTTTCCCTGCTCTGCGATTAAATCTGTCTTGGATGGCGGATCAACAAACGCTAAATCGGTGCGCTGAAATTTTACTTCCAAAGGTCCTTTGACGGGATCCATCGATTTCCCCATTGCCCGCACCACTGAGTCGGCTAATGCATTACCATGCTGCTCTGCCAAAGCTAGTGTACCGCGAGGATGAGGATTCGCATCGCCTCCGCAGCCCATCATAAACAGAGCCATCGTGCCGGGATATTTTTTCTCAAGCGCCACCTGAGCGAACCCGGCATAATCGCCGCAATATTCAAACAGGGCAATGGTCGTATTATGGCAGGCATACCCAAATAAAATGGCCTGTGTTTTTCCATTGACATCATTCACACGTAATACGGGCACAGTATGATCCACGGGGCCATTCGGGTTGTATCGACCACGCCGATTCCGTGCAAAAGTCGCTTGCGCTTCCCCATACGCGAGCGTCACATCCACCAGTGACTGGCTGGCTTTCACGATCACGTTCGTCAGCTTCTCTTTCAGCAACTTTGCATATTCATCAACTTCTTTCCGTTGAGCAGCATTAAATCCATAAGCTAATGAGGCACAGCCTCGAACAACTGGTCCAGAATGCGTATGCGAGGAATTCAATAGAATCTGTTCGCGCGTGATTCCCGTTTTATTGGCAACGCGTTTTCCTACCGCATCGGAAATATCACGCGTGAGACCAATCAGGTCGGTCGTGACAATAGCCGCGCGCGTTCCATTTTTATCTTCGAAAACCAGAGCTTTGGCCCATAACGGATGTGTCGTTCCCTGAGCCGGTTTTTTGCGAGAGGCATAACCGGCCAGCCAACCCGCTTTCACAGGTGTAATATCAACACGCGCGATTCCCACCCTCCATTCACCAGCCTGCAATCCAGTTTGATTTAAAACCAGTAACGCGAACAGACAAACCAGAATTTTCCTCGACATGGCTTCAACCTCTTTTTAAAAAGCAAGTGATGTCTTCATCTCTGTTTATCCTATAATATTGCTGCACAAAAACGAAGCCTCAGCGGTTTCGCCCTGCAGTTGACAATCCCTCTCCGCAGACTAGGATGGCCATAGAAATATTTCTTTTTGAATCGGCACTCGAACGAACTGACACGGCATCGGAGACAGAGACATGGAAGATTTTATCGCCCGATTACCAAAAGCAGAACTGCATCTCCACATTGAAGGAACTCTGGAACCAGAACTGGCGCTACGCCTGGCGGAAAAGAACCAGATCGATTTCCCTTATCAGACGGTCGAACAAATGCAGGCAGCCTTTGATTTTACCGATCTCCAGTCATTCCTCGACCTGTACTACGCCTCGATCAGTGTCGTGCGTACGGAAGAAGACTTCCACGACCTGACGCTGGCGTACCTGAAAAAGGCGGCGTCTCAAAACGTACGACACACCGAAATTTTCTTTGATCCTCAATCGCATACCGACCGAGACATTCCTTTTGAAACGGTGTTGAATGGAATCACGTCGGCTCTGAAGCAGGGTCAAACGGAACTCGGTATCTCATCCCAGCTTATCCTCAGTTTTTTACGACACTTATCAGCCGAATCGGCAATGGAAATATTACAGCAGGCCCTTCCTTTCCGTGAACAAATCATAGGTGTCGGTCTGGATTCCTCAGAACTGGGACATCCCCCTTCCAAATTTGCAAATGTATTCGCGGAAGCCCGCCGACACGGATTCCGGGTTGTTTGTCACGCGGGTGAAGAGGGCCCGCCCGAATACATAACAGAAGCCCTGGATCTGCTGCACGCGGAACGCATTGATCATGGTGTGCGTTGTATGGAAGATGCCGCCCTCATCGCGCGACTGGCGAAAGAACAGATTCCATTAACCGTCTGCCCACTTTCTAATGTCCGACTCTGTGTTTTCAAAACAATGTCTGAGCATCCTTTGAAACGCATGCTGGATGCCGGCTTATTAGTCACCGTCAATTCCGATGATCCACCCTACTTCGGCGGTTACGTCAATGAAAACTTCGCTGCAATCCAGCAGTCATTAGATCTGACTCAGGCTGACTTGATCAAACTGGCGCAAAATTCGTTCGCAGCAGCCTTTCTATCTGACGAGGAAAAGCAAAAGTTGATGGCAGAACTGCCAGAATTCGTAAACTGACACCGACAGGAATTCTGTTGACTAATTATTTAACGTATCCAGAACGGTATTCAGGTACGCTTTCATTTTCGGGTCAA
>NZ_CALEMX010000284.1 GCF_937910335.1 uncultured Gimesia sp. | reverse complement strand
ACATCTCGGTAATGAAAACCAGGGTCAGGGGAATATCCGGACAGACTGCTAGGTAATAAGAAAACTATTTCTTACGACTTGCATACGATGAACCAGACGGGTATCTGGCAAGGCGGTTTTCTGAATTTAAAAGCGACCCAACATATTCGTGGCCGGGGTGAAGGTGTACCTCAACCAGAGGGAAAGATTCTGGAAGGTCTGGCAGGATGGCAATGGGGGCATGAAGGCACGCTGGATTATTCGCGAAAAGATTTACTTCCACGCGGACCACTCCCCAAAAAATGGTTCGACTACAAAGGCCACTACCTGCATGGCAAGCAATTGATACTCTCGTATGCAATTGATGGTCGCGAGATTCTTGAGTTGCCCCAGTCGATCAAAGGAAAAACGGCGGTGCGACATACCTTATGCATCGGGCCTGGAAAAGCATTGATTCTCGCGACGGCAACGCCCTCGGACACTCAATCGAGCTTTACGGGTGTCATTACTCTCGACAAAAACGTTCCCGATAAAAGACAGGGGTCGGCTACTAATTCGATTGCATTGAGCGGCCGACGAACGAAAGATTTATTTCAGACAAAGGCAACTCCTCTCGATTCCTTTACCGCATCGTCGGTCATCGGCGATACAAGCGGGATGACATGGAAGCCCGATGATCAACAACGTCTCGTGTTGAATATCCCCGCTGATGACAAGCCACGATTAATCGACATCATCTGTTTTGCAGGAACTGAGAAAACGGATATCAAAACTCTAGCTACTCTGGTAGAACAATTTAAAAGCGAAAAAATTGACGATCCTAAATCATTGATCAAGGGTGGATCATCCAACTGGCCTGAAACGTTCAAAACCGTGGGCTACCCAGGTTTGGAACGTGGTGCCTATGCTCTGGATACGATTACCATACCCGAATCGACGCCGTGGAACACATGGTTTCGTACCTCGGCGCTGGAATTCTTTCCCGATGGTCGCATGGTTATCTCTACCCATGGCGGTGATATCTGGATTGTTTCCGGAATTGACAAAGACCTGTTGAATCTGAAATGGAAGCGATTTGCCGGCGGACTGTATGAACCATTTGGTGTGAAGGTGGTCGATGGTTTGATCTATGTGACCTGCAAAGACCGTTTGACGCGTTTGCATGATCTCAACAACGATGGTGAAGCCGACTACTATGAAAGTTTTTGGGCTGATACCGATGTCTCACGTTTCTTCCATGCATTCAATTTTGATTTGCACACCGATACCGCGGGTAACTTTTATTATGCGAAGTGTGGTCAATATACCAGCTATGCTTTACCGGGTTCCGTCATGAAAATATCGCCGGACGGAAAAAAGAGCGAAGTGTACTGTACCGGGTTTCGGACTCCTAATGGCATGGGAATGTTTCCCGATAATCGGATGACGGTCAGTGATAATCAGGGCAGCTGGATGCCGGCTTCCAAAATCAGCCTGGTGAAAAAGGATGGTTTTTATGGGTATGTGCAAACACACTCAGGTGGAAAAAACTGGGCACCGGATGGCGGGCGTATCGATCATACAAAAGTCGTTCCGCCGAAATCGTTTGACCAGCCATTGATCTGGATGCCGCAACATGTTGATAATTCAGCGGGAGGCCAATTGTGGATTGATGATCCGCGCTGGGGACCGCTTTCCGGACGTCTGCTTCACACCAGTTTTGGCAAAGGCTGGATGTTTTATCTAATGTTGCAGGAATTCGACGAAATCAATCAGGCAGCGATTATCAAACTGCCCTTCGATTTCAGTGCAGGAGTTCAAAGAGCGCGCGTGAACCCAGCCGACGGTCAGGTTTATGCGGTCGGCCTGGATGGCTGGAATGGCGGGGGCCGACCGGGACTCCGCGATCAGGGCGTACAACGCCTGCGATATACCGGTAAACCGATTTCGATGGTCACCGATTGTCAGGTGGAACCGGATGGTTTACGTCTGCGATTCAATTTCGTGCTTGATCCAGCATCGGCTGCGGACTTGAAGTCTTATGGCGCTGAGCATTGGAACTACCATTGGCGTGCTGCATACGGCTCGGACATGTTTTCTCCGACAACAGACCAACCGGGCAAAGAGAAATTGAAGATCACCAAGGCTACGCTTTCCGAGGATGGTAAAAGCGTGAAGCTGACCGTGGCCGTTTTGAAACCCGTTAATCAGGTTCATTTAACGCTCAACTTGAAAGGCAAACAGGGTGAACCGTTTCGGGAAGAGATTTACTGGACGATTAACGGCGTTCCGAAAGGTGAATGATTTATTGCTACCACGAAAGGCACGAAAATCACGAAATGAGTAAGATTCGAAAGGTGTTAGAAAATCATCATCTTTTTTGATAACTTCTAACTTTCATTTGATCTAAATGCTCGCTGGTAGCGTTCATAAGATTAAGGTTGTTCTCCGCAACCCTTTTCAATTTGAATGAGGTACCGCGCTAAGTGAAAAGCAACGAACCGACTACAACAGAAATCACTAAAAACGACAGTATTGCTAGAATATTTCGCACGAAGAAAAGTGATCGCAATGAGGCACTCGTTTCTCTGATCTTCTTCACACTGTTTGGAACCGGCTCTACGTACCTGATGTGGTTTATGGCACATCCGGATTCGAAGATGTTCGCTGTTATCGCATTTAGTGTGATATGGTCGCCTCTGGTAGGTATATTTATTTGGTCATTTCTGGTTTGCCAGTATAGATCGATCACAATCCAAAAAGAAACTGTGATTCTACAGGGCGTGTTTTCCTGCAAGGAGATTGACCTGTCGCGTGTTCTCGAGGCCCGATGGAAACTGATCGGAAGTGGTGTCCTGACTTTAAAGACATTGACTGAAAAGGGATCGGTTCATCTACTTAACTTTGAGCGAGAAGACCGACTTTGGCTAATTCAATACTTTAGAAGTCACTTACCCGAATCGATTCAGCAGAACTGGGACCTGTTCTGTCTGAAAGTTGCAATCCCATTGCGCGATCCTAAGCCGAAAGTCTTTCGAGATCCAGGTCCGGATGAAATATTAATTACACGTAAACGTTATGACCGATTCGGCATTCCTCTCATTATCATCTCAATTATCTGTGGCGTTTTAACGGCTTGGTATTTTAAACATCCCAAGTATTTATCAATGCCAGTTATTCTCATTATATTCTGGGTACTGTTACGTAACTCGATACCCAAAGAGGGTAAAGTTTTTTCAAAGATCGGTTCAGATAAAGAGTCGATGGAAGTAGTCAAATTACTCGGCTGGTGGATTGGTCTAGTCATTATTCTTCTCATTACATACAGATTGCCAATCCTTCCCCAACCACAACATACGATTCTCGGCAATTGTTTGATGCTCATTTATATGGTGTTTCTTTTTGTCAAAGCGCGTCCATTAATTCGTTCCAATAAGCTGATGGATCTGGAAAAATCAAAAAAGGCCGTGCAGCAGTGGAAAGACTGTCCGTAATGTTCAAGACACAGATTTTTTTCTTGTCCACCCCTTTGAAAAGGACAGAGTTACTGTGGAAGCTGATGGTACAAGTTCAACAGAAATCACTGAAATTGATGGTGTTGTGAGAGTGTTTCGGGAGAGAAAATACTATCGCAACTTGGGAATCATTGGTCTCATCTTCTACACGTCGATTTCTATTGGTGCAGCATATGCGATGTGGGACAAGGTGCTGGCTCTGAATAATTTTTTTGATATTGCTTTTGCGTGTTTTATGTTTTCATTTTTCCCAGGTATTAATCTATGGATATTACTCGCTTACAAATATGAATCCCTTACGATTCAAAATGAAAGCGTCATACAGCAAGGAGTGATTTTCAGAAAAGAGATCGATCTATCAAGTGTCAAACAGGCCCGCTGGAATCTGGTTCAAGGGGGAGGTATCACCTTAAAGAGCTTGACGGAAAAAATATCGATCTATTTTGAAAATTTTGAGCGAGAAGAACGGCTGTGGCTGATTCAATATTTCCAGAGTCATTTACCCGAATCCATTCAGCAGAACTGGGACCTGTTCTGCCTGAAAATCGCAATTCCACTGCGCGATCCTCAGCCGAAGGTCTTTCGAGATCCAGGTCCGGATGAAATATTAATTACACGCAAACGTTATGACCGATTCGGCATTCCTCTCAGTATTCTCTCCATAATCTGTACCGCACTAGCGGCTTGGTACTTTCGATTTCCTCGATATTTAGGAGTTTCTGTAATTCCGATTGGGTTCTGGTTGTTGCTTCGTTACTCGATACCCAAACGCGGGATGGTCGGCCGTCGAATCAGTGCAGACAGAGATCTCAAGCAGATGCTGATCTTTCTTTTTTGTTGGGGTGCGTTGGGTTTAATCGGCATTATCATTCTCAAAATAATAGACTTTCCAGAACCACAGAATATGATCTCCAACGTTTGTCTGATGTGTATTTGGTTCACCATTCTTTTAATAATAGTCAGTAAATTAGATCGTAACAGACATAAGCTGAATTTGAAAAAGGCAAAAGAAGCAGTAATAAAATGGAATCCTGAGGTGGATTCTCAGACAGAAGACTAAGAAGTTTCTGAGACTTCAAATGAATCAGAAATCAGTCAATCTCTCTTCCCGATGCGACGATAGGCGCGTGTGGTGGTGCATGTTACAATCTTTGATTGGCTGCCTCTGAGAGTTAGAGACTCTCAGTAAAAACATATTCAGTCAAACTGTTAGACGAATTGCCCTCCTGAGGATTTACACCGATGAGATTAAAAGCCCTGCCGCTGGGACTGCTGTTGTTGTTCTGTTCGTCTGCTCTTGCGCAAGACAAGACGACGCCTGAATCCGTGCCTCGAACACGGGTCACTTTTTACGCAATGGGCGATGTGCCTTACGAACCAGAGGAAGATACTTTACTCCCTAAGCAGATTGCCAAACTACCTCCAGACGCTGAGTTTGTAGTTCACGTCGGTGATATCAAGGGCGGCAAGGCGGCCTGTGATGAAGCAGTTTACCAAAAGGTCTCTGGTATGCTGAGTCATTCCAAGGCGCCGGTGTTTATCATTCCCGGCGATAACGAATGGAACGACTGCATGAATCCCGATCAGGCCTGGCAATTTTGGGACCAATATTTTATGCGGTTTGATCGTCGCTGGCGGCATACCCTGCCTGTCTTTCGACAACTGAAACGTGAAGAGAATTTTTCCTTTGTCAAAGGGGGCGTATTGTTTGTCGGGATCAACATCGTTGGGGGTCTCGTCCATGATCCGGCAGAATGGAAACAACGGCATGCAGACGATCTGGATTGGGTCCGTCGCAATCTGCGTCGGTTTGGCAATGAAGTCAGTAGCCTGGTCCTTTTCGGACATGCGAAACCGATTGCAGCTCACAATGATTTTTTTGTTCCCTTCAGTCAAGATGCGATCAAATTCCAAAAGCCGATCCTGTACCTTCACGGCGATGGACACAAATGGATTTATGATCGCCCGTTTGCCGCGAAGAACATTTTACGCATCCAGGTCGATCAGGGTGGTATCGCTCCGCCTCTGAAAATCTCAGTCACCGATGCTAAAACCAATCCCTTCCTGCTGGATCGACGTAACGACAAACCGGCGAAATAACTGCCGCTGTCAGAATATTTCTGAACAGATTCAAAAGATACCTTGACTTCCATACTATGCCACACATAGTATAGAAATATATGAGATATAGGTGATCTTAATCTGTCAAGGAGATTCGGCATGCGAGCAGAACGTGAACTGATGCGAGGTGCCGGCCCGGTGGCTGTACTCAAGTTGCTGGAAACAGGCGCGAAATACGGTTACGAACTTGTAGAAGCCCTGTCAGAGCAAACCAATGGCGTACTCGATATGGGCCAGTCCACGCTTTATCCCCTGCTCTACAATCTGCAATCACAGGGGCTGATTCGTCCCACTTGGAAAGAATCTGAAAATGGTCGAAAGCGAAAATATTATTCGCTGACAGCCAAAGGCAAGAAACGCCTTGCCAGTGATACGGCTCAGTGGCGGGCTGTCGCAACGGCCATGCAGAGCCTGGGTATCCTGACTGATACGCCACCAAAGCTGAGAGGAGGTGAAGCTTGAACGGTTGGCTCCCCTTCTCTAATAGATGGCGAACAGTGCTACAAACACCGGTTGCTGAGTTGCTCCGCGGACGGATTACCGGCCCTCTAAGTGCTGTAGAACGACTGGATACTTCCGCTTTGCCCGAGAGTGTTGTCGCAGCCATTGATGCCGTCGTTACAAATTTCAGCGGATATCGGCAAACAAAAATAACTCGGCAGCTTATCAATTCCTGCAAAATCTTTCTACAGGAAGGACGAGATGAAGCACAACTTGTTGCGAAACTGAGCGAGCCGGAAAGTATCTCCTCTCTGATTCATTTGACCCGAAAAGCAGACTGGGTTCTGACTTCGCCTGTGCCCGCTCAGTTGTGGCCGACGGTTGCAACATTAGTGATGAATAGACAGGTTCGAACGAGGGCTGCCCGGAAAATGTTCTATCGTGTATCCCGGAGCATACAATGGCAGTTGGAAGCGGGGGAGACTCCGGAATCGCTGGCGACAAAATATGGTGAGACAATTAGCCTTGGCGGTTTGTTGTATGAGACGCATTCACCGGAACTGCTATTGGATTATCGTCTTCCTGAGAGCGTCGCCGCTGTCGTGCTTGACGTGATACACAGGACACGCTTACGACCTGCTGAGAAACTGGATACAGCGCGAGAACTCTGCGCGCATTTTGCTGATGGCCTGGAGAAAGGGAACTCGCCTGATGATATGATCAAATCGTTTGGCTCTCCCGCGACCTCTGCGCGTCTCATTCGCCGGGCTTGTCTTCGAAATCGTTCTTTCGCCTGGCATGCGTGGCGACGAACCTGGCAAACGACGGCTGTTCTCTCAGCTATTGTATTCGTGTTGTGGACCGTTTTGGCTGTACGATTCCTATCTGCAACGCCCACGGTTACCTTCGATATTATTCAAGAGGTTGATGATCAAAGCCGCGCTATCCCGATGCAGGAACGTGCATGGCCGCTGTATCGTAAAGGGTTGATCATTCTCAAAAATAACCAAGAAATCCCTAATTCACCCATAAAATCACACGGAATCAGCGAGGGTCTACACAAGGGACCGGAGAGCAAATATTGGCCGGAAGCAAAAGCGTATCTTGTTAAACATGCAGATGTAATCAATCTGTTTATAGAAGCATCAAGCCGTCCGAAGCTGGGTTTCATCAATCGCGATCCGGAGAATAGCGAGTGGTTGAAAAGTCAGGGCCATGGAAAAGATTACATACTGAACCCACCTGATCTGGTTGGCATCGAAATTCTTTTGCCTCAGGTAGAAGACCTGTCTGGTCATGTGGGATCACTGTTGATGGCAGCCAGATATCTTGCGGTGGAAGAGGGAGACAGCGAGCGATATTTACAACTAGTAATCGCGCGGCTCTCTGTGGCGGCACATTACAGACAATCCGGTCCTTACACCATCTGTCAAATTGGTGCTAATGGAATTACTGGAATAATCGTGCAAGACGCCGCCAGTCTAGTTATTGAGCAGCCTGATTTTTTCAATGATGAACAACTCGCGACACTTTTCCAGAAAATTTCTGCAACACAGATCAAAGCACCCAACTTCAGGCAAAATGAAAGAATACTCAAAGACTATGTACAAAAAATCTATACAGATGATGGAACAGGAAACGGCCGATTCGCTGCTGATGGATTTCCTATCTTGCAACGCATGAATCATTTGATGAACAGAGATGATAAACATTTACTACTAGAAGTATTCTCTGAATTTTCTGAGAACCGAAACGCAAAAAGTGCTGATACACCAGCGAATACAGCTACACAGTTACTGGCAGCGCCCGTAGCTGCTATGTTTGCGGAGAGAAAGGAACTGCAGGCCAAGCTACTCTTTTTGAGTGAGCTGCTGTGGAAGCAACGCACTCAGGTCACCAGGGCTGAAGTGATCACTAATTCTGAATACCTGACTGAGTATCGACGACTTTTAGATTCACCGAGTCTACGACTGAAGTATCTGCCGGCACTGGTCATAATGCCTTATGAGCAGTCTGCAACCTATTGGTTTCAGACACCGAAACATCAGGCTCAACGTGATGCAGCCCTGGTTGTGATCGCAGCCGAACGCTTCCGGCGAAAGTATGGAGCGTTCCCGAAAACGGCGGAAGAACTTGTTCCGTCACTGCTGTCTGAAGTGCCCCTTGATCCATTTACGGACAAACCGCTCAAGTATTTGATCAGTGAGGGGCGTCCGATGATTGATTCCTTTGGACTGAAAATTCCGGAAGAAAAATAAAGTAAAACATTCTGTCTGCAGCCGACGACTCCGATCTTTCGGAACAGTCGGCGCAGAATCAGAATAAATGACTCCTGGCAAAACACGAGGCGTGGGTTAGACAACATCGCAGTTGATCCCAGGTTATTGCGAGTTGGCTGTTATTAATTACCGTGCATTTTCTCATAGTATGCTGTCGCTGCGAAATTGAAAAAAAGAAAAGGTGCCAGCGATTAATGACGTGGTGAAACGTCATTAATCGGTTTCTGACACCTTGATTCCTTTATTTCTCAATTCGAATAAGCCATCCATTTGGGATTAACGACGGCTTCGGCTTCCATCAGCCTGACGACTTCGTCGGCTACATCATCGCTGATTTCCAGATGAGTACTGAAACCGACACAGGATGCGTTGATTTCGCCTAAGACATATTTGTCGGTTCCGGAGTCATCGGTATCCAGAATGAAATCGATGGTCCAGATGAGCGGCAAGTCATAGTTACCCAAGCGTTGCTGGATCATGGGAATATTTTTCGTCACTGATTGCACCAGGTCAGGCCATTGGTCCGGGGTTTCGTAGGTGTATTTTGCCCCCGAGAACAATGTTGCAGAAAATGCGTCCGCTTCTTCTGCAGGTTTCTTATGCACGATGTTGACGACTTTATTCCTTAACATAAATACGCGAATTTCACCTTCTTTAATGCGTTCCAGGAAGGGCATATCCAGAATCATACCCCCATCACCGTCCAGGTATTGCACACAGAAGTCGATAAACTCGCCGAGAGGCATAACCTCGACATGGTTATCTTTGGCTTCGGTACATTTCACCTTACATTCCAGACCAATCGATTCACTACCGTTGTCTTTGCCTTCGATAGCTTCGACGCGCCAGATGCCTTCCCCGGTAGAGCCCCGGTTTTGCTTGGCAACACGCACTCCGTGAGCCAGACTTTTGGGAAATTCTGATTTGAAGGTCTCAAAGTCGTAGTAGCAGCTGACATCATCTGGCACAATGTCGGTCCCTTTGAGTTTTTCTACAGCGTTCTTGGCACCGTAGTTAATCATGGCATCCGGGTGAGGCAACCCGACGACCCCTTCCTTAACGAGTTCGCGAAGCATTTGAAAGTATCCGGTCTCGTCGCGCAGATTTCCCGGATTGACGCGGCTGATATAGGCTCCCGCTTTTTCACATGTATAACGGTAAATTTCCCCGCGATCTTCATCACGATAAAAAATGATTTCTGACGTCCAGCCACGTTTAATGAGAGAATCAATGATCGGTTTTGAATCTGGCCGGTAACCGTAGCTTCCTTTATCGGATCCACCACTGGCTTCAAAAATAACGACATGCTGTTTCACTGCTCGTATCTCCAAAATTAGACAAATAAACGTACAACGATAGCCCGGAAAAAAGTCGAGACTATCATCCAACATAGATGCGTGTGGGTGCGACGTGACCACTCTGGGTGCCCGTACATGAGAAGATGAGCATTGTGAGACCGCAATTCTCAACAAAGTCTCAAGTGTAAACTGACCACCAGAAACCTCGGAGTTATTGCGCCCTTTCAGGTGGCTTTACCACCGAGGCCCTTAATACGGACCATTTTATCCTGTTTTGTTTTTTTTAGAAAGAGTCAAGCAGTACTACAACGGTTATTTTTTACAGAATGTAGAATATTTTTCTGCGCCAATGTTAAGATTTGATTAATGAACTAACTTCAGTATTGAAAAACTATTCGAGAAACAGATCGTAAACGTCGTCAGGATAAAGCCCATCGAGTCCTGATAAAGTAATCTTTGCCTCACCCAGTGATTTGCCGTTGCAAGAGACCCGCACAATGGCTGCCACGGGATAGACATCCCAGTCTGAATTGTTTAGAGGTAACATGTAATGCGCCAAATTACGTGATTGCACTTGGGCGATCCTCTTTTTTCCATCAGCAGACCAGAGTTCGACGACCAAATCATCAATGCTTTGAGGTTTATGATCTCCTATGCGAACTTTTGGGGGCCATCCACCATTTTCCCGAAAGTAAATCGGCGTTCCATCTCGTCTGACAAGATGCAGTAGAACGGGATGAGAGACTGCCCGGGGATAAATTCGAACATTCTTAAACCAGCCTCGACTTTTCGTCTGTTCTGATTGATTTGTTGCTGGTCCACCTCGCATTTTGATCTCACAGTGAGTGGTCCGTAAATAGAGGGGGAACGGTTTGACAAGCGCGTGCCATTTTCCCTTTCTGTCCTGCACTTCAGCCGTACAGAGATTGCGGCTGCCATCCAGCGAGAGACGCGCTAGAAACCCCTCACCATTTCCCCGGTCGAGGGTGAGGTGATTAATTTCTTCTCTGAAGCCCCCCTGCTCGACAGCGGCATAAACGCGGAATTGTGCTTTCTTTTCCGAAATGTCCGTCATGGCGATCTCGACCCAATGGTCGGGGCTGCGTGGCATATCGCCACCACAGAGATGCAATAGCAGTTCATGAGGATGCGGGCCTTCGGTAACCACATTCATGCGTCCGATGAGTGTTACGTCTTTGAATTTTGCGGGATTCAACGACCAGAGTCCGTTATGTTCGAGATGATTTTTACCTTGGATGACAAATTGACCATTCTGAACAGAAAACTGGACGACATCAGGGTTACTGTGCCAGATACGCCATTTCTGTTTGTCGATTTTGTTACCTTTGAATGGTTCAATCAGTAGCGCTCCTCTTTCCCGCAATTTGATCCCGACAATACCCTTCTGAATCACGGGCTGTTCAGTCTTGGCCTCTTCCGCTTGAGACCACTGAGATGTTAAGGCAAAGATCAGCGTCACAACAACAGAGCCCATTCTCTCTATGCGTTTCATGCGTAGTTTATCTGCCTCATTCATTTGGTTTCCTTATGGGATTCAGCTGCTTCGCATCAAGTTGGATAAATGGCGTTCGTCAGTTCATTCTCTGCTATGGCACTTTGACTGTCAGATTATCATAATGGATCGACTGCTTAGGTGTGACCAGACCAATCTTGTCTTTGGTTTTATGTGCGATGCCCGGGGAATGTAATGAGCCGACGAGTGTGCCATCGATAAACGCCTGCATCAAATCGCCTTTAATTCGGACATTCACGGTGTACCACTTACCCTCTTTCAATTTCACCGGGAAGCTGGCTTCCGATTGTTTTAGCAGTGCTTGCGTTTGTTCATCCAGTTTTTTTCCTGCTTTGCGTTTTTTGAAGATCTCGTTATTGAAGACTCCGGTCTTGCCGTCGCGTAGAATGACTTTGTTGCGGGAGACGATCACACGACAAATATGCCCTGCGTGCGTCTCTTTGTAGCGATGTTGATTAAATGTCAAATTGGTCGATTTGGAACCTTCGAATTTGATATCAAGCGTGAGTTCCAGATCGGAACAGGGTTCCACGCGCAGTTGATGTACGGCTGCGTGCCCGCCGTCCTTCTCTTCAATGCCCACGAGAACCCCGTCTTTGAGAAGTGAAGAACTCTTATAGAGCGACCATTGCTTGCCCAGTTTAGGGCTCGAAAAGTCGTCGCTGAAACGCTCGGTTTTATAGAGATCACCCGAAAGGGGCACTGGCTGTCCCGCCAACAGGGACAGACAGGAAAACAGGACCACGGTAATTGTAAAACAAGCACGTAATGACATCGATGAGACCTTTGAGAATGAGGGATTCAGAGACATTCAGTGAGGCGTCGTTATCTCTTCAAGCAGAAGTGGTTCTTAGAAATAACGAAGTCCAATTTTGATCGTCTGTCATTCTACACTTGACTTAATCGATGATGCCAGTCATTTTCGATCACAGGGATCCAAGATCATGAATTCTTCGCCATGTACAACATCAGGATGCAAACATGTTCCATAAGCTGTTGATTACGCTAACTGTGATTTCCGGAATGCACTTTGTCTGGGTAGAGGACAATGTGAACGCCGAGTCCTCACCCGCGCTGATTGTCGGGCAGCTTGTTGATGTAGTGCGGTTGCGGGGCACGGAAGATATCTTTCTTCAAGGTGACTTTGCCTATCTGCCCTGTCGTGAAGGGAAGCGGCTTACAATTTGTTCGATCAAAGATCCTGCGCATCCCAAGGTTGTTTCCAGCTTTACTCATTCCCAACTGGGTGAAGCCGCCGGCTTTGCCATTAATGGAAATACGGTTTACCTCACATCCATGAGCACTCAACGACTGCTGGTGATTGATGTAATGGATAAGACATCCCCACGTTTGCTTGGTTCTGTAAAGGTTGGCGGGAAAGGCGTGCTCTATAAAGCCGCCTACCGAGATGGTTACTGCTATATTCCCAATCTGACCGAGAAGAAACTCTTTATAGTTGACGTTCACAACCCAAAACAACCAACGGTTGTGGGATCCGTCTCGATTACCACAGAAAATGATGGCCCGTTCAGCGTGATGCTGCGTGGCGATTATGCTTTGGTGGGAACCATTTTTGGCAGTCGTAATCGTTTAGCCGTGGTGAATGTGAAAGATCCTGGTCAGCCGCGATTAGTGACGCAAGTCTTCGGACCGGATATTGGTCAGGTGAGCGGCGATGCCGTCGGTGATCTTTATTATTCCGTTTACTGGAATAACAACGCGTTTCTCATTTTTGACATTTCTGAACCAGGCCATCCTCGACTCCAGGGCAAACTGGTCGATAAACGACTGGGCAAGCCGAACCGTTGTATTGTTGCAGGAAACCGGGCCTATCTGCCGATGGTCGAAGGCAACGGCGTTGCTGTGGTTGATATATCCAACTCCCGGCAACCTCAATTCCTGACAGCCTATCGCGATCCGGTACTGCTGAAGAAAACATACGGCGTGGCTGTCCGAGGCAATTTGTTGTTTGTCGCCTCCCGTGAAGGGAACAGTCTGGTTATTTTAGACCGACGTGTTTTGGAAAAGAAATAAACGCAATTCGCTTACGGTACCTTGGAATTATTTTCAGGAAGTGAGGCTTACGGCCCGGCAGTGATCACACAATCTGGTAATAAGGCTTTCAGTTGAGCCAATCCTGCCTCCGTTACTTGTGTATCCTTGACATAGAGCGTGCCTAGATTCGAACACTCTTTGAGTTGCATTAGTCCAGCATCCGTAATTTGTGTGTTGCTCAAATCAAGATAATTCAGGTCCTTCAAATCAGTGAGTTGAATTATTCCTGAATCAGTCACTTTTGTGCCCTTAAGACTGAGGCGTTTCAGACGCTTGAATTTCTTCAGATGTAAAAGGCCTGAATCGGTGATATTAGTTTGATCGAGCCAGAGTCGTTCTAACTTTTGGTGACCTTTCAGATGAATCAACCCCGCGTCACTCACTTGTGTATTATGTAGATAAAGATGTTTTAGATTCGCCAGGCCTTTCAAATGAATCAATCCAGCATTACCCACTTGTGTATCGTTAAGAAAAAGAAATTCGAGTTTTGTAAAACTTTTCAAGCGGTCTAGTCCGGCATCACTGACTTGTGTCTTACTGAGATAGAGACATTCCAGATTCGTTAAGTCACTCAGCCAGTTTAAGTCTGAATCCCCGACAGAAGTATTGTGCAAATAAAGTCGTGAAATCGAATCAAGTTTAATGAATGTATTATTCCCCCAGATGTTGAAGCGAAACCTTGAGAGTATAGGAACCGTATTCGCATCCGGTTCAATGACACCAAAACTGCCACCGAGTGCGCTAATTCTTTGAATGACTCTGTGATTATGTACCGCCGGAATGGCGATCAGCGTCAATAGAATGAGAACTGAGAGGACTCCCAGTCCCCAGAACCATTTGGAACGGAATACTTTCTTCAATCTGCCGGGCGTCGGATCTTTTATGTTCTGGCTCATTAAGTGTCATATTTTCTGACTGAGTCGAAATTTCACTGATGGTATCCGTTATACTCTGTGGAACGTGACTTCTGCTGAATGGGTTTAAATTTTTTCTGATTTATCTGAAATATCCGAGATCGGAGATGAGGTTTCTGAGAGAAACTCTTTACGTCTCAGAACTCTCTTTTTAAAGTTGCGGCCAGGATTCTGCGACGACGAAAACGCGGTCGATTTCATGGCAAATCGATTGTTGACACGTTAAGACGCTGATGAGAACCGGCCATTCTTTATTCATGAAGTGTGTTTCAAGTTCAGACTTTAGTTCTTCAAATGATTTCTGATCTTTATTTTCTGAACTGCTGACTTCGGGAGAGAGCCAGTACGGTTTATGCATTACTCGAAACAGGCGCTCTTTGCTTGGGTCATTCAGCCAGGAGAGTTCGGAGTGGTGAATCCAGGTGCCCCTTAAATGCGCGGCGGACATCTTTTCGGGTAGTTGAGTTGGTGGCGTCACGTGCGGATGATAAAAAATCATGCCTTTCACGAATGCTTTACTCAGCGTTATTTCAGGGAAATTTTTTTTGCCAAAGGGAAGTTGATGTTGCAATAAACGTTTGACTTTCTTTTCAAACCAATCAGAAACGTTGGGACCAATAAAGTGGCTTCCCGTTGTGTTGTCTTCTGGATAATACAGGAAGAATTTGACCGCTGTTTCCCAATGATTCAGTCTACCTGCAGCATCTTCGAAAAGAAAATCGATTTCGCCGATGGTTTGATTGCCTTCACGAATTTGCTGTTGTTGTGCGACGATTTTCAAGTGGCATATTTTGTCCAGCCAATACAGTACCAGTCCTTCGAAATACTGGCCGACTCGGAATTTGGCATAAGGAGCTAGAAAGGCTTTCAGTTCGCGCTCATCAATGGACGTTGCGTTTTCAAAATCATAAATTCCATTTTCTTCCTGGGAATCGATGATCAATGACGGGCTTTGGATCGTCCATTTTAAATCGCGTTGATATTGCGATTCTAAAATATCAGGCGTCGGCTCTGTTTCAGATTCATCGTGCATAGTGAAATGGGTTCTTTTGTAAGTTCGTCATTAGTAACCGATGGCGAGCCCGTCTTTGCGTGATTCGGTGGCTCCTTTCAGGGTCCCCGCTTCCCTGTCGATCATGATTCCCTGATATCCGCCAAACTCGCCCATTGACCGAATCACATGATGCCCTTTTTGTTCTAACTCTTTAACGACCTGATCTGAGACTCCTGATTCGACGGCCACCGTTCCGACGCCTTGCGCGGGTTCTCCCGTGGGAGTCGCATCTCCCAGATGCCTTACGCGAGCTGCATCGCCGGCGGCTTGTACGTTCATTTTGAAATCGATCAGGTTCACCAAAACCTGCACATGCCCCTGAGGTTGCATATCACCGCCCATCACACCAAAACAAAACCAGGGCTGATTGTTGTGTGTTACCATCACGGGAATAATTGTATGAAAGGGCCGCTTGTGTGGTTCCAGGCGATTGAGATGCGACTCCTCTAATGCAAACAGGGCGCCCCGATTCTGCATTACAAAGCCCAGATCGCCGGGCGTGACATAAGATCCAAATCCGTGAAAGTTACTCTGGATCAACGAACAGCAGTTTCGATCTTTATCAACAACGGACAAATAGACGGTGTCTCCATTTTGTAAAATGGGATCACCGGCTGGCACGTTGGCAGCCGCCTGATTAAGATTGATACGCTGGCGTTGCCGATTCGCGTATGCTTTTGAAATCAGCTCTTTCACAGGCACATTTTCGAAATCCGGATCCGCATAAAATTTGGCACGGTCTGCATAGGCCAGTTTTTTTGCTTCCACAAACAAATGCCAAAACGCGGCGCTGCCGGCTCCCATTGATTCGAGATCAAACTGCTCCAGCAGATTCAATATTTCCAGCGCCGCGATTCCCTGCCCGCTGGGAGGCAGTTCCCAGACATCGTAGCCGCGGTAGTTGGTCGAAACCGGATCAATCCAGTCATCACGGTGATCCGCCAGATCCTGTAAAGAAAAATGTCCGCCGTGCTGCTGGCTGAAATTGACAATGCGTTCTGCAATCGAACCTTCATAAAATTCCTGACTGCCTTTCTCCGCAATTAACTGATACGTGTGTGCCAGACGCGGATTATGAAAGAGTTCTGCTTCACGGGGTGCACGTAAACCATCGATTAGAAATGTCTCAGCCGAATCGGGCCAGCGTGTAAGCTTCTCAGCCGCGTCCTTCCAGTAACCGGCGATGATTTCGGTCACGGGGAATCCTGCTTCGGCGGTTTGAATGGATGGCGTTAATAACTCCGCCAGTGATTTCGTGCCAAACCGCTTGTTTAGGGTATCCCAACCGCTGACACAGCCGGGTATTGACCAGCTTAACAACCCGTCGAATGGAATCGATTTTAGTTGTTGCTTCGCAAATACATCTCGGGTTAGATTGTGAGGGCTTCGCCCGCTGGCATTCAAGCCGAACATCTGTTGTGACTTGGCATCCCAGTATATTGCGAAGAGATCGCCGCCGATTCCGCAACTCATCGGTTCAACGACGCCGAGCATGGCATTCACGGCAATCGCCGCATCAACGGCATTGCCGCCTGACTTCAGAATGTCTAACCCGACCTGAGCGGCCAGGGGCTGACTGGTGGCCACCATGCCATGGCGGGCGACAGCTGCAGATCGACTTTGTTTCGGCTGACCATATGGGCGATCATACCCCCCGCCCCGTTCATCCTGTGCCCTAGATTCAACCGATTTATTCACGAACGAACTCCAAGGTGATGAAAAGAAAATTACCGTGTTGTGAGCCATGACTACTGTCAGGTTCTCTGGTTCTTGATTGTATCAAGAACCGTTTCGTTCGCCACGCGACTGATAGACTATTCATGGAATAAGCAAGTGTGGGCAACGCATCAGGTGGATTATCGGAAATCTTATGCTTGTCTATCGCGGAGAAGCAAAGAACCAGTGCCGCCCCCTAATCACATTAATTCCTACTCTCAAGAGATGCCAAAACCTTTAGTGAGGATTTGAACCCTGCTCAATCGGAAATAAATTTCTGGAAATTTGAGAATACTACGAAACTATTCGACAGTTTGAGCGTTACATTACGGGGCCTTCATATCTTCATTGACCGCGCGATGTTCATCGCATGCACATTCGGGAGAGAAAACAATGACTGACAAGGAACTGATCGAATCGATTGAGAACACACTTTCGCACGTCGATCCGGATCGACGTGATTTTCTGCGCAAGATACTGCTTGGTACGGCTACTGCCGCTGCTTTACCTTTGATGTCGTCAACGGCGTTTGCTGAAGAGCTTGAGCAAAGAGGTGGCAAAGGTAAAGGCGGTGGCAAAGGCAAAGGCAGCAATAGTGGTGGAGGAAAAGGGAAAGGAAATCAAGGTGGATCTGGAAAGGGTAGCAGTGGATCAGGAAAAGGTAGTGGTGGATGCGAAGGAAAAGGTAAGGGCAAAGGTGGTGGAAAAGGAAAAGGCAGCGGCAAAGGAAAGGGTGAAAGAAGCGGAAATGACGAGGAATAACTCAACGATCGTTTCGTAATACATGTTTGCTGAGCCGTCTTTCTTAATACTATTTTGAAAACGGTTTGATTCTGAAAGTTCACAGGCCGGGAAGTATTTTCCGCTATCCGGCCTGTTTCTTTCGATTCCTCTACCGAGATTTCCTGATGCTCAAACCACGACTCAAAAGCACGGTTCTCGTATCGCCCCTAGCTGATGGTTACGTAGCCTACGATACGGAAACGGATCGATTGCATCGACTCAACGCAACCGCCTCTTTGATCGTTGAGTTGTGTGATGGTACACGCGAGATTGAACAGATTGAATCATTGGTTCGTGCCCTTTTACCCAAAGATGAAACCGCCGCCTTGCGCGCGTGGGTTAGTGAAGCACTTGAGAACGACCTGTTGGTTTCCGGTCATGGTAAACCCACGAAACATGAGTCATTATCAGCCGATCAACTGGCTAAGTTGGCCGATCGACTGCGAGAGCGAGGTAAGATCCAGACAGCGTATCTGTGTCAGAAACAGGCGGCTGAACTTAAACCTGAGTGTGCTTCCAAATGGGCAGACCTGGGCGAGTTGGCACATATAGCCGGGCAGCGTGAAGCAGCCAGAAACAGCTATGAACATTATCTGACCATTGAACCCGACGACGCAGAGGTCCAGCACATTCTCGTGGCGCTGCGAGACGAAGCACCACCTTCTCGTATGCCCGACAAGTGTATTCAGCAGCTCTACGAACGATTTTCTTCTTTCTATGATTCGAATTTGATCGAAGAGCTTGAATATGTGGTTCCTGAAAAACTGAGCGAAGCAATCGAACTGGTCTTCCCGGGACGTACGGATTTGAAGATTCTTGATCTGGGCTGTGGCACGGGACTCTCAGGAGAACGTCTGCGCGAGCGTGCCGGTGTGCTGGATGGCATCGACCTTTCCTCTGAGATGATATCTATGGCACGCAAACGAAATTTGTACGATTCTCTGGAAGTCGCCGAAATTACATCCTGGCTGAAAGGGGCTGAAGCAATAATCGAATCTGAGGCAGGTAAACGGTATGACCTGATTGTTGCCTGCGACACACTGATTTATTTTGGTGATTTATCACAGGTCATTCAGCCAGCATCGCAACTCTTGAAAAGAGGTGGCGCGATTGCTTTCAGTGTTGAACGGTGCGAGCAACCCGGATATGAGCTGACTGATTCCGGGCGGTACGCACATCATTTCGAGTATATCAAGCAAGTCGCCCGATCTGCAGGATTAACAGTAGACGTTCATCACGAAGAGTTCTTGAGAATGGAATACGGCGAAGAGGTGATGGGACACATCGTCGTTCTCAGCAATCGGGATAGATCATTGGCGTAAAAAATCTTGCGACCATGAACAGTGCGATGACAGTTTGCCAGACACCATCTTTTCTCGTTAATGTCCTGACCAGATCTGGATTAACGGTTCTCTCTTCTAAATCCTTCAAAGAGTGAAACGACGTCCCTAGCCCTCTGAAATTAATGATAGAGAGTCTGCATAATTTCTGGATTTAACTCTTTCATTTCTTGTCATTTTGCCTAGATATTCACTGACTTGAACTGGCAAAACCAGCCACCATTTGTCAACGTGATCATACGAGTTGGTAAACTCATATTTACAGTCAACCGGTGAACTTCCTCTTACGATATCAAATCATCCCGTAAGGTGATGATGGAGCAGCAGAATGAGTATGCAACCGACGTCATTTCCTGAGCCACAAAAAATAATAAAATCCGGATATCGCTCCAGCGCAATCGAGGTTATCAAATTCTTAGCCGTACTTCTCTCTGTTGCTTTTACCGTTGCCTGTCAAAAGGAAGAACAATCTGGTGATAAAAAGCATGCGAAGATACCGCAATACGAAGGACCACTTGAGCATCAAAAAGAAGTGATTACTGCAGTCTTCAGTCCTGATGGCGAAACAGTAGTCACAGGAAGTTGGAACGGCAAATCAGCGAGGTTGTGGGATGTGGCCAGTGGTAAACCCAAAGGGAAACCGTTTCGCTTTCGAGGTCCCGTCGAAACAATAGCCTTCAGTCCCGATGGTAAGACACTGGTTATGGCGAGTCATGACGGTACAGCGCTCCTTGTAAATGCTGACAGCGGGCAGGCTAAGGGAGAGTCAGTCGGGCATTTATTTGGCCGAATCAGTGCAGTAGCCTTCAGTCCTGATAACAAAACTTTGATTACAGGAGGTACAGACAAGACTATTTTATTTTGGGATGTCGCAACAGGAAAAAGAAAAGGAGTAAAAGAACATGTAAAAGGGCCTGTCTTACATCTCTCATTCAGTCCTGAAGGTAAGACACTGTTTGCTGTCAGTAAAAACGCTTTATATCTTTATGATGTTGAAAGTAGTCGGGTTCTAGTGAATCCTCCCCTTGAGAATGGAAGTTCCTATATCAAGTCATTCGCAATGAGTCCAGATGGCAAGACTCTCATCACGGCAACAGGAACGAAGTCACTCAGTCTGTGGGATGTAGCCAGCAGGCAACTTAAAGAGGACTCTTTTCAACATGATTCCGAAGTCAGTGCGGTGGCTCTTAGTTCTGATGGTAAGAATTTGGTGACGGGTACGAAAGATGGCGCTGCTTATTTGTGGGACTTTGACAGCAAAAAGATCAAAGGGAAGCCTTTCAAGTATCAAGATGAGATTCGGGAACTCTCATTCCTTCCTGATAATAAAAGTGTCATTGCGAAATATTATAAAAAAGGAGAAGAGTCATTTGTACTTTGGAATCTCACGGGCAATACGCCCCAAGCGAAACCACTTTCACATGATAATGTAATCCAGACCTTTGCTTTCAGCCCCGATAGTCAAAAGACATTAGTAGGATGCAAGGACGCGGCCTATCTGGTAAGTACTGCTACCTTGCAATCAACGGGAAGACTTCCCCAAAAGAAGAAACAGACGAAAACGACATCTACCAATTCGAATCAAGGTAAAAAATCCGTAACAGGAAGCAAGAACCATATGACCTCCCGTAAAAATGCGCCACGTGGTCCACTGGGAGAGATCATCTTAAAGCATCCAAAGAATGTTTATGGCGCGGTCTTCAGTCCGGATGGGAAACTGGTAGTGACGAACGGCTTCGGTGGTGCAATCCATGTATGGGATGCTGCCACTGGACAACAGAAAGGGGAGCCGATTAACCATAAAAAGTTGAGCGTCGTTCTGTTCGGATCTGACAGTAACACTTTTATTTTAGGGAGCGAAGACGGAAAGCTCTTGAAGTGGGATATCGCTACTGGCCAGTCAAAAGGAGACCTCTTGAAGAATCCGGGCCTTATCCTTTCCGCGGTATTCAGCCCCGATGGCCAGACTGTTTTGATTGGTAGTATGGGAGGCTCTCGATTGTGGGATCTCAAAACGGGACAGCCTAAAAGTGAAACGCTCAAACAGAACGGACCTGTAATCAAAGTCGCCTTCAGTCCGGATGGGAAGACCATCGCTACCGGGAGTATAACAAACCAGGCTCGACTCTGGGATGTTGATACCGGAAAGTCAAAGGGGAAGCCATGTGTGCATAAAGGGGTTGTAGAATCAGTTGTATTCAGCGCAGATGGGAAGACATTAATGACCTCGGGGTCCATTATGAGTTTTTCTGATTCCCTTTCCGGAGTCAAAGATAAGACGGTTCACTTCTGGAACAGCGAGACTGGTGAATCTCTCGGCGATGCTTTTCAGCATCAGGATTCGATCAATGATCTTGATCAGAGTCCCGATGGTAAAACTGTCATTACCGGCAGCAAGGATCAGACCGCATTTATCTGGAATGTTGCGAGCCGTCGTCCGATTGCAGGGCCACTTCAGCATACAGATTCGATCAACTCGGTCGCCTTCAGCCCGGATGGCAAATCTGTGCTTTCTGTCAGTGGTACTTCTGTCCGCATCTGGGAAACAGGAAAAATACCGCTCTCTGAAGAGGCAAAGAAATATGATCCTGAAAGCCTCAAAAAACATCTGACGTGGGATGTTTCAAAAGATCAGCTAACGGTTGACATCCTCAAACATCGTGATGAAGTGAGAGCGGTGGCGTTCAGTCCTGATGGTAAAACCCTGATCTCAGGCAGTGATGATAATACCGCGCGTCTGTGGGATGTTGAGACGGGGGAGCTGATCGGGAAACCTCTTAAGCACGAGTCTTATGTGAATACAGTCGCTTTCAGTCCCGATGGAAAAACGGTGATTACGGGTGATGATGATTACAACCTTCGGTTCTGGAATGTGGAAACTGGGGCGCCCATTGGTGATCCCTTAGAGCTTAATAGTGAAGTGAAAGATCTGGCCATCAGTCCTGATGGAAAAATTCTCGCATCAGTCAGTGGATATGATGTGCAGCTCTGGGATGTGAAAAGTCGTCAGAAAATTGGTGAAGAACTGGACATTAAACCGTTTATCAAAACAGTTGCTTTCAGTCCCGATGGAAAGTACTTGGCAGTCGGAGGAGGTAAAGTCTTAGAGGAAGGCATGGCTCAACTTTGGGATACCGTGACAAAACAACCTCTGACAAAAGTCTTCAAACATCCTAAAGAGGTTGTTTCGGTCACCTTCAGCCCTGACAGTAAAACGATTTTATTGGCGGGATCAGTGGGCGAAGTCCGGCAATGGGATATCGCCAGTGGTCAACCTAAAGGAAAGCCACTTAAGCCGACAATCACCTTTCATTCAGCCGTCTATAGCCCGGACGGAAAAACCATTTTAACAGGCGGTAGTGAAACATGGATGTGGGATGCAGCAACGAATGAAAAAATCGGTAATTTGTTCTATCACAAAGAGGTCGTGAATGACGTTGCTTTCAGTCCGGATGGTAAGACAGCGGTGACAGCCAGTGGAAAAATTATATTACTGTGGAGAGTTGGCAAGAAAGATGCTGACAGTAAAACAACAGCCATTCCTAAATCGGAAGTACCACCTAAAAATACATCAAAAGCAGCGACAGCTGGTACCACGAATTTTCCTCCCGTATTTCATGGTAAACTTCAGCACGATGGTCCTGTGCATTCGATTGCATTCAGCCCCGATGGTCAAAAGATCGTGACAGGCAGTGAAGACTTTACGGCTCAGCTCTGGGATGCAAAGACCGGTAAATCGATTGGAAAACCCTGGAAGCATCGTGGCCCTGTGACTTCCGTTGCCTTTTCAGATGACGGACAGACGGTTGTTACCGGAAGTGATGATGTGCTGACCGAGTACGTCGACAAGCGGGTGCGTCTCTGGGATGTGAACACGGGTCGATTCAAGGGCGAGGCTTTTTCTGAGATAGATCCACGGGAGAGTCGCACATTCAGTTATGATGGCAAAACGCTGGCTGTATCCAAAATGGGGAAAACGCAACTCTGGGACGCTATCAGTGAAAAATCATTAGGCGAACCTATCAAAAATAGTTTTTACCATCGGGGATTCTCGTTGAATCCGGATCGTCAATTTGTGGTTTGCGACAGGCCAGGGAAAGCCGTAATTCAGTGGGATGTTGCCAGTGGTCAGTTTCAGAAATATAAATCGTTCAATTATCGAGCTCGAGTGAAGGTGATTGCTTTCACTGCAGATGGCAAGATGATTGCAACGGGAAGTGATGATAAGACGATCCACCTCTGGGATGCAATCACGCGTGAAATGTATGAATACGGCTTTATGCATGAAAGTAAGGTCAGCCATCTTGCTATCAGTCCTGACAGCAAGACGATGATCTCAGCAGCCGGTGAACTGGCTTATGTATGGGATGTCGAAAGCGGCTTCATAACCCGGATGCCAATTCAGCATGCGGGGGCAGTGAGTGTTGTTGCGTTCTCTCCCGATGGGAAAACAATCGCTACGGGAAGTGTAGACGCTGTCTATTTATGGGACGCCCTGGAGGGGCAACCGTATGAAAAGCCACTGGCAATACGTAGAAGAGCAGCCGAAATTCGAGAATTTCCGCATGGTTCCTTTATTAACCAGATCGCACTGAGTCCCGATGGAAAGGTGCTGATGACGGGGGGCAATGATGGCTTGGCCAAGCTCTGGTATATCTCTTCAGGGACACAGAAGGGAAAATCTCTAAAGCATACTAAAGCGGTCTATGATTCCGCTTTTGCTCCTGATGGTAAAACTGTCATCACAGGAAGTGAAGATCAGACGGCCCGACTGTGGGGTACTAACACATCCAAGCCAAAAGGAAAGGTACTTCAGCATGATAAATATGTCATGCATGTTGCGTTTCATCCTGATGGAAAAACGGTAGCCAGCGGTGGATGGGACAAGACAGTTCGTTTATGGGATGCAGAAACTGGAGAACCGCAGGGAGAGCCTTTTCAGCATGAGGCTTCGATTCAAGATATCAAATTCAGCCCGGACGGTAAGTATATGCTTTCGCTGGCTGGGTCAAAGGGGCATTTATGGAATTTGAAAACAAGAAAACAAGTAGGAAAGCCACTCAGGCATGATGGGTCTGTGGAAGATAGCGCCTTCAGCCCTGATGGAAAGCTCATCCTTACCGGCTGCTATGCTGATGCCGCTTTCTTGTGGGATGTTTCTACCGCACAACCAATTAAACGATTGGAGCATGAAGACGTGGTAGACGTCGTGGCCTTCAGTCCTGACAGTAAAACGGTTGTCACCGGATGCCGCGATGGTTTTGCACGGATCTGGAATGTGTCTACCGGTAAGATCAAAGGGAAGCCACTCAAGCATGAGGAAGAGGTCATTGTCGTTGTATTCAGTCCTGATGGGAAACGATTAGTGACGGGTAGCAAAGATTATCATGCACGTGTCTGGGACACCAGAACCGGTGAAGCAATCATTGAGCCTATACATCATTTTGATGAAGTCAAAAACATTGTTTTCCTTCCCGATAATAAGTCATTCATTACTACCTCTTATGGGGGGGCAACATTATGGGAGTTGCCTGAAATTCCGAACTATCGGCTTAAGCAGAAATAAACCCTTTCTTTGTTTCTAAAACGAAACGGAATCTTTCACAGGTGTTTTTTTACGAAGGTCCAGGCTGAGGCGTCGTCGAATTCGTGGCCGCCTTCGAAGATGACATATTGAAAGCGATTGCTGAGGTTGAGTTTTTTATAAAAAGCAGCGGCTCGGGGCGCGATATTTTTTCCTGTTTCCCGGTGTGAAGCTCTGTCTTTTGATCCGGCCTGAATCTGTAGGGCTCGCGGGCAGATGAGTGCGACGAGATCTGCATCGTTAAAGAGAGTGAGCCGATTCATAAATCGAAAGTCGGAGGGAACGGACAATTCGCTCTCGGCGTATCGACCTTCCTGCACGCCGAAGTAACAGCTCGCTACAGAGACCTTAATGCGTGTATCAATGGCGGGTGTCATCTGTGCATAATAACCGCCATACGAGAGGCCTACCATGCCGATGCGGTCGCTGTCGACTTCTGGTCGTTTGATGAGTTCATCTAAAGCAAACGTAATCTTTGCGATTTCGACCGCGGTGATGCTGGTTCCGATGAGTCGCATTCGACTATCGATCTGATGACGAATATCTTTAGGGTAGCCATCCACCCGGAAGAGATGCTGCGGCGCGTAAACAAGGTAGCCTCGTTTGACAGCACCGCGAACCATATCGTTGTAGTTGGACCCGCCGTTAAACAATGCCACTTCGGGTGAACCACCGCCGCCGTGCATCGATATGATGAGTGGTGTCTTGCCCTGTGCTGATTTCGGGACAATGTAGATACCTTCGCTATGGACTCCCGGCAGAATCGGGATCATTGCGCGGTAATAGACGCCGATCGCGTCTTCACCAATTTGCTGAAACGTTGCTTGTTTTACTGGTCGCTTGCCCGGCGGTGGGTAACCGATGCTGTCGCTGAATGCCTTTCGGAGAGGTAAGGCTGATTTTTCAAAGGCCTGTGGTGAGGAATAGTCCGGCTTGAAGAGTTTTTGGAATCGCGATCTGTCAGCCGCTATCGTTTTGATGTATTCATCCAACTCACGTGCCTGTTCGGTGCGGAGTGGATTGGAGTCTGCGACACTCTGGTTGAAATACTCTGGTTTTTCAGGAGCAGCTTGTGCCATCACCAGCGTGGGAGTGAGTAACCAGATCAATATCAACATATGAACTTTTTTCATGATTCACTATCCTTTTGAAGTATCAGCAGTCTTACCCGGTTCTGTAGAACTGGAATGAAGGCTGGAGTCGATGCGCGTTTGGGCAGTTGACCATTTTATCGACGCTTGACTCTCGCGTCCATCGGGTGCTGAATCCATACGATCTGAATTTCGGATATACGATTTGGCATGCAGAGGGATCCGATTTTTAATGCGTCGCGCTGAGACGAAACAGACTGTTGACAGATCAGTTCAGTTTGGTAGGATTTTTATTTCTGCAACACATAAAGTCTGACAGCATGGAGAAAACATGAATCAACCCTCACTTTACGAACGACTTGGTGGTTACGATGGGATCACCGTCTTTGCGAACGACTTACTGCCACGACTACAGGGTGACAATCAACTGGGTCGTTTCTGGGAAAACCGAGGCGCGGATGGTGTAGAACGAGAGAAGCAACTGCTGATTGACTTCCTCTGCTCAAACGCCGGCGGTCCCGTGTATTATACTGGCCGAAATATGATTACGACGCACGCAGGCATGAAGATCAGTGAAAGCGACTGGTCGATTTTTCTCGGGCATGCAGGTGAAACGATGAAATCCTTACAGGTTCCACAACAGGAATGTGATGATATCGTGGGTTTTGTTTTGAGTCTCAAAGAAGAGATTGTTGACGTTTGAACTGAACCAGTTACTGAAATCGGAACTTTTGTAAATCAGGATATCTCTTGGAATGAATCCAAATTCTCATAATGTAAGTGAGCATCCTGACGATCAGTCAGGCTTCGGAAAAAAACGAGTTACGTCGAAGAGTTTAGAGACGGTCCGGGAGGCTGGTATGGTTTCCAGGACAATTTCTCTGGCCCGATGCCGTTAGAGTACAAAGATCAGACTATCGCTTCGTATGGACCGTGGTGGATTGACTACAACCATGCGCCGCCTCATGGAGCCGGTTATCTGTCGCTATTATGTGGCATCGTTACCCGCGGTCCACTTAATGAGGCCCTCAAGGAAAGTGGTGGTTTCAATCGATTTATTCATGAGAACCATTCCACCAATTTCACAAACGCCGAATTCCAAATTCGACTGCGCGGCGAACTTCTTCTGCAGGGCGCACAATTAGTGCTACTTGTTCAGAGCCAGCAAAACGGGATTTGCTCGGGGTGGGTACTTACAGGTCAGCCAATCGAAGTTAAAGAGGACTGGAGTGAGCAAACGCTTCACCTTACTCCCGATGTAAGGCAATGGACGAGTCTCGGTACACGACCCGATCGCGCAGATATGTATGGTGAATTACCACTTCCAGATGTACTCGCAAACGTGAATGTGAATCTCTTTCTTGTTTTGTTTCCACTTAATGTTCGGCCCAAGGGCGAACCGGAAGGCAAGCTTGATGAACTTCGTGCAGGTCGTGACTACCGGGTCTGGCAAGCCTCTTTGCCAGATGGATATGTCGTTGTTGATTCAGTAAGCACCCGTTTTACATCTTGAATCAAGTTATTAAAGAGTTAAACTCGCTTGGTAGACTACTATCTCAACGATAGGATTTTTTCTAACACGAAACTCACGAAAACATGATTGCGGGAGCGATGGTGGCGGAGTGTTTGCTGTCGTACAAGAATAAAGCTGATGAAGTTTTATTTGCTTGATTCTCGAAGCAGCAGCCAGAAGATCAGGCCGAAAAAGCCAATCGCTGCCAAACCTATATGTAGTGCGCCCATGCTGATCATTCCGGTTAACGTATTCCCTTCCACGAAGGGCCAGAACGGATTCATCTCGGCATGCATGAAGCTGTCAAGCAGAATATGTGTCATGCCACCAATCAGGCCAGCGACCATTGACTGCGCTAGCAAGCGGCGTTTGGGTGTCTGTGTGACTCGTTCGACCCAGCGCGAATGGGCAGGTAAAACACGACACAATATTAGAATGACGCCGAACATCAGCAAACCAGCGGCTAAACCCATCGCGGTGCCACCCACGTATGTATGCAGGTAGCGATGAATGGGAGGATCATTCCTGCTGAGATAATACAGGACTTCAAGATCGATAAGAATATTCGCGACGATAAACGATGAGAGCCAGAATTGACGGGGACTAAAGGCTTTCGCGAGTAATCCCGGACAGAAGTGAAAGGGTGGTAGCGGAATGGGTGGTCCTCCGTGAACAAATTTGTAATTCGAAATATTGTATCAGACTAAAGCATCTTATTTTTTTACGACCACGAAAGACAGGAAACTCACGAATTTTTTTGAGTCCCGATCCATTATTTTCCGTTTCATTTTATCGTTCTATGCCATAAACAGGTTGCATATTGATAATTAGAATCAATAAGGTGTAATGAGAAGGAAGTGTGAATGAATCATTAGTAAAAACAACTGTAACAGGCGGTAAAGGTAGCTTAAATGTCTCGGTACAAACTAATTCGATTCGGTCTTTTGATCGTGGGGCTCTGCTTTCTCGTATCACCCGTCGCTGCAGAGGAGAAGCAGTATGTCCGGATGCCCTGGCATCTGGTTGATCTGTGGTGGGACATTGGCGAGGACACTTTGTTCGAGAGTTACAGCGTAGATGTCTCGATTAGTGATGACGTTCCCTCTACGCAAAATCTCTACATCTCGCCTATTGGACTGGGTCATCTCAGTAAGACACCCTTTTATGGTGGGATTCAGACTCAGGCCGACGGTAATACTAAGCAGAATAATCAACTTCGTAAAATTGGCCCTGGCTTTCTGATGTCGATGTGGGGCGAGCGTAGCCTGGATGCCATACGTCCTTCACTCGGTGGCTTCTTGCAAAGTTCGGGGCATGAGGGTGATTTTGTGAGTATCCGCCGTCCGTATAAATGGTCTAAGGGAATTTACACGTACAAGATCGTTCGCATGGACCAGGAAATGATCGAAAACAAACCTTATACCTGGGTTGGCGCGTTTGTTTATGTGCATGAGAAAGATGAGAACATTTTCATCGGAGCTTTGCGATTCAAGGGGAAGAACCTTATGCTGTCACCTAAAGTCGCCAGTTTTGTCGAAATCTATGGTCAACGTATACCTGTAACAGAGATCCCCAAGGTCACAGTCACGTTTGGTAATCTTCAAGTGAACGGGAAGGCCGCTTCCGTGAAATCTGTCGAAGCGATCTACCCCAGGGATGTGCCTGATTATGCGAATGCCAAAACGAACGAGGGCTCGGTTGTAATCCAGGTTGGTTTACCCGTTAGGGAACGTACATCGCGGCGTGTTAAGCTGGCACTCGATTGAGTTCGACCCAAAGTGTTGAACATACATTATAAATAACAGATATCTAAACTCATCCACGGAGATTCTTGTGAAACAGTATTTATTGAATTGTCATCGGCGCCTGTCTCATTACGCAACTGGTGTTGTAAAAAAAGAGCGGTTCCTGATTGGTATCATGAATGTCTGCATTCTATTTTTGCTGGGAGCGGCAACGTCGCTGGCCGCCGATCCAACACCATCAAAGTGGAAGTACGCACCTGAACTCTTAAGACCGTTTTGGCGTGGTGACACCATTGAAGGTGAATCGATGCTGTTTATCCGCGATCTGAAAACAGGGAATACGAAAGCGTCCGTGCTGTTTCCTGTGGAGAAAGTCCTGAGTGTACGCAATTCGGCGGGTGATATCACTTATGAAGAGGGCCGGGACTATCTCTGGAAGCCTGGATCTCGTGAAATCATACTTCCGAAGAAGTCAAGAATCACTTCGCGCATGTGGACCCAACTGCGTCGCCCTGCCGGTTCGCAGCGCCACAAATTGACGCATCGTGATGGACACGGTGAGATCTTTTTCGGAGCAAAACTTGAATATCACGACATGCAGACCTGCATCACTTACAAGCATGCACCGATCGACTGGAACGGGATTGTGCCGACATTTAATGAGAAAGCGTTGCCTCGCACGATCCAAAAGTTACGCAAGCGCGAACCGGTTTCCATTGTGCTGATTGGCGACAGTATTTCTGCTGGTTGTAATGCATCAGGTTGGGCTGGCGGGGCGCCGTATCAACCGATGTTTGCCGGTCTGTTAGAACAACATCTGGGAGAGCGTTACCAAACCAAAGTTAAAGTTACAAACCCCTCAGTCAGTGGCAAAGATACGCGCTGGGTACTGGGGGCCATTGATAAGGTGGTTCAGCCCGAACCCGATCTGGTTATTATCGCGTTTGGCATGAACGATGCCGCCGGGCGTTCTGCGAAAGAGTATCAGGCGAACACAAAAGCGGTTATGGAAAAGATACGTGAAAAATTACCCAAAACCGAATTCATACTTGTGGCTACGATGCTCGGCAATCGAAACTGGATTCGTCTCAACCATGATTTATTTCCTCAGTACCGCGATGCGCTGTCAGAACTATGTGAAACGGGTGTCGCACTGGCTGATATGACTTCGATCTGGACAGAATTCCTGAAGCGAAAACAGGATTGGGATTTGACCGGCAATGGTGTGAATCACCCGAATGATTTTGGACATCGCGTTTACGCACAGGTGCTCTCGACCCTGCTCATACCGCCAACGACTTCTTCATCCACATCCCGCAATGAACTCAAACCGCAAGCCGTGCCACTTTGGACTGGCAAAGCACCCATTGGTGAGGACCAATTCGAGAAGTCAGATGCGAAGATCACCGTGCATCGTGCAGCAAACGGCAACGGCGCGGCGGTCATCATCTGCCCTGGTGGTGGGTACGGTCGATTAGTCACCGGCGCCGAAGGTCATGGAATTGCCCAATGGCTGAATCTTCATGGAATTACAGGAGTCGTGCTGGAATATCGCCTGCCAGCCGGTCGGTCCTTTGTGCCTCTGCTGGACGCGCAACAGGCGATCCGCATGGTCCGGGCCAATGCCAAACGCTGGAAGATCAACCCAAAACGTGTTGGAATCATGGGTTTTTCTGCGGGCGGTCATCTGGCGGCAACGGCGGTGACGCATTATGACGCGGGCAATCCCGAGGCGGACAATCTGATCGATCGCCAGAGCAGTCGTCCTGATTTTGGAATTTTGGTTTATCCAGTGGTGACAATGGGGAAACATACACACAAAGGTTCTCGGAAGAATCTACTAGGGCCAGACCCATCGCAAAAACTGATTGATTTATTCTCGAATGAAAAGCAGGTTACAGCGCAAACGCCGCCTGTGTTTCTGGCGCATGCCCTCGACGATAAACCAGTGCCGCCTGTCAATAGCCAGGTTTTCTTTCAAACGTTGCAAGCGAAAAAAGTCCCTGCGAAGTATCTTGAATTGCCATCGGGGGGGCATGGTCTGAATGGTTACAAGGGACCCATGTGGGATGCGTGGCAGACACAGTCACTTGAATGGCTGGCAAAACTGAAATTCATTCCTGTGAATGACGCGAAAAAGTGACTATGCTGTAGTATATTGCCAGATAAACTTCCTTACTTTTATCCTGGAGAATGATCATGCTGTTGCAGAAATCTCTGGCCAGAAGAGGCTTATGCATTTCCAATACAGTGATTATTCTGATAGCAGTCACCTTGTATCCAGTCTCTGAGTGTAGAGCTGAAAACGATCAGCCGGGAAAACAGAGTAAGCCTGAGAACTCTACTCCCCGGAAAAAGCAGATCGAGACACTGCAGGATTTAATTCGCGAAGTTGAGCGAAATGAGGCCCTCTACACAAAACAGAAACTCAATATTACAAGTGTTTATGAGAAGTTTCCTAAGGCTCCTGATCCGAACTTGCAGATTCGAATGCAGCGAAATTACTCTCTCACTCTGCAGGGAGCAAATTTTCGACTGGAAGAGAAATCCAAGGGACGATCAAGAGTTGGGTATTTCGGCGGGTTACCGAAAAAAACGCAGAATCTTCCCAGCAGCAGATATAGTGAATCTGAATCGCTTCAGGTATTTGACGGATCTACGCATCGTAGTCTATCGAAGCATATTTCGAACGCACAAGAGAAAACGGAACAAAAACGAATCCAGAATCGAGGTCAGATTTCAGATGAGTATCCTAGCCTGACAAGCTTCGCCCGGCCGCACATGTACCTGCTCAGTAGCGGATGCCCCAAGGTTCCTCTCTCAACATATCTGAAAGGTATGCAGGCTGTACTGGCACATCCGAACCCATCCTATGTGTCTCCCGGCTCGACAATTAAAGTTCAGCTTCTTGAAGATAGTGAATTCCAGGGATTGAAATGCAAAAGAATTCTGGTGGATACCATTCTCTCCAACGGAACCCGCCATAACGGATGGGAACTCTGGCTGGCACTGGACCGGAATCTGCTGCCTGTCCGTAATTTTAGTTATACTTACAGGTGGTCAAAAGAGATTCCTATTGCTGAATCTACCGTTGATCAATGGCGGAAAGTCCATCCCGGAGTCTGGTTTCCCATGAAGTTCCACACCGATCGTTACAATTCGTTTATTGTGAAACGGGAGGGAAAGCAGAAATTATCGTGGCGAAGACAGGAACATGTTACAAGGATCGAACTCGATCCCCAGAATCTCGCTGAAACGACCTTCACGCAACTGGAATTTCCAAAAGGAATTTCGATTTACATAGAAAAAGACGGGCAAAGGACAAATCGTAAAACAGGAGACGAGGGCCACTAACTACATAGAAGTGGAAGAATTAGTATGAACCGGCATTCCGCATTTGGAGTGGCAACGAACGGGGTATTATTCGATCCGGGAACT
>NZ_CALEMX010000283.1 GCF_937910335.1 uncultured Gimesia sp. | reverse complement strand
CTCAAAATCGGAATGAATCACTCCAGCTGCCTGAGGACCCGTCGCTCCGATGGGAATCGTCCAGGCACGAATTTCAATTTTTCCAGCAGTAAAATAACTCTGGAGCCCCAGAGTATGGTAGGCGGCACGAGCCACGACTGCTAATGCCGGTTCCTGTAAATCTACACTTTCCAGCATCTCACTGCGGTCAGCTTCATCCAGTTCTGCTATTTCCGATTCCAGACGGCCACAGACGGCAACGACATCGCCACCCTCAATCGCGGCTCGTTCCCGGACCCGTTGCACCAACTCCCCTTCTCCCTTGATATCGTCTTCATCCACATTCGCCAGATAGAGTACCGGCTTGGCTGTTAAAAACTGATATCCTTTTAAAATTTTCTGTTCATCCGGATTATCGAACGAAAGGCCCCGAATGGGTTGTTCATTTTCTAACCGCGCCGCACAAGCATCCAGCACAGCCAACCGCGACTTTGCTTCGGCATTCCCGGAACGAGCTGTTTTGGCTGCCTTCACTTTAGCAGTCTCGACGGTCTGCATGTCAGCCAGCATTAATTCGATGTCGATTGTTTCGATATCACTAATCGGATCAACTTTACCCTCAACATGAATCACATCGCTATCTTCAAAGCAACGCACGACATGCAGGATGGCATCGACATTTCGAATGTGTGACAAAAATTTGTTTCCCAACCCTTCGCCTTCCGAAGCACCACGCACAATTCCGGCAATATCGACCAGCCTCAAGATGGCAGGGATTACTTTATCGGTGGGAATATAATCGTGAATGATCGCCAACCGGGGATCTGGTACATTGACGATCCCCACATTGGGTTCAATCGTACAGAAAGGATAGTTCTCACTTGCAATTCCCGCCGCAGTTAATGCGTTAAATAACGTGGATTTACCTACATTTGGCAGACCGACAATTCCAGCTTCCATAGCTCTTTTCAGTAATTAATTATGATGATGTAAACAGAGGTCGCTCGACGATCATTCCGTCTCTCCAGACCTACACTGAATTTTGGCCCATCATAGCGTAGTCACGAATTAAAAGGAAATGGTCGATTTCACCATTCGTTGCTTAATTTTTTCTGATTCTTCTAGAAAGATCGCGTTGATAGCCAACAAAAAGCCGGTGACAGTTGTATAAATATAAGACATCTTAATTTATTGCTACCCTTCCCAGAGATGGATAGTTAAACTGGAACGGTTCTTTTTCGATAATCGATTTATATCTGAAACACCTCTAAGATCAAAACACAATGACGAGTGGGCTATGCGACCAATTCTGCAGCTTCTGATTTTCATCTCGATCTTGTCGGTCGCCTTGACCGACTGTCCGGCTAAGAATCCAGACTCAGTAAAACCTAATATCGTTCTGGTGATTACTGATGATCAGGGATACGGGGATATTGCCGCTCATGGCAATAAGATGATCAAAACACCAAACCTGGATCAGCTTTATCAAAAAAGTCTGAGATTAACGAACTTTCATGTTGATCCCACCTGTGCGCCAACGCGGTCTGCGTTAATGACAGGACGCTATTCCACACGTACCGGAGTGTGGCATACCATCATGGGGCGTTCTCTGATGGATACCAATGAAGTTACGCTGGCAGAAATATTCAAAAGTAATGGATACAAAACCGGGTTATTTGGAAAATGGCATCTCGGTGATAATTACCCGTTGAGACCTCAGGATCAGGGATTCGAAACGGTCGTACAACATGGTGGCGGCGGAGTGGGACAAACTCCCGATTACTGGCAAAATGATTATTTCGACGACACTTATTCCCGACTGGGGAAGCAGGAAAAATTCAAAGGGTATTGCACGGACATCTGGTTTGATGAAGCACTGAAATTTATTGAAACCAGCAAATCCAAGCCATTTTTTGCCTACATTTCGACGAACGCACCTCACGGCCCTTATCTGGTAGATAAAAAACAGAGCGACCCTTATGCTAACCAGGGCGTGGCTGGAAATATGGCTCCTTTTTATGGCATGATTACCAACATCGATGATAACATGGGGCGATTAATCAGTCGCCTGAAGGAATGGGATCTTGAAAAGAATACGATCCTGATCTTCATGACTGACAATGGTACCGCAGCCGGTGTTCAACGACCTCAGAAAAAAGACCTTTCCAAAAAGCAGCAACGCCGACTTTCCAGAGGCAAACCCGTGATAATCGACACCTGGCCTGGTTTTAATGCGGGGATGCGCGGTACGAAAGGTTCCGAGTATGATGGCGGCCACCGCGTTCCTTTTTACATCCATTGGCCGGGTGGAAAACTCACTGGTGGGCGGGATATCAATCAGTTAACAGCTCATATTGATGTGCTTCCGACACTGGCTGAACTTTGTAATCTGACCATTTCCAGTGAACTCAAACTGGATGGTACGAGCCTTGTTCCAATTCTGAATGGGAAGCAAGATGACCTGCGTAATCGCACACTGATTGTTCACTCACAGCGAATCGAATCTCCTGAAAAATGGAGAAAAAGTTCTGTGATGACTGATCGCTGGAGACTGGTTAACCAAAAAGAACTTTATGACATTCAGACTGATCCGGGACAAACAAAAAATGTAGCCGCCGAGTTTGCCGGTGTCGTGAAATACCTCGCTGCGGAATACGAAAAGTGGTGGAAAAGTCTCACTCCCCAGTTCAGTCGTTATGTCGCGATTGGCATTGGCTCCCCTTCTGAAAATCCCGCACATCTAACCTGTCACGATTGGCACGCTCCCATAGCACAAGTCCCCTGGAATCATCAATTGATTGCCAGGAATCCCATTGCCAATGGCTTTTGGATCGTTGATATCATCGAAGCGGGCACCTATGAAATCACTCTTCGTTGTCGTCCTGAATCGGCGTATCATCCCCTGAAAAAAGGGCTCGCACGTATTCAAATCGGTAACCTGAAACAGGAACAAAAAGTGGCTGAAGGAGATCTGTCAACGACCTTTACCATTGAGCTTCCTCGGGGACAGAAAAAACTGCAAACCTGGCTGGATGAAGGTAATGGTGTTTCGCGCGGGGCCTTCTTCGTTGAAATTTCTCGGAAGCAGTAGTTCAGATGCACCCTCAAACAGACGAAGCCTGTTCGATACCCACCCTGGCCTGAATTCTGTCTGTCTCAATCAACTGCTGCAATCGTCGTTGATTTTCTTCCAGTTGGTCTCGTGAATTTTCGGGATGCCAGATATGAAAAACCGGAGCAGCAAACCGGGCATCTTGATGGCAGATCCCTTTTCGGATCAATCTCAACACCAGATCAGAGTCTTCCATTCCCCAACCAGTGTAATCTTCATCAAAACCATTCACTGCCAGAAGGTCTTCTTTCCATACTGAAAGATTACAGGTTTTTGCACCTTCCCATTGATTGGCGATGCGCCTTCGATACCAACTCCCCAGAGGGACTCTGAATAAAGGTGAGAGTCGATTGATCTGTTTACGCTGACGTGCCTGCAACAATTGCCATAGGTTCCAAGTATGAATGGGGATCTTCGTCTCCAAGACCTCCCGGGAAAACTCCTGCGAGAGTAAAATCCGATTGCCTGAGAGAAACCATTGGCCCTCAGCAAGACGCGAATGCTGAGCTAAAAACCAGGGTGCCGGAATACAATCACCGTCTGTGAATACAATGTAATCCGCCTGGGTACTTTGAATCGCTCGATTTCGAATGGCGCCCGCTCGAAAGCCCTGGTCTGGATGCCACACATGTCTTACTGGAAAAGGTGCTCGTTCACGAAATACATCGATGACCGATCTCGTTTCTTCTGTGGAACCGTCATCGGCAATGATCAATTCATCGGGCGGACGCTGTTGAGAGAGATAGCCCGCTAAGACAACCTCTAAAGCGGCAGGCCAGTTGTAAGTCGTAATAATGACAGCTAATCCAGCCATGAAATGATCAGACTTCTTCCTGATTCTCTCGATTGATGACCATTAATTTTAAATAACGATAATAGGTTCCCTCTGCATTCGAAACGGCCAGCATAAATCCTTCTCGACCATCCAGAAAACCCGCACGAAAGATATAGGTTCTCAAAAACGTCCAGAGTCCATGCAAAATGGCTTTCGTCAATCCCGCTGTCTGTTTTTCCTCAGCCATCATCTTCGCGCCGGCAGATGAGTAGGAATTCATGGTGTTCAGAATCTGTTCCAACGTCAGCAACGATTCATGAATGATCGGTTCTCTCAGCTTCCCGATTTTGCCATTCACAATAATCCGCTCATGCACCAGATCATCACTGAATTGTGCTTTGCCTCTGCAAAAAAGTCGCACGACACGGTCTGGCCACCAGCCACTGTGTTTCATATAGCGCCCACAGTAATTGGAACGGCGCGGCATGGTATAGGCATCATAACGCCCGGGCACCTGTATAATACGTTTGATTTCCGTTTGCAGGTCGTAAGAAATCCGTTCGTCTGCATCAATCGAAAGCACCCAGTCTTTTGTGGCATATTGTAATGCACGATTTTTCTGCGGACCAAAACCGGGCCAATCCGTTTCATGAACTTTGTCTGTATATTCCTTGCAAATTGAAATGGTCTGATCTGTGCTGCCGGAATCCAGCACAATAATTTCATCCGCCCAGACAACTGAAGCCAGACACTCCCGAATCGATGCCTCTTCATTTTTTACAATGATAATGACTGATAACGACATAAAGCTAACTTTGATACGAAAATACGAAGAAGCAACGTAGAACGGGAAAGTCGATCAATTTTCAAGATTGTCAACCACGCGCGATCCTGTTAAAAGAGGGTACGTGAATGACTCAAATTATTATCAAACGCTCTGTTTCCATCAAGATTGCCAAGAGTTTGGCAGGATTCTGCCATCCCGAAAAGGGCAATCGACAAAATCATGAAAAGCCCCTGTGAAATTGTCTGATTTACATGACGAAGATAATGCCTGCTTTAAATTGTTTAATAACGATACCCCTTATACGATAATTCGCTGTCTTAAAGAAGAAGACTTACGTTCGGTATGGTTAATTGAGCTACCCGAGCGTGGCCTGACAACACTCAAACGCTGGCCTGTTACCTGGAAACTTCGCTGGAAATCTCTATTCAACCAATCTCAGCCTCAGCGGCAACTGACTGGTGCCTGGAAATTACTGTCTGTAGGTGTGAATACGCCGCAACCGGTAACCCCCGTCTATCGATCAGGTCCTTATTTCCAATTAGAAATGCCTTACATTTCAGGTACAACTGCTTTTGAATTATTAAAATCTGGCTCAGACTACTCTAGGTCGGGACAATATCTAATCGCGAGAGAACTGGGCAAGATCGTCCATCGTCTTGCAAGTTCTCATCTCCGTCATCGAGATTTTAAACTGGAAAATGTGGTCGTCAAACCAGCCAGTGAATCGCAGCAACAACCGACGCTTTGGCTCATTGATCCTGTTGGCATTCTTTATTGTCATTCTCTGATTCACGCCATAGTCTATATGCTCGACCGATTGGCAATTCAGCCCCTCCATGAAGGAATCTCCGTACCATTCTCCCTTCAAATCATTTGTATACGTTCTGCCCTTGGTCCCATTTCTGGTAAGTCCCGCAAAGCGTTCTTTCGGATGTTACGAAAACAGCTCAAAGACTCTATCCGGCAAACGCCTTCAAATGATTGATCTTGCCCTGATCAACCAAAAGAAATAAAAGCCCTTGTTGTAATATTTCTTCCCAAACAACCTCACTTGTCTTTCCATGTAAGACACCTCTGCCTCAGGTCTGACATGAAACATTTCTCACAATATCCATTGAATTTCAATTCTCCCCTGGTTGAAGAAACTTCCGGAGCAATCTGGCTCAAAAGAGCTTTGATTTTATGGGCGATCCTCTGGATTGCCGTCAGTGTAAAGTCCATTGTTCAACCTGAGAAAAAGTCCGTTTTCCCCTGCTTTGCAGACTCTTCAATTAACTGGTGGGCTGACCGCAGTCTGTATGACAATGACATCCAGAAAACAGGCTATCGTTATAGTCCGACATTTGCGTTGGCCTTTACACCATTTGCAATTCTGCCGCCATCAATGGGTGGCATCCTTTGGTCCGCTCTGAATATCGGGCTCCTCGTTTTTGCGCTACGTTTATTGATCAAAGAAATTTTCCCAGGCGACTGGTCAAAGTTTCAGGAAGCCTGTTTCCTGATTCTATGTCTGGCTGGTTGTACGCGCGCTATCTGGTCGGCACAAAGTAATTCACTGGTTTTCGCGTTAGCCGTCTTTGCCGTTGTTTCCCTGAAAAAAGAGCGATGGTGGGCAGCAGCCTTCATTCTGGCAGCAGCCGTGCATATTAAACTCTGGCCTGTGGCATTGGCCTTATTACTCATGGCTCGGTTTCCCAGACAGTTGGCATTACGATTCACAGCAGCGTGTGCGCTGCTGGTCATTCCCCCTTTCTTCACTCGTCCTTTCCCTGTGGTCATTCAACAATACCAGGATTGGTATGCGCTGTTGACTGGTCCTTATCGTACGCTCAGACAAGCAGGTCTAAGAGACGCTTATACGATTGCAGAACACTTCGGAACTTATGTAGATGACCGCGTCTATACGCTCTTGCAACTCGGATTAGCTGGACTGGCATTATTGTGGTGTCTCAGACTGGCGAAGGTCTGCAATTCCACTGAAACCTATTTCACAGGCGCCCTCACAACCTGGGTATGCTGGCAATTACTGGTGGGGCCCGGAACAGAAAGACTGACGTTCCTGCTGGCTGCGCCCCTTGCCAGTTGGGCACTGATCGTCAGCTATAAAGAACGCTGTCATCCCTTGCTGGCATCCATTGCCTGGCTTATGTTGATTCCCTTAGGTACAGGCAGTGTTGAACGTCTCCTCCTGCCTGTCGCGGACTGGTCTCCTGCAATCCTGCCTCTGGGAATCATACCCCTTATGGTCTGGCAAACTGTCTATATCGAAAGTCGGGCTGATCTCCATCGGGCAAATCAGAATCGCGAACGAACGAGTTTACAGAACCAGGATCCCTTATGGGCAGCTTGAGACCTGCTCAAGCTGCATTTGCTTTTTGAGAGTTTAAATGGGATACGACAGCCTGAAATACCTGATCGGCGTCGAGTTCTTTCATACAGCGATGATGCCCTAAAGGACAAATTCGTTGCTGGCAGGGGCCACAATCCAGATCAAGCTGTAAGTGCAAACCACGATCATAAAACGTTTCACTCCACAAAATGTGTGTCGGCCCAAACAGAGTGACCACAGGTATTTGAAAGGGGGCAGCAAAATGCCGCGGTCCGGAATCGGTTGTGACCAGCAATTCAGATTGTTGAATCGCTGCTTTCGTGAGCCCGAGATGGAGTGGTTCTGCTGCCAGAGAAGTGACCAGAGGATGCCCGGCTTGTTCCACAATCTGCAATGCTTCTGCTTTTTCGGCAGGGCCACAGACGACTAAGACAGACCGCTGTAATTCAGAGGCGATGCGGCGCGCTAAATCAGAAAAATGCTCTACCGGCCAATGTTTGGCAGCTCCAAAAGCACCTCCCGGATTTAAACAAATGAGAGGACGGCTTCTAAATTCAGCAGACTGTTTCTCTAAAAACGATCTCCAGCGTTTCTGATCGGTTTCTGTAACAACGAGTTCCATTGATCGAGACAAAGGCTCTGAGAGTTCCAATCCAGTCTGCTCTTTTTCAATCAGATAGGCGGCGATTCGCAGGTATTCATCAATGGCAGGATGGGGTTCCTGTTTGTCTTTGGCTGGAAGCGCATCAGTTAATAACCATCGACGTCGGTCACGAGCGATGCCAACTCGCTTTGGTATTCCTGCCAGATATGTGAGCCAGGCACTTCGAAATGAGTTGGGAAACAGAACAGCCAGATCAAATTTCTCGCCTCTCAACTGTTTCATAAAACGCAAGCGGGATATCAATTTTTGCCCACGATGCCAGGAAATCTTGCGATCAATGCTATCCAGACCTTCCAGTACATCGGCCACATAAGGCCTCTGAATCGTCACAATTTCTGCATCAGGAAACTGGTGACGAATAGTTCGGAGAGCCGGCGTTGCCATCACGGCATCGCCTATCCAATTCGGTAAAAAAACAGCAATTTTCATCCGGCTTTTCGTTTCGGAGGTTCAATGGGATGTTTTAAAGCAGTCGCACCATTTTCATGCTCCTGATTACTGCGAATGGCTCCCAGGATTTGTGTTGTTGAAATACCAGGAGTAACCCCCAGAGTTCTGACTTCGCCTCCATATGATTCAACGATATCCCAGCCGACGATTTCTTCTTTTTTGTATGTGCCCCCTTTGACGAGTAAATCCGGCTTGAGCAAGCTGATTAATTCGCAAGGCGTTGTTTCTTCAAAGACGACGACATAATCAATGCCTTCAAGAGCCGCCAACATGGAAGCGCGATGGGCTTGCCCGAAGATGGGACGATCCGTACCTTTGTTTAAGGACCGTACACTGCTGTCACTATTCACGGCAACGATCAGACAATCTCCTTCGGCGGCTGCCTGCTCCAGATAAGTCACGTGTCCTACATGCATCACATCGAAGCAGCCATTGGTCAAAACCACTTTTTGCCCCAGCTTTTGACGTGCCATCACATGTCGCTTCAATTCTTCCAATGGTAATATTTTTTCGCTGGTGACACGCGACCCCATCAATAGATCCGCAATCATCTCCTCGCGGCTGATCGTGACCACACCAATCTGTTCGACTTCCAGGCCGCCGGCGACATTCGCTAATCGGGCAAGATCAACGGGGGCAAATCTGGCAGCACTTCCCACTCCGATCGTCGCCAACACCATGTCTCCCGCACCGGTAATGTCATACACTTCCCGTTTGCGAGTAGGCAGGATTTGTGTCAATCCATCGGCCTGAGTCAATGCGATGCCATCACTGTCGAGTGTGACAAATACATAATCCAGTTGTAGTTCATTGCATAACTGCCGACCGGCACGAAATGCATCCTCCTGTGAATTGACTTCAAAACCAACTGCTCGTGCTGTTTCCAATCGATTGGGAGTGATTGCTGTTGCACCGGAATAAATCTGGTAATCCCTCCCAGGGCAGGGATCAACAATCACTGGAACTCCCACTCTTCTCGCTTCTTCTATTACAGCCGCCAAAATTTCGGGAGTACAGACTCCTTTGGCATAATCACTCACAAGAATAGCCTTGTATTCTGATATCATCGGCAGAATCAGATTGAGCAATTTTTCAGACGTGGGTTGATCTAAAGGAGTATTTACTTCGCGGTCAACTCGGAGAATTTGATGAGGGTGCCTCTGTTGTGCGCGCCCCATGAATCGTTGTTTGACAGTCGTAGGACGGCTGGCGTCATGAATCATGGCTGAACAATCGACGCCTCTCTCTCCGAGAGCTTCTTTGATGACAGCTCCATCCAGATCGCTGCCAATCACTCCTGCCATCGTGACTTCAGCATCAAGACCAATCAGCATGTTGGCGACATTCGCCGCACCTCCGAGTCGCACTTCCTGGGCATCTTCCCGTAACAGAATCACAGGCGCTTCCTGGCTGATCCGTTCTGCATTCCCCCAGATATAGCGATCCAGAATCAAATCACCCAGAACGAGAATTTTTGGGTGCCCTAATTTTTGAATGGTATTGATTAAATGATAAGACATAAAATAGACGTTTCAGATATTGTTATAAATCCAGTTGAGTCAATGCGATCTGTGATTCTCACAGGCTGCGGAATCATCATCAGAATACAAGTTTGAGTCAATGCCTTTTCTGGGAATATAGGCAACCTGATAACACTAGGTCTAAATATTTAATAGTGGATGGCTATTTGCCAAATTGTAACTCCAATAGCATCTCTTTGACCGCCGTCATTGGAATCTCATCCCGCTCGATTGATCGAGAAGAGCTGATAAACACTGGCGCTTCTACTTCTTCTTTTCCGGGAGTTGGTAAGCGACCATGACTGCCTTTGACGAGATTTGCATCCAGACTGGTGAGGTCCATATAGTAGCGAAAACCCAGTTTTTTTTGGGCCAATCTCTTAGCAATTCGTAATTTTGGCAACCGAATTTCCGGATCAACGAACAGCTCAACCGGGTCATATCCGGGTTTACGATGGATATCTACCGTGCGTGCATAATCGGGTGCAACGCTGTCATCTAACCAGAAATAATATGTAAACCAGGCTCCGGGCGCTGCCACCACCACAAGCTCACCAGACCGATCATGATCGATACCGAATTCGGCTTGCTGTCGCCGATCGAGAACCATTTCAACACCATCTACAGTTTCGAGTGTCAATTTGACTTCAGAAATCTGAGCTGGATTCTGGATATAAATATGAGCAATCTGATGATCGGCTACCGCGAACGCAGCAGAAGCGCCGCAGTCCAGAGATTCCCAACCCAATACCTCTTTACGAACTTTTAACCACCCCGCTTCTCTTAAGATTCTATTTATATGCACCGGCTGCGAAACATCAGTAATGGCATACTCAGAAAGTACGACGACTTCCGCACCAGCATTTTGTGCGACTTCAATCAAACGCCCTGCTTCCCGATCAATGTCTCTAATATCCTGATCAATGGCAGGATTACTTACCCCCAGACGCTGCAAGTTATAATCAAGATGCGGTAGATAAACTAAGGTCAGGTCCGGTTTCTTTTCATGGAAAACTTTGATAGAGGCATCTACAATCCAGCGTGAACTCAAGATATCCGCACCGGGTCCCCAGAATCGCAAAAGTGGAAACACCCCTAATTCAGACTGCAATTCGTCTTTGAGGCTTTCAGGCTGACTGTAAGAATCGAAGACCTTTCTTCCATCGGCCGGATAACTCGGACGAGGTGTCACAGACCAGTCTACGGGAGCGTACATGTTATACCACCAAAACATTTTCGCAGTCGTATAAGCAGGGTCTCTAAGTTTGGCAGCTTCGTAAACCGGCTCACCACGCACCAGTCGATTTGACTGTTTCCAGAACATGACTTCAGACAACTCACGGAAATACCAGCCATTCGCCACGATTCCATGTTCGCTGGGTAAAAGTCCCGTCAGAAGTGTGGACTGAGCAGAACAGGTCACTGCAGGCAATACCGTTCCCATTGGTCTGGAAAACCCCAGATTTGCCAGACGCATTAAGTGGGGGGTATTTTCACCTAACATTGCATGGGTGAAACCGACAACATTAATGACAATCAGCGGTTTGGCCATAAGGGATTTCGATCACTGAAAGTGTTAATAATAAATAACTTAGGACTATTATATATTTTCTAAGTTTAATGGGCATTGAAATAAAAAGGAAGCTGAACCGAAGGGCTGTTTCGCTCATAACGGTTCTGACAATTATCGTAGAAAGTATTGAGATAGACAGTTAGATTTTAAAAAACAATGCGTCTGTGTGACAAATGGGCAAAACACAATTCCATAGTACACTAACAATCAGGTATAGTTTATTTTGTTCACATGAGTCCCATAATAGACGGCTCTAACCTTAATTCTAAAAAGTCATTTTTAAAGACTTATCTTTTTTCTGGTTAATGATTTAGGTCTATATGGATATATTCGGTTCAACAGTAAGGGTCCTGAATAACCACATCTGCATATAATTGTTTTTAAAGAGATAAACCTTTATCTGAGTATATTTATATTGACTCCCCCATATATACCATTCTAGCTTATTTAGCATATATGTTATAATTGCGCCATTACGCAATATTTAACCGATATTTCCCATTTGGGTTGAGCCAGGAATCGATCCAGGCTCGA
>NZ_CALEMX010000282.1 GCF_937910335.1 uncultured Gimesia sp. | reverse complement strand
GATATTGTGTTCATTGATCATTTTTTGCATTCTGTGGTTTTCATACCAAATTAGTGCTTCGTTTCCATCGGAATATAAAACTGTCGATGGCACATTGGGCCTTTATTATATCCGTTGCACATTGGGTGAATGGTATGAATTGGAAATAATGCGTGTTCTCTTTGGGGATACTCCAATGCCGATCGCCTCTTATGCTACTCGCCTGATCCTGTTTTGGCATGTCATTGCATCGTGTTTAATTGGCCTTGTTCTCGCACCTGTTACGCTGATGGCAATCAAAACCAAACGTTTTAGCGCGGTCTGGATATTGTGTTCATTGATCACTTTTTGCATTCTGTGGTTTTCATACCATACTTATGTTTCGTTTCCCGGGGGCATTGCAACCATCAGTTCCCCATTGGGTGGATGGTATGAATATGAAATAAAGCGTGCTCTCTTTGGGGATACCTTTGGGGATACTCCAAAGTGGAACGCCTCTGATGATACTCTCCTGATCCTGTTTTGGCATGTCATTGCATCGTGTTTAATTGGCCTTGTTCTCGCACTTGTTACGCTGATGGCAATCAAACCTGCTAACAAAGAAAAAGAGGAACTAAAGAAGGTGTAGATAATATGAGTACCGAAAATTCCACGTACAATGGATGGGGCTTCAGTAGCGTAGGGCAGGCTCCCTGTAAAGACCGTAGAGATAGGTAACAGTCGTTCGGAGACATGGGTAACACTTTTATTGTTCATTAGACTTTCTGAATACCTAATCTTGTCGTGCACACATTCTTAGAGGGACCTATTTCTTCACAGCCGTTACATACTGTTGAGGACATTTGTTTCGTTTTTCTAACTCTCGAATATTGCTCGAAGAAGTGCCCCGGCAATATCAACGAGATTGGCTGTTCGAAATCGATACCATCGTTCTGTTAGTAGATTATTTCCATTCCATCGAAGATGAAAAGGACTTTCGAACTCACTTCGACTTAATCATTTCAATTTTGCTAAACATTGCCCGATTTGATCTGGATAACTGTTGGCGGCTAGACGGTCCAACATGATGAGATTGCACCAATGGTTGTACTCCACCGGGCGGTCAACCGGTTGACGTGCCTTTTGGCTCAAATAAATCTCGAAAACAAGGGTTTTCTGCAGTGTTGGCAGGCTCTTGCGGTTGTCGAGAATCGTTTCAAAGCGGGGCGTCCACCCTTTACAGGTACGCTATACACAGTATAATACGAGTGTCACAATAGTTGTGACGAGCAGAGACAAGGTGTAGGTTAAACCGCCTTCGGGTTGTTATTCTCTTCCCGCTTCATTCTGCGTAGTAGTGCTTCGTTGGAAGTTACTGCTTCGGTTTTGTGGCTCTATCTGCTTTCTTTATTTGGGCTACGGAGCGCTGCACTGCCAGCCGTTTCGTGTATTACAGGTTATTAAGTTGGAGAGCAGAAATGCCACAAGGTAAGATCAAGAGATTAGTCACAGATCGCGGATTTGGATTCATTGAAGGAGAGTCAGGAGACTTGTTCTTTCATCATTCTGAAGTTCAGGGTAAAACACTCGAAGAACTTCAGGAAGGTGATGTTGTCGAATATGAAATAGGCGAAGGTCGTAAAGGACCATGTGCCACTTCTGTACGGGTTTCTGAATAAGTTCGTAATTCCGACAAGTCTGAAATCAAAAAGAAACGCCCGTGCTGAACAGCGCTGGGCGTTTCTGCTTAAGTACCTCTCGCAAATGACGAAGTCAGATGGGGACGAAGATTTCTCAGTAGATTCACGTTAATCTGGCAAAGCCGGAATGCTTTACCGGACCACCTATCCGCTGTTGGATCTCACCATCGCGGATGGCACTGGCCAACTCTGCAAAAACTTCATCCAACGCTGCAAGATAGCTGTCAATGTGCCGCGATTCATGCGCGAGAGTTGCATTAAAAGCACCACTGGCAAGAAAACCATGTTGTAACATCCTCGCCGTCATCAACGTTGCCAGCCCGGCCGCTTCCGGATGATCGAAGGCAAGTGCCGCCATCGCGGGATGGCCCATGGTATTGATCGGCACGTTATGTTTGCTTCCCAGTTCTTGCCACCCTTCAATCACTTGCGATCCAATCCGCTCAAGGTGTGCAGGGATATCAATACTCATCTGCTTCCGCACACAGGCGACCGCTGCCGCAGGACCCACACCTTCGGTCCAGAAAGTACTGGAAATAAATGATTCCTGAGCTGCTTGCATCGTATCGCGTTTCCCAATGATGGCGCCGATGGGGAAGCCGTTGCCCAGCGTCTTGGCAAACACAGCGATATCGGGTTCCACTCCATAATTTCGATGCGCACCACCAAGACAGAGCCGCCAACCACTCGAAATTTCATCGAAAATCAAAGGCGTATTCAGTTTGTCGCAACGTTCGCGGACGCCTTCAAGGAAACCAGGTTCAGGATCGATTTTTCGCGTCGGCTCCATCACCACAGCCGCCAGTTCGTGTCCATGTTTTGCAATCAGTGCGTCAAGCTCATCCAGTCGATTGTAGCGGAACGTCAAAGCGGTGCCTGACAAACCAGAGGGAACGCCCCGCGGCTCAAGACCGGGCAAAAGATGCCCTGTCAGATGGTCGGTCTGATCACCTTGATCCGTCGCAGGTAGATTCGCAGCCAGATACCAGTCATGCCAGCCGTGATATCCACAAATCGCAACTTTATCACGTTGTGTGCAGGCACGGGCAATACGGGTGGCAACGACCATTGACTCACCGCCAGCACGTGTAAACCGTGCATTGTGTGCCCAGGGATGGATTTCGAGGAGTAATTTTGCGAGTTCGATTTCGTCTGCCGTTTGCAATGTTGACATCGAACCGAGATTCACACGACGAATGACGGCTGCGTTAACATCAGGATCACTATAACCAAGAATGCATGCCAGGATGCCACCCAGACTCATGTCGATGAAGTGCCGCCCTTCGATATCGATAATTTCACAACCTCTTGCTTCGCGGTAGTAAGCGGGCCACTGCTCAGGAGCAAACATTTCTGGCCGTTTGCTAAGCAACTGTGTACCGCCGGGAAAGATCTCCTTGGCTTCTCGATAGACTTCCTGAACATCCGGCAGGCTTCGTGTCAGAGGCAAATCAAGTAATCGTCTCGCACCCAGACAGAATACTTCTTCCACATCGCCATCACTCAAATGCTGGTTAGTACAGGCCTGCTTTAATGCCAGCAGTGATTCGATCCCCAGCAGCGTCGGTTTTGCAAATCGAGAACGACTGAAATCAGGACGGATTTCATCAAGCCACAAAAAACCATCACCAAGATTCACACACCGACTACGCATTTCCGTCACACAAAAATCGGCACCGAACAGTAATCTTGTAGGCCCAAATGTTTTCAGGATGGCTTCGAAGGCTTCCGGTTCACAGATTGCTGAAGTATCAAAGAAGACATTTTCCAATCCACGAATGGAGGAAATCCCTTCGACCGTATGACGACCACAAAAACCACGGGCCGCGTGTGCAAGAATCAGTTTGGCATTGGGATATTGCTCACAATGCTGGCGTATGTATGTCTGATTTGCAGGCTCAGCTAAAGCCCGAGGCAGAACCATATGCAACATAATCGCCAGCCCATACTGGTTTGCCAGCTCCCATGCCCATTTTGGAATGAACTCTTCAGTAGGCGCGAATAGTGTATCTTCGCGTTCTGCAAACACATGGTAGACTTTAAATCCAGCGAAACCATCCTCAAGGATCTGTTGTTCGACCTGCGCCGGTTCCTGATGCGGAGTAACAATCATTAATCCACGCGAATGAGGGCTCCCTTTCATCTGGTCAGCTAAAAATCGGTTGGCGCCATCAACATTCAATGCTCGCGTCGGAAACGGAAAAAACAGACCATCAGACGGGCATCGGTCAGGCATCCAGAGCGATACTCGTTCATCGTACACGGCGCGCGTGACTTCTGCAGGTCCTGCCGCCGCCAGAGAGGGAGTAGGTTCTCCAAGATCAGCCACGCGCCACAGATGGGCATGCGCATCGAATGAATTGGGTGGCACAAAGTTTTTTAACTGCTGATCGAACAGTTTGAGGTCTTCTTCATTGACGGTCGCCCAGACATAAGGGTTGAGATCATCAGAAGATTTCTTAGAGGATGTATTCATTGTCTTGCCTTAGTTCTTTCCAACATAAATTGCGTAAACTCTGGCGCCATTCATTTTGGGGTAGCTTACTTTGATTGATAGTTTTTTGTCTTGTGGTAATCGACTCACTTTGCCGGGCCAGACAACTTTTTGACGAGTTCCCGGTTTCGAAAGCTGTGCGGCATCTGCACCAGAAAATCCAGCCAATGGTTTGGCACGTGAATCAAGTAATTCCACTTTCAGAGGTGCCGCGGAGGATATCCCTTCTACATTCACGAATAATTGTGCATTGCCTTTCACGTCGAAGGAAGTTGTTTCAAAACCTGCCGCGGAATTTTCTACTTTGCGAGAAAGATAACCAAAACCATCACGCCGCAATGTGGCAAGGCCGATTTCCATGTTTCGTAGCTTTCCACCCGTGTCCCAATGCGAATACCACATCATTGTTTTGTCACCGACATTGGCAAAAGCATGCCCTTGCAATAATGCCGTATTATCCCACTCTTCTTTGGTACCTCGTGAAATCACTTTGTGGCCAGGCACAGGTTCGCGGAAATGAATTCCATCGTTACTGACGATCAACCCCAAATCGATGGTCACACCTTCATTCCAGTATGCACTGTCTTTGGGTTTTTCTGGAGCGTCCTGCCACATTCCGTACAATCCGACAAGCGCATTGCCGCGATTCCAGATTCCAGCGCCCATATGCGTCTGCTGCCCGGAAATTGGTTTTGCTGTTAACTGACCAGGGCGTGCAAAAGCAGTCGCCTTTGCACGTGACCAGTTGTTAAAGTCAGACGAACGGTATGTAAGCATCACACGGCCAATTTTGCTACCGTCCATTCTCCAGGACCAGGGTGAGAGGAGTTGGCCGGGGGCATAATAAAAACC
>NZ_CALEMX010000281.1 GCF_937910335.1 uncultured Gimesia sp. | reverse complement strand
GACTGTCTGATAAATGAAATTCATATTTTGCTTCCCAAGGTTAAAGGTAGCGGGGCGAGTAGAGGGGCTTGACTTCAGGACCGACTGCGCCAAGCCCTCCCGTTCACCTTTTTTATGCGTCATGGTTTAGGGACGGGGCGCCTATTTTCCATGTTGTTTTGATTTCAGGTACGAGATTATCCGGAATGTTCTCATTGACGCCAACAGGTACTTCAACTGTTGCAGTTGAAGTATTGTTTCCAGCGTTGATTATACCCACGTACGAATCCTGAACGAAAGTGTCCCGTAAATCGTTGGTTTAATCTGACACTTCCGGAGCCGTTCTTGCCAGTGTGTTTCAATTCGCGATGATTCCGCGAATACGTATGGCTTCCACGCACACATATAGAGTCCGCGTTTTGGGTCGTTTTTCGCGTCAATTCGGAAAACGTATGAGTTGATGGGATTCAAGGTGTGGCCGTAATGAAAATGAGGGAACGAATCTTAAGTTCTCACTTGATTTCCAAGACAGTCGCTACGAGCTTTGTGCCGAGCTATCGACTGCGATTTGAGCGCGAACGATGCACCTTTGACAAGATGTTCTTCATAGATGGCACTGTTTTTGAGGCACGGTTGGGCAAGCTCGCTGACGACGGACGAGAACCGTTCAAGCTGGCAGCATGAACTCCGTCTGCCAGATCTCCTTCGATTCGATGGCCTGTAAGACAACGACCATGAAGGGTTTGTTGTCCTCTTTCGCTTCGATACGTCTCTCGATCACGCAACTTTCACCCTTGGTCTCGTTGTTTACCAAGTCGCCGACACGAGGCAGGAAGGGAAAATTGAGAGTTAGCGCGAGATCCTGGTCGTCCTGATCAATTAACTTGAGCCCTTCGGCAAACAGAAAGCCTTCAAAGATACTGACCATTTCGTCGTCACTCATGGCTTTCGCATCTTGCTCCGTCAGGCTTGCCAAAAAGTCGAGGATCTCCTTTTGAGCGCGACGTTTGACCTCAGATTGGATTTCGACGGGGAATGGACTTCGGACCTCGTCGTTGTCGTTGAACCAGTAAGCGCAACCGACCTCTACGAGAGCATGATTTGTTTCAAAATCTTCCATACCGGCTAGTCTTTCCAAAATTGTTCGCTGTCAGGAATTCCACGAATCCGGTCAAGTCCGGGCTTTGCTGCTTTTAAAGCAGGCATGGTGGGCTTGTAGAAAGCATACTCTCCGATCGTTCGTCAAGCAATGCTCCGCGTGAACCGTTAACTTCCCGGTCCAACCGTTGTGAGAAAATTTCGAAGGGTAGAAATCGGCGACCGGAGGTGCGTGCGAACAAGGTTTTACAACTCAATTCCTCGGGCAAAGTCATCAATTCATGGGGACGTAAAGGCGCCGGGCCGGGTGAATTCAATTTACCCCATATGCTGGCAGCCGATACTGCCGGTAATCTCTACATCGCCGAAATCAGCGGACGACGGTTTCAAAAGCTAAAACGCAAAAAGTGATTTTAAAGGAGTCGTCGACGCGCAGCTCTACTTCGCTGTCAACAGTTTTGAAGCTGCGATTCTGAGAGACTCCAGGCCCGAAGCGGACAATCGACCATAGGCGGTCGTTCCAGCATCCGCATCATTGGTTTTATGAACCTGCGCTTTCAAGTTCACGTATTGATTGACAAAACGTCGCATTTGATCCGGTGACCAACTTCGCTGTTGCTGAAGCAAGTTGAGGTATTCGATCAACTGCTGTGCATCGCGATAAGCTTTCAGCCGCATCGAATGCCGAATGACCGTTTCACCGGAAGCGTTTTTGTCGAAGATGAACAATCCCAGTTGATCCGCTTTGGTCATCGCACTTCCCGATTTGTTAACCGTCTGCCATGGAACAATGCCAGTCGCTCCGTCCTGCCAGGCATCCAGTGCCCAAGCCTGTAAGTTGCGATTCGTCTCGTGGATGTGATTCGAAGTACCGTAAACCCATGCTGTCAGGTCATCATGGTGCATGCGGTCTGTAACCAGGCGACGATAATTCTGGAATGCCGACGAAGACACAACCCATAGATCGTCACGTTGTTCCAACTGGCCTCGGCAGTATTCAGGTCGAGAAATATCAATGCGATAATTGATCTGAACTTCCGGTGCAACTTCACGGCCGCGGTCAGTCAATTCTCCATAAAATTGTAACGCCCGATAATCCCAATAACCTGATGGTTCATCTAAAATCCACGGGGCCTTGGTCTTCTCGTTAAGGGATCCTTTATTGTTGAAATACACCTGGAAGCCGGTTTGCTTCCATCCTTTGGATTTTGCAAGTCGCGCGAAATCCTTCAGGATATTGACATACGTTCGCGCATACACAGGCTGATCAGCAAACGCTTGATACGCGTCCGGATTGCCATTGAAGTAGGTCCGACAATTCAACGGCCAGCTTTCATGAAACGTCAGATAGAAGCCTGGTGCCGCAATCGGTCCGCGATGACCATCTTTGAAAAGTGACCCATCAATGTAAGGCCCAAAGGCTTCAATAAAATCATCCCAATAACCGACTTTGGAACCTGGTTGAATACCGTCATACCGTTTGTTGTCCATCCGCCGACCGGAACGAAGACGCATATCGAAATTACTCTTCCTCGCTCCTGGTGCCGCTGTATGGTGTGAGTAATGCAGAATGTTGGCGTGGACTCGATGGTCGTACGCGATGTGTTGCAAGGCATAGTATTGGTTAACGTGATCGGGTAAGCCGTAGCTGTTCATCTCGCAGAAGAACGTCGCTTGACGAGGCAATGCGAAAGGAAGAACTTTGATTTTAAGTGGAACCATGCGTCCGTCGGAAACGATAATCTTTCCTTGAAGAAGTCCCGGGGAAGCGTCGAAAGGAATATAGATATCAGCGACAATGGAATGATCAGAATCGGGCTTGAGCGAAAGAGAATCAGGCATTGGCAGCAGTGGATCAGGAATCAAGCGGCCCTTTTCTGGAACATAGACGGCTTGAAACAAATCGATCCGAGGTTCAGGTTCGTCCAGTTGGACTTTGACGGACACTTTTTTGCCATCCTTGCCGCGCAACAGCAATTGAAAACCGACCACTTCGCCCGCAGCCGCCGTAAGCTGAACTTGCTGACCATTGAAGATCGCGTTGTGCGTTCGATAATTTTCAGGCAGATTACCAACGGGCTTTCCAGAAGAATCAAACTTGTCCGTAACCGGAATGACACTTAAGCCCGCAATGGGTGACGAATGTGCTTGTGCAAATGTTACCTTTGGTTTATCAACCGAACCTGAATTAAAAATCACGCTACGGATCACTGCGGGTTGTGAACGTTGTCCCGTACGATTTAGTGTGACAATTTTGATTTCAGACGGTTGATCTACAGCGATCGATGAAGGGAGGTCTCGCAGTGGAATCGTCTGTTTTTGACCATTCTTTATCAACGGAATATTATGTCGGCCAAGTAACTTTCCGTCGACGGTAACTTCGTATGCAAAACCATCACGCGTGGGCGATGTCAGCGTCAGCCGGGCCGAGCGACTGTTCGCTGCCGTCAACCGCATTCCGGTCGCAGCTTTGGGAGTTCTCGCAACTTGATCGTCAAGCTCAACAAGTAGATAGGGTTTCTTCCCAGATTGCTCATGCGCAAAGATCGTCGGGTTACGTCGCGTATCCGCACTGTGTTCATGAATAGCCAGACCATGAGCGACACCAATGACCATCGCATGAATCATATCGGGCGGCACGTTCCAGTGATATTTTCCATCGCGGATTTTTGAATTTGCCTGATGTACCAACGTAAAACCATTACCGCCGCATACCGCCGGGAACCGAGCTCCCTTGTATCCCCAATCGTCTATGCCTGTGATTCCTGCGGTCAGACCATTTGAGCGTTGTTCATCCCAAGGCGTGGCGATTGTGGAAATGGTAACACCAGAAATGGTCTGTTTGCCTTGTACGCAAACCAGTGTGGCGTTTTTTATTCGTTTCCCTTTGATGGCAGATGTGTCAAACGCCATCGCAACCATATGCTGATTGCCTTTGATACGAATCCGACCTTGTTGTCCGGCGTTCAGTTTCCATTCGCCCTTAACCATGACGATCGAGTTGTCTTTGGTCACTGGTAGTCGAATGGGATCTTCCGCGGCGACATCCATTTCGAAGAGCAATGATATTAAGAACAGAGCAAGTATGAACCGCATATAAATTCTCGCTTTAGAAACCGTGATCAATGGTTGATTGAAGACGCGTAGTCGCATGAAACCGACCGTCACGACACGCTAGTATGAGTAGACCTGAAACAGCATTGTACGATAACGAAATCGTAAACGACACTCTGCAATGAATCCAGAAAAGTTCCGTGCGAAATGGACTGCAGAGTAAAATTATAATTCGTGTGCTCGTTGTTGTTTTTACCGCTCAGCAGGAACACAACAGCCATAAATTTCAGAAACTTGACCGCCATTTCATGTCACAATGCACGAACTGCTAGAGTAATCAGGCATGGCGAGGACATCACTGTATACGTTGTTTCTTAAAACGGTGGAATTAAGGTCTGTCCTGAATAACCGATGAGTTCTCGAAACAGGGTTTCTGTATTAAGAATTTTCACATGGCATTTTACTGTAATTGGTATAAGAAAAAGCCCTTGATTTCTCAACGGACTTAGTAATTGGTTGTTAATGAGGATTTGATCCCGGGTTTCCAAATCAAGTGATAGCCACCAATACCAACAATACCAAATCCGAAAAGAATGAGGGTGGATGGTTCAAGAATAGCACCTTCTCCAACCACATCCCATTCAACTAAGTTTTAGTTTCCTTGGCCAGCACCGAAAACCAATAAACCGTCCTGTGTTGGGGTTGCAAAGGAAATGCAGCAGAATTTGGAACAAGCCCGTTGTGCCGAATAATTCCTGATTCTCCCACTCGTCTTGGTACACAAATTAGATGAATGCCAGTTGAGGGTGAAGGATTACGATGAACGAACCAATGACTCACTTTGGTGTGGCTTCGCATTTGTACCTTTTACTCATTTTGCGGAGTTAAAACTCTATTGACCTAGGGTTTTAACACCGCCTGACGTTAACAGCGAACTGCCTAGGCCCTGTGACTTTTCTGCATCGAAAACATAAACGGGTGGGGCAAAGATCGAAAAGAATTTGGTGACGGCGGCCCATTGTTTTTGGGCGAGGTGGTCGGCGACCGACTCTCCCGGTTTGATACGGGTGATACCAAAGGCTGTGTTCCCATAGGCGATCTCCGTTCGCCAGACTTCGTTCCTGCCAGAGAGAACCACTATACTGCAACCAACCTCCGTTCCCGCCACTGTAGTTGCTTGCAAACCGGCATTCGCTGCAGACTTACCCAGCGGTTTGAACTGCATCTTTCGACCAGTCTGTCTTTCTTCAAGATTAAGTTGTACGGTCAGCGGTTGCCCTCGATCAATTTTGATTCCGTTTTCTTCGTACTGCGATTTAAATCTTTCGGTAATTTGTTGAGCAAATTGTGCGTTATCAGGTGGGTTATTTTTGAAATTGACTTGCAACGAGATTGTCTTTCCTGGTTCGAGATACAGTCTGGGTTTCGGTTTACCAGAAGCAATTCGCGATGCTGCTTTGTCTTCGGGAAGTTCTAACGCGGTAATCGATTTGGTACTGCTGGTTGGTCCTGAATCTGCGATTAGCCAGTGACGGGTATCAGGGCTGTGGACTGCGTGGATGGCATTTTTGGCAATATATTTCCAGACAATTGTTTTGTGAGTGGTGTCGATTAAGAACGTATGGTCAAGCAACAGACTGTTTTTGCCGGTGAATTGCAAAGAGTTCCCTGCTGTAGGAATTGGAAATTCTGATTCAATTTGTCCCGAGTTCAGATCCCAGACTACTAGCATTCCAGAACCGGTTTGGTTGACTGTAGCGGCAAACTTCTCACCATTAGGATGAAAGCAAGCAGCACCAAGTGTTCCATTCACTGCAAGACTTCCTTGCGGATTGCCGGTCGCCGATTCAAAGAACATAATTTTTGCCCCGTTGGAGATTGTTAAATACCTCCCAGTCGGGCTGGTTGTGGTCACTTCGCGATTGATTTGTTGAATTAACTGCCGAGGATCTTTCTCCGTGGCGATATCCTTGCCGCGCATAATTGCGGCGAGTCGCGATTTTTCTCTGGCAAGCTTCATCGATTCTAAAACGGCAATCGAGAGATCAAGATCACTAACACCAGTTCCAAATTGCTTGAGTTGTTTAACGCTGTAAATAGCTCGGCACGAGGGAAGTTCCCAAACGATCAGTTTCTCTCCCGAACTGACAGTCAGTACATGGTCCTGGTCAATGAAAGTTGCACCGCTGATTTTTCGATAATTCTTGTCTTCATTTTGATAGGGACGAAATGCAACAACCGGGCTACCGTCGGTTGTATCGATGACATCTATTCGTTCTTCGTCGGAACTGAGTCGAACCAGGGCTTGATTGCCGTCGGGGCTGATGCCGAGAACCTGTCCAGCGATGGGAAGTTTTTGAACTCCGTATGATTTTCCATTGGTCAAGTCAAACTGTTCGATGGCGGTTTGAGCTGCTTTGGGATCATTACTTCCATAGACTACAACTGCTTTTCCGGAATTTGATTGGGCAGGCAGCAATGCATCCACCGAGCCATTGGTCGTGTTCACAGGAATCGACTTTTCGAGAACATTCTCAGCCACTGCAGGGATCGGGTCGGGTTGGACGTTCCAACCTGTTGCATCATCGGCAGCAAGGTTTTTCGCACCTGAAGCATCGGCATTGGTTAATGGAGGCAAGCCTGCATCGTTCGAGGTGCCACCAGCCGAGACGGCCGATGCGGTTTTCGCGAGTTTAGCTTCATCAAGATGATAGCTGCGGACAATCATCTCTTGCCCGCCACCTGCGATGCCGACAATATGATTGTTGGCGAATAATCGGCGTTCGTTGTCGCCAAAACCCTCGACCGGAATCGTCCAAAGTGGTCCGCCATTTTTACTGTCAAAAACTAATGCACCATAGACCAAGTAGCGTTTTTTATTTGGAAAAAAGAGTAGGCCAGGGTTATTGATTCTTAAGGATGAAACGTCGCTCGAAATGTTTTTATCGTGTTCGTGTTCCACGAGAACTTTTCCGTTCGTCGCATTCCAGACAACGAGCCATGCTGATTTCGTAGTAGAGAATGTGAAGCCAAATTCTTTGCCGTCGTTGGAAAACGAGCCGCCGTAGCAATGGATATAACTACTCGGAAGAAATTTGGCGAGGCTGGTCGTTCCGACAATTTCCCCTGAGTTAAGATCGTACATTTCTAAAAGCGTGTCACGGACTTCTCTATTGTAGGAGATTTTCGTCATATACCTTCCGCCTGGACTGATTACTGTTGATTTTGGGAGAGGAGTATTAGCGAACTCGATTGATTGTTCCGGCTTTCCTTCCGGCATACTCCAAATTTGCAACGTTTTTCCTGAAAGAGAAACCAGCCGGTTTGGTCCGGCAAACATTGCTGTTCCTGAATTTTTCAGATCAATCTTCCCAATCTCTTTTTCGTTGGGCACATCGTAAATTAAGAGTTGTTTTCCATTTTTGGAAATTCCCACATACTGTTTACCGTCTGGGCTTAAAGCACCTTTGCTTGGTTTATGGACTCCTCGTACCGAGCCAACTTTTTTACCAGCCTGCATGTCCCAAACTTCCAAAACGTTTTCCACATAGAAGTTACTTCCAACCGCCACGAATGTGCTGGGAGTCACTGGGTAGACTACTTTGTTGCTGCCATTGTTTTTTGGAACATCGATTTTGACGTCATGATTGATTTCTAAATTTATGGGGACTTTTGGCGGATCGGCTGAAACGTTCCAATTCGATGGAGCTAGCTCTTTTTCACCATTGGCAGTTGGTACCGCAGCGTTCGGTTGTCCCTGCTCAGATCCGAGTGGGTTGGCTGCTCCATTAGCCGCTGGTTCCATCGCATTGGGGGCATCGCCAGCCGGGCCATCGCCCCGGCCGAGAAACATTGAGACGACAACCCCCACTACTGCGATTCCTAAAACGGCACATCCGCCAATGATCACTGTAGGGTGTAACCCAGAAGAGCTGGAACTTTTCTTGGATTTTTGACTCGATTTTGAAGATCGACGTGGGGCAACGGGAGCCTCATAATCGAATTCATCGTCGGCCTGTTGGTTTTTAGAAACACGGATTGAAGTCCCACATTCCTTGCACTTAATTTTCTTGCCTTCCAGAGAATCCTTCACTCGGTAGTCTGTGAAACAAAAATCGCACTGAACCTCAATGGCCATTATAACGTCCGTTCTAGTCGAGTTTGAAATGAATTAAGGTGATTCACTTTAATATACGGTAGTTGTATTTTATACGACACTCCATCTGGCATTCCAGAAAAATCTTTCTGTCAAAAAGAGTCCATCCGACCTTTTTCTGCAGGCTTGTGAGGGGTGTCAAACTACACATCCGGCACTGACACCTTGCAGAATGCCTTTTGTCTTTGTATCGCAATACGTTGATTAAATCGTATGTGCTTAAGCCCGTCCAGACAAGAATTGTCTCATCAGATCTGATTCCGCAAAAACGCATAAGTTCGACTGGCAAGTAGAGAGTCCGCGAATTGGGTGGTTTTCTGGGCTGAATTGAAATACGTATGGGTTGACAGGATTACTAAAGCGACCGAGAGGGGAGAATCAGAAGTTGTTTCAGTGCCGGATAGTTCTGTAAATATGGGTCGGCTGAGTTTTATGACCGGCGCGACTTTGCGGCGTTTGCTTCGTGCACGCGGTTGCATCAACTTTGGCAGCATGAAGGTCGATGTAAACTCGCTTTGGTGAAATGACCGATGCGTTGAACCGACGGAAAGAGGTGCCGGAATACATTCGTTTTGTGAAAAGATGATGCCAACTCTTATTTTGGCTTTCATCTTAGTTCAAAGTATCCCGTAAACTTATCTTGAAATCAAAATAGCAATCAACTCATTGAGGTTAAATTAAAAAGCAACCGCTCACTTATTTCGTCCGTACCAAAACGCGGAGTCGTTTTGTTTCGTACTGTGATGCGTTGTATGCGAAAGTCCAGTCGTGTGCTTTTCCGGTACTGTTGCCGATGCCGATGTCTGCTGTGGGACCACTGTTCCAGTGATTGATGGCAAAGAGGGTCTGTTTGGCTTCGTAATTGTGGACCTGCATGCAACCATAGCCATTGTTGGGGTTACTGGGTTCATCGCCGAAATCCCAGAGAGTTGCACTGGCGTTGGGAACGTTCGTTGAATTAGGTGGACCGTAGTTGTGCGGCCAGAATTCGATGTTTCCGCCCGTCAGTCCGTTGCCTGTTTTGATGCCCGCGACATTGGAGACCACGTTTAAATTGCCGACTTTCTTTTGGAACTTGGCTTTGCTGCCGAGTGTTGGCACGCCGATTTTGGTGACATCGTCTGTGAAGGCGTCCATTGAAACGTAAACGTACTGCGTTTCCCCACCGATTTTTTGCAGCTCGAGAAAGTAGGCGATCCGATCAAAGGGGTTTGAGAAATTCGGACTGGCGTTGTAGTTGTATTCGATTTTCTGCCCCAGATTTTTTAAATCGAGATCGTAAATCAGTTTGTACTGCTTGGCTTCATCGACTTTCAGCGATAACCAGTCGCGATCGGGAACTTTGCCCGCGCGGAAGGGCGCTGCTGGCAAGCCTTCCTTATTAGCCAGATTCGGTTCGGCCAGTTTGTGCCACGCGAAGCGCATCGCCACTGCTTCTTTGACTTTGGGCGAAGAAAGAATGACTGAGTCGCCATCAATCACAGCCTGAGCTGGTACAAAGTCGGTTTCCTTGCCGATGATTTCAAACCAGTTGAGTGGATTGCCATCACGGGAGACGAGACCGCTGCCCACATGATCGAAGGTTACACGCAACTTGGCGCCCTCTTTCTTCAGCGACTTGAATACGGGACCTGAATAGACGAGATCTTTCTTTCCATAGGTTTTTGCAAGCGCGATCAATGCCAGACGCGCCCCGACATCCTGTTTGTTTTTGGGATGGATGTCCTTCAGGTTGCCTATATCGTGGATGACAGCTTGTCCGGTGTTAGGAATTTCGAGCGACTTATTTTGCGCCTCCCACAACAGAGGCAAAATGCCGGGCGACTCACTTCCGTATTGCCACGGTGCGATCTGAACATAGAGGAAAGGGAATTCGCCCTGCTTCCAGACCTCACGCCAACCGCCGATCAGCGCCTTCATCTTGTCGTAGTAAAGCATCCCCTCATTATGGTTCGATTCACCCTGATACCAGATGGCGCCACGTATTGCGAACGGCACAAGCGGATGAATCATGCCATTATAAAGTGTTGTAGGAGAGCCGGGGCTCGTGAGTGGCTTGATCGCAGCGGGATAAGCTGGTGGAGACTTGAGCGCCGTCTCATCTTTCAATGAAGTTTTTGCTAACGCGAGCCATGCTTCGAGAGCTTTCAGATAAGCGGCCAGTGTTGACTGATAAGAGGCGTTCGCCGGGTTTGTTAATTGCACCTGTTTGAAGATGCCCGCCAGCTTAGGCTCTTTTGAAAAACCAACGGGGGGCGTCCAGGGGTCAATGCGTGTTCCACCCCATGATGAATTGATTAGCCCCACTGGAACATCGAGATCTTTGTGTAACTTGCGACCGAAAAAATATCCCACTGCCGTGTAGTTGCCTACTGTGTCTGGCGAACAGATGGTCCATTCAGCTTCAACATCTTCTTGAGGGAAACCGTTCGGGATTTTGGGGATTTTGATGTGACGAATCTTACTATAATTGGCGGTTGCCTTTTCATTTGCGAAATCATTGCTGCTGGCAACCGTCCATGCCATATTTGACTGCCCCGAGCAGAGCCACACCTCGCCAATCAGCACATCGGTGATAGTAATTGTATTCTTACCCTTAGCCGTCAAGGTGACCGGATTGCCAATTTTTTGAGCGGGTAGTTTTACCATCCACTTACCGTCTTTATCGGCAACGGTGGAAACGTTGGTACTGCCCAGCGCGATCGAGACGTTTTCACCCGGATCAGCCCAGCCCCAGACGGGAATTGGTTGATCGCGTTGCAAGACCATGTGGTTTCCAAAGATGTGCGGCAGACGGACCTCCGCCTGACTGATCGTTGACAGAGAGAACATCGAAAAACAGGTGACCGCTAACAGGATAATTTTATTCATGCTCATGACTTTTTCTGTTTGTTAGAGAATCTGTTTGTTAGATATATTGTAAGAAAGAACGAGACTTGGGATGACGCAATGACAGAGATCACGCGATGATTTTATGTATCACATTACCATGAACGTCGGTGAGTCGATAGTCACGGCCAGCGAAACGGTAAGTCAATCGTTCATGGTCCAAGCCGAGTAGATGCAGCATAGTCGCGTGCAGGTCATGGACGGAGACAGGGTCTTCGACGGCTTGGAAGCCAAACTCGTCTGTCGCGCCATAGATGGTTCCACCTTTGATGCCGCCTCCCGCAAGCCACAATGAAAAGCCCCAGTGATTATGGTCGCGGCCTTGAGCGGCCCCGGAACCATTTTGGCCCATTTCTACTGAAGGTGTTCGGCCGAATTCACCCGTGCAAAGAATCAGTGTTTCCTCAAGCAGACCGCGTTGCTTGAGGTCGATGATCAATGCAGCCAGTCCTTGATCGCATTCGCTGGCGACTTTGCGATGGCTTGCTTTAATATTCGAATGACTATCCCAGGGTTGCATGTTTCCATGCCATGTTTGCACGAATCGCACACCGCGTTCTATTAGTCGTCGTGCCATTAACAACTGACGGTTCTGTGGACCATCTCCATAGAGTTTAAGAATGTGTTTGGGTTCCTGCTGAATGTCGAAGGCATCTGTGGCTTCCGTTTGCATTCGATATGCGAGTTCAAACGACCGGATGCGCGCTTCCAGCGCCATTTCACCGGGACGATCCGAGAAATGTCGGGTATTCAATGTCTGTAGCAAATCAAACTGTGATTTCTGTTCTTTCGATGTGAGTCGATCATTGTGGACATTTTCGATCAACTGATTAATGTCGGTTTTCGAAGTGTCTACGTGAGTGCCTTGATAAACGCCCGGTAGAAATGCAGAGCGCCAGTTTCCCGCACCACCTACGGGAAGCCCTCCGGGACAAAGTGCAATAAAACCCGGTAAATTCTGATTCTCCGAACCCATGCCCCAGGTCAGCCAGGAACCAAAACTGGGACGGACAAGCCTTTGGTCTCCCGAATTCATCAACATCAACGACATCTCATGATTGGGAAGCTCGACATGCATCGATCTGATGACGGCCATCTCATCGACACACTTCGAGAGATGAGGAAAGATCTCGCTAACGGGAGTCCCACTCTCTCCATATCGATTAAATTTGAAGGGCGAAGGGAGAGCCACCCCTGTTTTGCGTTCGGTTTGCAGGTTTTCAAAAGGGAGCATTTGCCCGCCCCGTTTTGTGAGTTCCGGTTTGGGGTCGAATGTATCAACTTGTGACATGCCGCCATTCAGGAAGACGTGAATGACGTGTTTCGCTTTTCCCACGAAATGGTTTCCGGCATTACTGCCGTCGGCGCGACCCTCCTGGCCAAGCAGATGAGCCAGCGCCAGCGAACCGAACCCCATTCCGCTGCGTTGAAGAAATGATCTCCGGGATAAGCTCTGTAAATCGTACATTGGTTTAATCCACAAATACAAATTCGTTTGCAGCAAGCAGGACATGTGCGAGACGCTGCCACGGGTTGGTTTTTGGTTTTACGCTCTGCGATTGTATATAGCGTAATGCGATTTCCACTTCCTGTGGTTCAGGAAATCGGGAGAAGGTGCGCTGATAGAGCAACCGGACGCGTTCTGCGTCGTTCTTTGCTGAAGTCATTTCTTTGCGAGAGACCAGCGTAGCAGCCCGATCCTGAATGAAACTGGAATTCAAGGCGAACAGTGTCTGTTGCGGGACATTGGTGTTGGGGCGCTGGGCAGTACAGGAACTGGGATTCGCTCCGTCAAATGTACTGGCGAGGCTGGATACAATATCGCGATTTACAAACGCGTAGACACTGCGGCGCGGCGTTACTGATTTGGCAAGCAAGTCAAAGGGGCGGCCTCCCATTGTTGTATCGAGTTCTCCGGAAACCATTAACATCGAATCCCGCATGGCTTCCATTTCAATTTTTCGCCGAGGCATTCTCCACAGAAATTTGTTTTCCGGGTCTTTTACGCGAGACTCAGCCTCTTCAAGGGCCGCCTGTTGATACACTTGAGTCAGCATGATTCGTCGATGAAGTTTTTTCAGTGACCAGCCATCTTCCAGAAAAGTTGCTGCCAGATAATCTATTAGTTCCGGGTGAGTGGGTGGCTGGCCGCGCGTTCCAAAATCATCGGGTGTGCGGACCAATGCGACGCCAAAGTGATGTTGCCAGACCCAGTTTACGATCACGCGTCGAGTCAATGGATTTGACGGATCAACAATGGATTGCGCCAGACCCAGTCTCTGCTTACCAACGGGAAAGGGATTCGCATCCGGCGCTGACAATGCTGTTAGAAAGCGGGCTTGCACGGGCTTTCCCCGGTCGATCGGATTACCGCGACGGAAGACGTGAAACTCGTTTGCCAATGGATCCTCTCGCAGCGCCATTGCGCGGGGTGGCGAACCGGGTGATGTCAGATGTAAATTATGAATTGCTCCATCGCGACCATTGAGATTATCTCGTATCGTTCGATTCAAAAGGGTCGTTGCAATTTCTTCTGACATGGCCGTCGGCGTATTGGGGGCGTACAAATGCCGTCGTAACTGCCGGTTGATCGGACTGTTGGCATCCAGGTGACGTGGATCTTCATCGGGTATGAGTTGAGCGGCGGTGCGCGCTTCAAGCGATGTTCCCATTAAAACCTTTAGCCATTGCTGCTGCACATCCGCAAAGAGTTTGCCATACACGTCGGCGAGTTCAAGCAGGGAAGCTGGTTGCTGTTTCGAGATTGCCTCTAAAACACGAGGATTCCAGCGCGGGGCGCTTGCCGTTAACTTCTCCATCCCCGCTTGCTTTTTCGGGTCGCCGTTTTCTTTGACAAGCGATTGAATTAACGTCTGGCATTGCTTTCGGAATCCCTCCTTTGTTTTCAGACGCGATAGTTGAATCCATGGTCCGAATACAGGATCATTCGCGGGTAAACCAGCAAGATATTTCCGCCAGCGATTCAACACGAGAGGGCGCAGGTCATCGGTGCGGTAGGAAAGAAAAGTAGCCGATAAATCCTGCTCCGGAGTCCCTTTGGCCAATTCCCTTAGATAGAGACCCACCTGCATCCGCAGCCGACCTCGCATGATGGCACTTTGTTCGCGACCCATATCATTGTACGATACCTGCCGACGCGACAACTGTTCCTGATATTCGCGATACGGCTTTGTTTCCGGTGGTTGCCCAAGAATGGGGGGCAGTTTTTCTAATCGGCTACTGCCCAGAGTGGCATACAGCGAATAGTAATCTTCGGTAGGAATGGCATCGTATTTGTGATCGTGGCAACGGGCACAGGCGACGGTCAGGCCTAGTAACCCGCGCGTCACTACGTCGATTTGATCATCAATGATGTCATGGGGATTCCGAAACTGCATCCCGATAGTCAGGAACCCTATCGCTGCCAAAGCCGGGTCATTTATTTTCAGTCCCAACTGGTCAGCAGCCAGTTGTTCTGTCACAAATCGGTTATAAGGCAGGTCTGCGTTGAATGCTCGGATGACGTAGTCGCGATAAGTATATGAGAAGGGGAATTTTTTAAATCCAATCGCGCTGCCTCCGTGTGTATCTGCGAAGCGTGCGATATCCAGCCAGTGTCTTCCCCAACGTTCGCCGTAGCGAGGTGAGTCGAGTAATCGGTCGACGACTTTCTCAAAAGCCTGAGGCGACTGATCATTCACAAATGCCAGGACTTCCTCCCAGGTCGGAGGCAACCCGGTCAGGTCAAACGATGCGCGGCGAATCAGTTGCTGCCTGTTGATGGCGGGAGATAATTTTAATCCCCGTTCATTGAGCGCTGCTACAATAAAGCGATCAATGTCTTTTGTCGTGCTGTTGCCGACTGGGGGTCGTTTCGGCTTTTGAATCGGCTCAAATGACCAGTGTCCTTGATACGGGGCACCATTTTGAATCCACTTTCTTACCAGCGCAATTTGCTTAGCGCTGAGCGATTTGCCCGTGTCAGCCGGAGGCATTCGGAGATCAGGATCCTTCGAAGTAATACGCCGAAAGAACTCACTTTCATTTGGCTTCATCGACACTATTGCGGATTCTTTTGCGGCGCGTTCAATATCCAGTCGTAGATCGGCTTGACGCTTTTCCGCATCCGGTCCATGACAGTGCAGGCAATGTTCGGCTAAAATGGGGCGAATATCCTCATTAAACCGCACCTCGGCTCCGAGGCCCGTCTTCAGACTCATCACCAGGATAACAGTACTGAGTAGGGTGATTGATAACCCACGTTGATTCAGCATGGTAACCAACCTTTCTCCATACCTTCTGCTATGACATCGCTATCCGATTCGGATGTCAGCGAAAAGTAAGCTTGCATTCCGCTGGTATGCTGGCGCATGGCCTGTTCCGCATGGTCAGGGTCCCCGGACTGTAAAGCGGCAAGCAGTGCCCGGTGGCCATCGACGGTTACCTCGCATGTTTGGGCGGTGATGGCACTATGTCGGCGATGCATTCCCGCAAGCCATAACTCCAACTGTGGTCGCAGAGTGTGCCAGGCCGACATCAATCGAGAATTACAGGCGGCACGGATTATCTCTTCATGAAAGGCGATATCGAGATGTGTCAACGTTAGTAAATCACGTTCCTGTTCCGTCTGGCGAATGTTGGCTTCGATCGCGGCAACCGCATCGTCTGTCAGACGCGTACAGGCCAGTCTCACAGCAGCCAATTCGAGTGCTTGTCGAAACTCAAGGATCTCATGCGCATCCGCTAAGGTCAGCTTGCGAACAATGGCAGTACCTCGATCATCAAATTCCAAAAGCCCTTCACTGGCCAGATGGAATTTCGCCTGTCGAACGGAGGCACGACTGACGCCCAGTTGCTCACCCACATGTGCTTCAGCCAGCGATTCGCCTGGCGCGAGTGCCCCCGACAGGATTGCCTCGCGCAGCTGTTTTTCGACATCATCACTGATTAACTGCTTCTGGATTTTGCGGAGTGGAAAATCAGCCTTTGTTTTCAGGGAGAGATTTTTTTGCATCTCATTAAGCTAGTCTGTCGACGGTCGACCGTCAACTGGCTGCAGACCGTGATTGCAGATTTCAATGAAGTTTGGGGATTGTTCTGATTTTGCTGTTCAAGGGTTCCAGGCTGTAGAAAGCAGTGAGAAAACACTCGTCAATGTTATATATGTGCAATCAGGGGAGGGATCGCGGTCGATTTTTTCATCATTAACAGCCATTTATCGAACTTCAGTATTAGACCTGTTAAGTCCTTTGAAATTCCGTAGATCTGTATATCATGAGAAAGAGAAGAGTTGATTCATACCGAAAAAGCCGAATATACGCGCAGAGTGCGTGATTTTATTAGAGAAACCGGACTGCTTCGCTTGGTTTTCTAGGGTGATTTGGCATAGAATCTTCCCTGATAAGTCGGTCAGGGTAGAACGTGCGCGCGATTTTTGTGTTGTACCTCTTATCAAAAGTTTGAAATCGCTTAAATTTAAAACCAGATTGTGTTGCTGACGAAAGTAAGCGTTGAGTTCCAACGGGACCAGAGGGACTACAGGCAATACGAATACAGCTTGAGAATATGAAATAAGGTGGGTCAATGGCAAAGAACGAGGTGCCGAAAGGTGAACCTTTCGATTTGGAAAAACTACAAACTCTGTTTGAAATGATGGAAAAGCACGGGCTGACTGAAGTCAACCTGAAGCATGGTGAAGAGGCCTGGAAATTACGCCGCGGACCACAGGAAACAATGTCGATGGTTCCTGCTGCTCCCATGCACTATCAGGTTCCTCCGCCAGCTGCAGCAGCACCACCTGCTGCTTCACCGGAAGCCGCACCTGCTGCCGAGTCGGGGCCCGTGATCAAGAGCCCAACGGTTGGCACTTTTTATGCATCGCCGACACCCGAAGATCCACCTTTTGTTACTGTGGGTTCAAAGGTAAGTTCAGACACAATAGTCTGTATCGTGGAAGCCATGAAAGTCTTTAACCAGATTCCTGCTGAACTGAACGGGACGATAGCCGAGATGTTGGTCAAAGATGGCGAAGCGGTCGAATTTGGCCAACCACTTTTCAGATTGAATTCAGCTTAAAGCCTGTTTTATTGAATGTTCGTGATCTAGTTATCAAAACGACTGCGATCAGAATTTCAAATGTCGGATCCTTTTACCAAGTCAAAATACATGTTTCAAAGAATACTGGTAGCAAACCGAGGTGAGATTGCATTACGGGTGATTCGTGCCTGTCGTGAAATGGGCATTGAAACCGTCGCGGTTTTCAGTGAAGCAGATCGGGGTGCGCATTACCTCTCATTAGCGGATCAAGCGATTTGTATCGGTCCTGCTGCAGCGACAGACAGTTATCTGATGATTAATCGTATTATCAGTGCCGCCGAAATTGGTAACGTGCAGGCAATTCATCCTGGTTATGGTTTTCTCGCAGAAAATGCACACTTTGCTGAAGTCTGTCGCAGTTGTAACATTGAATTTATCGGCCCTCCTCATGAAGCGATGGCAAAATTGGGTGATAAAGTCTCTGCGCGAGAAATCGCGAAAGCAGCCAACGTGCATTTATCACCGGGGACGGAAGGCTTGGTCACCAGCGAATCCGATGCGATCAAAGTGGCGAAAGAAATTGGATATCCGGTTCTCATCAAAGCGACCGCTGGTGGGGGCGGTAAAGGTATGCGGGTGGCCCGCAATGATATTTCTCTGAAAGCCGGTTTGAAGGCGGCGGCGGCGGAAGCAGAAGCTGCTTTCAATAATGGCGGCGTCTATATCGAAAAATATATAGAGAATCCCAGACACGTCGAAGTGCAGATCATGGCGGACAATCATGGGAATGTGGTCCATATCTGGGAGCGTGACTGCAGCTTGCAACGCCGTCACCAGAAGCTGGTCGAAGAAAGTCCGGCCCCCAATTTGCCTCACTCCGTACGAGAAG
>NZ_CALEMX010000280.1 GCF_937910335.1 uncultured Gimesia sp. | reverse complement strand
CTGCACACGAGACATCGCATCAGATCGTCGGTCAGAGAATCCCCCTCTCTCCGCTCAATTCTAAACAGGCCAGCCTAACCCGCTGGCCTGTTTGCATTTGCGGCGATTGCAAACTTCCGCTGATCGGCACTGTGCTGAAATTGTGCTGATTTCTAATCCTGACTATCGTCATCGTTCGGATCCCTCTCTTCAGAAACTAGGTTTTCGCCGTCGCTCATCTTATGTGAGTTCGAATCTGGCGAGCTGTCCGTGGCGTTTTCAAAACGCTCAATTGCGGATTGCTTCCGGTTGTCTGCGATGTGCGTGTACAATTTCAGGATGTCGTCGTCCACATGCCCAATCATTCCACGTACGACCTCGGCCGGAATGCCTGCAGAGATTGCATGGGAAATGAAGGCGTGACGGTACGTATGCAGATGCCCTTTCAGTCCCAGGGGTTTCAGCACACGTTTGAGATATTCCAGCAGTCTTCGTTCAGAGAACTGATTGTCACCGTTCGGATACTTCTTTGACGGTGCGGCGGTGAAAACCCATTCAGTTCTTCGTCGACGCGATTTCAAAAGTTTTTTCAGACGAGATGTCATTGGGATCGCTCGGCGGTCGCCCGTCTTTGGCTTCCAGCCGTCTTTTGCTCGGATATGCAAAACATTGTGGCCAAAGTCAACGTCGTCCCATGTAAGCCATTTGATCTCTCCAACACGCGCACCCGTGTCGGCAAGCGTTGTCAGAATAGAGCGGTGTGGTTCTGTGGATGCACTGAGGATCGATTCGGCTTCCTCACGAGACCAGCACGGTTGTGTTTTCGCCTTCGCTTTCTTGAGTTTCAGTTTGGTCAGTGGATCTTTCGTGATCATACCTCGAGACATCGCGTAGTTGATTGTTTGTCTGACAATCATTGTGTGGTTGTAGACGGTCTTATCCGCCAGTCCCAACGCAACACGGCGGTGACGAAATTCGTCGATGAACTGCATATCGATCTGCGAGAGATCGGTAAGCTTAAGTTCCGCAGCCAGATCACATGCCGACGCCAGCACTTGCCTGTATTTGGTCAGTGTTTTCTCTGCTCGCCGCTCCGTTTCGCAGTGCTTCAGGTATGCCTGCACTGCATCAACCAGAACTGCCTTCGAGGGCTTCTTGCACCCCTTTTTCGCGTGCTCTCCTCGAAGGATCTCCCCCTCTAAAAGCACTGCTTTGCGTCGAGCCTCTTTTTTGTTCTTCGTGCGGAGTGATTTACGATATTGGCTGCCTTCCCACTGCCAATTCGCATACCACATATCGTCCCGTCGAAATATCGAAACGACATCACCGATTTTCTCGAATTTACTATTGCGTTCTGAAGTCATTTATCAAATAGTCCTTGGTTAAAGATTGTTTGAATCAGCCGATCACGGACGAAAAGCACCTGTTTGCCAACCTTGCGGCTACAGTTGTCAAGCAAACCGCGGCTCCTCCAGTCGTAGATCGTTCCCTTGGGGATGTTCAGTAGGTCAGCGACATCGGCCAGAGTCAAAAAGGGGCGATCGGCCCATGCACCGCCATCAAAGAGTTTTTGGATTTCAGCTTCACTCAGATTCAGTCCGTTGGTCATTTCTCGCTCCCGATTGACTTCGGTGGTGGCTGATCAGCACAGCCATTTATCTCCAGTTGGAACGCCGGACGATTTTGGAAGAAAAATCTGAAGAAATCGTGATCCAATGACCGCAGTTGTTGTCGGATCGGTTTGGAGACTGAGTGGGGAGACGCCATGCCGAAACTTGCGAGTGAGATTGGAATCTGCACAGTAGAAGAAACTTCATGCGCCCCCAGTTCCGCAGGAGTCGTTTCGCATCTGAGCTGGCGACCTCAAGAAAAGCTGCAAAAAGAGCTACCGACGGACTTTTGCCTGTCGCTTGCGGTATTCCGAGACGGAGTTGGCCACAGGCGAGTAGTGCCATGCGGCGGAGTTGAAGCGTTCTTTATTGAAGCTTCGTTACTCGGCCAGGTGATTTGCGAATCCAATGGCACCCTGGCCCCTGAACAGTCGCGATCGTTTGACGCACAGAGATGGATTTTTCAGCAACGACCGTGGCTTCGGGAGACCTTCGGCCGGCGTTTCAAACAAATAGCGGATCTGCGAATTGCTTCTGCCAGCGGTGTTGGTGAGAAAAATATTCTGCCGCAGACGCTTGGTGGCGGGAGTAACGCAGTTGATGGCTGGTCAATCTCGGAGTTGCTGTCGCAGGGTAGATCGCTCGCAGAAGAATGGGGAATTGCGTCACCGAACACAGAGGAACAGATCAGGTTTGGGCTATTTAAAGCTGCATTGGACAACCCGTATGATCTTGAAGAACTTTCGCCAGAAATGCGGGTCGATGCTCTAAGGCACTTACTATTCGATCAAGTTCTGGAGCTGGACGCAGATCAGACAAAGGACTCACTTGGTTGGTACCAACTTGTTTCGGATCGTCTCGCGGTTGCTTTATACAAACACCGAAACGATAGCACTGAGCGATTTGGCGACTGGCTAATCAAGAAATCGGACGGCGTGATTCATCAGATTGCCAAAGTGAAGAGAGATGGTGGGACGATTCCCCAGCCAATGGTGCGAGAATGTCGAATCCAAATGATCGTGGATGCCTACCAGTCGATGTCACAGTGCATTCATGTTGCGATGTTGGAAATAAGGAAGTTTCTTCCGAATGATTTGACACAACGGGAACTGGAATACTTTGACGTGCTTTATCGCCGCCAGCCCGAACTCGGCATGCTGCCACTGATCCTGTTACGAGATCAACTCTGCAACATCGGTTTTGATCCGATGACGATTCCGATTCCAGATTTCAGCCCTTCAGTGTTCTTCACGCTACTTAATTATTACTCCGAAATGACGCGGAATCGTCGTGCAGGAGATCGAGGTTACAAGAAAAACGTTGGCACGAGCGTTGAGTCTCTCAAGCCGAACAGTTTGGCTAACATCAGCGCGACGACGTCAACGCCGTCTCACATCGCAGAGGTCAATGAAGAACTGCATGTTGCGGCTCAGAACCTCAGCGATTATCTCGGCTGGATTTGTTCTTGCAACGATAGCACGGGACACTATCTCTCAAACGACGAGTACAACGACCACACTCTCATCTCAGTCGATATTCTCTGTCAGAATTGCGCGTGCCACGAGACGGTGGATATTACTCCGGAGATTCAGTCTTTTCTTCATTCGCAGGCGGACGTGAAGTAATGCCGGACTCTGAATAGCGAATGTCGGTTAGTGGTCGTCGCGACGGGCAATTTTCGTCAATGAAAGTCTTGGCGAGAATCTGTCCAAGCATTGATGCCATCTGGGCTTGAGTTTTTGATAACGTCGAATGTGGTCTGGTTGTGTCCATAAGGGTACGGCTTTCGGGGTCATGGAAAGTGAATGGGGGAATTTGTGCGCATGAAAAAGGACTCGAACAGCGACCGGGCGGGAGCGTCTTAAAGGGGGAGATTGGCGTCACGTCGCCTTCGAGACGTTCGTCGGCTCAGCAGGCAACCTGATTGCATCGCATCCGTCACGATGACATCCCGCGAAATGCATAAAAATCAGAACCGCGACGGTTATCAAAGCTAACGTCTTTCGATCGGATGGCGGGAGTGACGTTCTCGAAATCACCGGGTGCAGCGCCACGCGGAATTCCCGAACGCATCGACGACTTTCGTGATGGCTGAGAGCTACGGAGTCCATCGACCATATGATGCCGCGTTTTTGCCCGTTTTATAGCTGGGAGTGTCGAGTGCACGGCAAGAACCATTCGCGAAATACAGTCGCCGTGGTTGGCATCCTGGATTACATACGTTTTCGCGCGACTCTCTGAGGGCTAAGCGTTCCTATGCACTATATAATGACACGATTTCTGCGTTTATTTAGCAAACGGAAAGCAATCCTGGGCTCGGAAAATGGTAAACCGAACATCGATTCCAGCGTGGCCTAATCATCCGCGACAGATGACTTTGATGACGATTGCAATCACTTCTCGAGAACAAACTTGTTGGTTCGGATCTAACAGCAAACCAAGACGACTCACGCAACGAAGTTTTGGGGATCGAGACTTCCGCTGAAGACGGTTGTCAGGAAAAACGGTGCTCCGCAACCGCGGGGTGTCGTCCGCAGCGGACTACCTGATCGCAAGCCGACGCGTGCCGTGACGTATTGTACTATTATTAATTCTCCATTGAGCTCAGGCCGTGCCGCTCACACATCAAGGACCGATGACGCCGATGCTGACTCCAGTGTCGTTGTAAACCGTTTTACACCAGCGACTTAGAAAAGTTCATAGCAGTGTTTGTTTTCGGTGTGCTTGCTTCTGCAACCACACCGAAAACAAACACCTGAGTGAATTGCAGTTCGCATAGTTGCCGCGTTGAACTGTAGCTGAAGCCGACCGCGTATTCTTTGGGAGTCCGTTGGAGATCGGTCATGATCACAGTCACGCTCGCCAAACTTCCGGAACCGGCTATGCCCCTGGA
>NZ_CALEMX010000279.1 GCF_937910335.1 uncultured Gimesia sp. | reverse complement strand
CTTACACTCTTATTATATTCCATTCGCATCAAAAATCAGCAAAAATACAACATTAAAACGATTTGATCTCGATATTTTTAACATCCAGCGGCCCGATCACCGCTTTATTCCCAATAATAAATCTTTAAGACAAGGCCTGTTTCAATTCTCGCAGGAATGTCTCTACGTCTGCCATCGTATTGTAACCATGCAGGGCAACGCGAATACGCCCCGCATGATACATGGGATGAATTTGTTTACTGTGTAAGTGTTGATAAACGCGTTCTGCATCCGGATGCCGAAACGCGACGATACCCGCCAGATTCTCAGCCTGTTTCGGAGAAATCAGCTCGACGGGTAACTCTTTGAGTCCTTCCAGGCACGCTTCCACCAGAGGCATGGTTGCCCGATTGATATTTTCCACACCGGTATCGACAATATATTTCAAGCCGGCTCGAATGGCATAAACGGCGGGATAGTTGGGCATGCCCACTGTAAAACTCGCGGCCCCCGGCAGACTTTCCGCTTTTTCAAAACGCTGATCGCCGAACGCATCTTTCAGATTGAACCAGCCTCCCGCGGGAACCGTCCATTCATTCGCCTTCGCAGCAGGCACGCCGACCAGTCCGCCACCATGTGATGCCAGAATCCATTTATGAGTGCTGCTCACTACCAGATCGATGTTTTCCAAATCGAGTGGAATACGACCCAACGCCTGCGTCACATCCAGGGCAATCAAAGCCGATGAATGTTGGCGAATGGTCTGGATCACTTCCTGCAAGGGAATTTTAAAACCGTTGAAAAAGCTGACCAGAGAAATACTCACAACGCGTGTTTTCTCACTCAGTAATGCTTGCAGATCTTCGAGGTGCAATTGCCAGTCATCGCGCGATTCCCAGACTTTCACGGTGGCAGGGCAACTCTGTTGTAACCCAAAAGTGTAACTGGCGGGAAAGTCCAAATCACTCACGATCAGTTCATCGCCGGCTTTAAACTGCAAAGCCTGATAAGCCAGATTGTAGGCTTCCGAACTGCAGGAACAAATACTGACTTCGTCGGAACTCAGGCCATACATCTGCCCTACTAACGCTTTGGCATCATCCCAGACCGCTTCATGCAGGATGCGCCCATCCATGCCCTGTAGTTTATCCTGAAAATATTGCTGAAACGCGGCATTCACGGTTAAAGGGGGAATCCCTTCCGCAGCCGTGTTTAAGTAAACGCGGTCCTGTAGACTGGGAAAATCGTGTTCTCGAGATTGTTGATCCAGCATGAAAACTCCGTTTGTTTAACGCGTCTGATTCAGTTGACTGTATTGCCTTCGGTGTCTGGTCTATTCAACATCGTCGGACCAAATTCACTCGAGATCGCCTGCGAGCATTGTAACATGGCAGAAGAAATCCGGGAACTGTCTCTCGATTCTCCAACACGTCGAATATGAGACACACACAACACAGCCAGCAACCGTCCGTCTGCTCCCAGAATGGGCGTCGCCGTATCCTGAACTCCTACAATGAGCAAACTGTCAATGGTTCGAAAACCAGCCTTGCGAATCTCGGCAAATTCCGACTCCCATTTTTTAATCTGAGAGGTCGGCTGGTCTGATTGCTCCCAGTACTTTTCTCGCTCTTCTTCGGGCAGAAACGAAAGGGCCACTTGCCCGCTGTTTCGATCATGCAGCTTGAAGCTGGCACCGATTCTGACGGCTAACGAAACATCGGCGTCGCAATCCACGCGGGCCACCACCAGCATTTTATTGCGAACAACTATATTCAGATGGCACGACTCATTCAGTTCGTGAGTCAATGTTTCCATATGCGGCGTAGCACGGGCGATTAATGCTTCCGTACTCGCATGCTTGGCCCCCAGTTCGAAGAGTTTCGTACTCATCCGATAGCCCTGATTCGAATCTCGAATCAGATAACCCTGCTCGTTCAGGCAGGCCATCACCCGAAACAATTCCTGTTTCGTACGTCCCAAACGGTCTGCAATATCCGTCAAAGAGAGCGGAAAAGAGATGCCGGACAGTAATTCCAGGACCTCCAGCCCCTTCTCCAGAGCAGGTACTCGATATGAGATTCTCGTTTCATTTCGCTCTAATGTTTTACTCATAAAATAAGATTTTACATATAAAACACCATTCGTCAAGAACGAATCCCAACTTTACCGGATTTACCTTAACTATAAATCAAAGAAAGCCTTAGGCGTTTTTACACGCCGAACAATGAGGAGATGTGGCTATCCAGTATCAGACGGGAAGTATTCGGGGCTGCCTGCTTTGAATGACTCCTGGAACCAACCGAGCGAAAAAGATGTGATAGCGCTGCATGCAAATACAGGGCAGAGAAAATCAATGAGCCGTAGAACATAACATGCGGCTGTCTCGCTCTGCACCACTCAGCCGACTCTTAGCAGCAATGTCTGGCGGGTATGTTACCAGTAGCGGCTGCATGACTCGCATACCATGGTTTCCAAAATTCTCCAGGCGTTGCCTGATGTGCCCGTTCACGATGTGGCCAGATGAAACGAGAATCGCTCCATCGGAGCCAACGACATGCGCTTTGAATATCATGCCGTCAAGCAGCTCTTGAATCGTGACTTCTTGGGTCGTTTCATTAACCGACGAGATGATGGCTCGTTCCAATTCATCGACAATAAAAGGAGCAAAGACACCCCACTTCCTGCGTAAATGCTCGAAAGGCAAATGGATTGATGAATGGGCGTCTTCGAGTTTTTTGTATTCTCGTACTGTTCTGATCAGATTAGCGGCAAATGAAAGCGGCTCGTTTTGAATACTGTCTATTTTGAGCGACAGAAGGTCACTCTCGTTATCGAACAGATCGATAATTGAGGAAACGGTCTCCAATTCTGGTATCTGATTAATGATTTCTAAGATGGCACCGTGTTCCCGATCATCCGTTGTTGAAATATAATCACGGGTTTCAATCAGTATTGCCGCAGTTTCAAAGTGTTCGATGTACTCAGGACTCAGCGCTGGTGCTAAGTCACTCACTAACTGAATCACATGTGCTGAACGGGGGCTGGCTGAGCTGACAAGTTTCTTCAGAAGAAACAGGTATTCGCTATGTGATTTGGTCGTTTGTTTCCGCTGTGATGCAATCAGAATGACTAGCGAAAGCAAGCCTGCGATTTCTTTGAACAATGCAAGGTGATCTTTAGAATAAGCATTAATCTCAGTACTCGAAAAGAACAGAAACCCAATGCCATGTCCTTCGACAGTCAGTGGGAATGTGAAAGAAGATCGCACTCCTTCATTTACAATGATACGTGTTGATACGGAGTCGGGGTGTTTTTGAAGGTACTCTTCAAGGTTATTCAGAATTCGAGGGCGTTTCTGTTCCAGCACAAATTGAAGTGAAGACCCTTTCAGCGGGGCACTAAAATTTTTGCCAAGTATCACTCTATTCTCGGAACGGCACCAGCGTGCAACGACTCGTTCTCCCGATTCGTCGATCAAAGCGCATCCGATTCGAGTGAATGGTAAAATAGAGTCGAAATTTTCGTAAACCGAATTCAACACTGTATCCAGCGTTGCTCCTTGCGTGACTTGTTGCATCAATCCGGAAAATAAGTTTGCATGAATATCGTTTGAAAATTCTTCGATCTTACGATTTCGTTCGAGTTCAATCATGAATCACTCAGTTCTACTTTCACCCTCGAATCAAAATAATTTTTCCACTTCGTAATGCTTTGTATCGATCAGAGAGTCTGTATTCGAAGCTGCTGTGTTGCTGTGTTTTTGTCTCATCCCGATATCTGAATATCATCAGACATTTTGAGAACTTTCTATATATTGGATAACAAAGTATAGATTGCGTACTCGCAACATGCGGTGAGGTAAATCCCTGAAAACAGAGGGATGTTACAGCAATTACCGGTTGGATAAAGGTGAGAATCTCTATAACAAGCACAATCGATTTAATGTTGAGCAGGCCACTCGGGACAACACA
>NZ_CALEMX010000278.1 GCF_937910335.1 uncultured Gimesia sp. | reverse complement strand
GCTCATCGCACTCCCATAGTCGCCCCTCGCCAGCACATTCGGGGCAAACCTCAATGACTCGGCGACCAAAGATCTCCTTTGGATGCGGCTGACCGGACTCTCCTTTTTCGGTCATTGTTCAATTGCCTTCCCTCGCACGAGTGGCGTTCTCATCACCGGGCGATGTGTCGTCGTAGGGACCGTATTTGCCGGGTAGGACTTTGCTGACGCCGTACCCTCGCCGCCTTCGCATCGTTGGAAGCAGGTCGGGAGTTGGCTCGTCGCCAGTCGTCAATTCCCAGAAGCACTCCGGGCAGAAGTCCGCCGCCGACAGCGAGTTGGGGACATGAAATCCAGCTTGAGCAAGATGCCTTTCCGCATTGGCGAGCAACGCTGACCAACCGCTGTCATCGTCGCACTTCTCGCATTTCCAAGAGTCGGTTCTTTGGTTCATTGATGGTTGCTCGCTGTAGACTTGGTGAACTGGCACTTACGAGATCCCTCGATCTAAAAAATGCCGAATAGCGATTACGGTCAATCGCTATCACGCTTGAACGTATAGAAGGCGTGAGCAAGACCCGGTTGCGATGGAGGCTGCGACTTGAATTCAGTGGGACGCTTTGCCTTGTCCTCTTTGTTGAAGATGAAACAAAGCTTCAGTTCATCCCCATTCACTTCGTAGATCCCGATCCACTCTGTGAGATTGTTGCCCGGCACTCGTTTGCCAATCAGATCGAAATGCCCGCTCTTCGGGTCAATTTCAAACTTGCCGACCCAGCTTGAACCCACCTTTTCCATAATCAACGAATTTCGTGAAATCACGAGGCGTCGGCGTTCTTGGCGGACTTTATTTGGGTCTTGAGGCTTACCGTTCTCTTCACCGGCAATGCATTCCCATTCGCCCTGTAGCGAACTTGAACTTTCGTCGTTCGTGGCGGCGACTGATTGCTTTTCGAGCAACTTGATCTGATCCCGAATAGCAATCGCACCTTCGAGATTGCCCTTCTTGGTTTCCTCAATGAGTGACTCTTTGAGGGTTGCAACGTACTTGGTTGTGGCAAGACCCGCTGCTTGACTGAACCGCTCCTGTGCAGCCGCCATCGCCTTGCGGTATTCCTCAGCGGGATCGGCGGCTGTGACAATGCCGATTTGTGCCAACAGAACGAAGGCTGCAAGTAGCCCCAAAGTCGTGATCTTCATGCGATTCTCCTCGTGATGAGCCAGTGATTCTTTCGTGGGCTGTTCAAAAGCAACCCCTCTGAAGATGAAAGCGAGTGCGGGGTCAAACACGGCTCAGTCTTCACATAAATCTCACATTTCTGGTCCGCTCATGAGCTACTCGCCAGTCGGCACTCGCCCTTCTTAATGGAGGCGGACCATTCCGATGTTCGTTGTTCGTCCACCACGGGATCGTGCAACGGAGAGCGGATTGGGATTAACGACTGACCTACAGAACGAATTGCAGCGGCTCAGCGAGGGGTGTCCCGAATCCCGACGCACCATCGTTGAGTTGTGCTGTCAACGACTTCGGACGATGGCTCGAAGAATGCTCAAGAGTTACGGACATGTGCAGCGATGGTCCGACACAGACGATGTGTTGCAGGCGAGTCTGTTGCGACTACACAGAGCCTTGGCATCGGTTCAGCCAGAATCCGTGCGGAAGTTCTACGGTTTGGCGGCGACCCAAATACGACGTGAACTGATCGATCTGGCTCGGAGTCATTACGGACCTCAAGGGATCGGAACCAAGCACGATAGCGATGGCGGCAACGCATCGGAGCGATGTGAAGATCCATTCGAACCGGAATCGGTGGCAGCTTGGACAGAGTTTCATGTGGCGGTAGAAGCACTGCCGGAAGCCGAAAAAGAAGTCGTCAGTTTGTTGTGGTACGACGGACTCACCCAATCTGACGCAGCCCGTGTCCTTGGAATTTCTCTCGCTACGCTGAAACGCCGCTGGGTGTCGGCTCGTCTCCTCCTCAAAGACCAACTCGCAGGAGGACTCGATATTGACTGATGACGAAAAAGATTTGATCGCCGACCTGCTCGTGCGTTGGGAAGAAGCCTTCGAACAAGGTGAGGACATTCCAGCCGCAGAACTTTGCACTGAATGTCCCCAACTGACGCAAACAGTTCGCTCAAAGATCGAGAGCCTGAAGACAACGGCTTGGACGAAACGTGATCCTGCTCGTCCGTTGACTGACCAGCAACCGTCCAAGGATATTTCTGGCACTGTGCTGGCAGACCGGTATCGACTCGATTCACTCTTGGGATCGGGCGGCTACGGGCAAGTTTACAAAGGACAAGACCTGAAACTGCAACGTCCGGTCGCTGTGAAAATCGGGCATCATCGCACGTCATGCGATCTACTGCTCGATGAAGCCCGGCGAGTTGCTCGGTTGAAACATCCCGGCATCGTTGGTGTTCACGACTGCGGAGAGCACGATGGTCGAGTCTTCCTTGTGTTCGAATATGTTGACGGTCAGAGTCTCGCCGAACTCGTGCGTTCGAAGAGGCTTTCGACCAGAGAAGCCGTCGAATTGGTCGCCACGGTCTGTGAATCGCTTTCCGCTGCTCACAAGCTCGGATTGGTTCACCGGGACATCAAGCCAGAAAACATCTTGATCAATGAGTCTGGTCATCCTTTGGTGGGTGACTTCGGAGTCGCTTGCACGCTCGACGATGTCGCAAAAGGGCGAGCCGGAACGAGCGGCACGCTGGCTTACATGTCGCCTGAAATTCTGTCGGGAGACATGCAGCTTCTCGACGGTCGCTGCGACATCCACTCACTCGGCGTCGTACTTTTCGAGTTGCTCTGTGGACAGACGCCGTTCCCTGCAAAGGACAAAACAGAACTGCGTGAACAAATCCTTTTCCGTTCACCGATGCAAGTGCGTGAGATCGTTCCGAATGTGTCGGAAAAGCTTGAGGCGATCTGCTCAAAAGCAATGTCGAAACATCCGGGTGATCGGTACGAATCGGTAGATGACTTTGCCGCCGCACTGCGGAAATGTCTGGAAGCCGGAACGAGCCGTCGAAGTTGGCTTCGCATCGTCGGGCTGATCGCTTTGGTAAGCCTCGTTGGTCTCGCAATCGCTTACTTCGTCACCAGTCCAAGCAGCGATGGCTTAGTCCGTGATGGTGTCCTGCACTTCGATGGTCGGACGAGAATCGTGACCAACTTACAAAGGACGCTCCCGGTGACATTGGAAGCATGGGTCAAGCCAGATCCTTATCGTGACGAGAATTGCCAGTTCATCATCGGTAGCGACATTCCCGGCGAATACGGTCTCGGAATAGCCATTTGCGGCTCGATGCTCTCGGTGGAATACGTTGAAGGGATGGTGAACTCAACTGCCGCCGTTCCACCAAACCGCTGGTCCCATGTGGCTGCTGTTTTTTCCGAAGACGAGACTCGCCTCTATTTGAACGGCAAACTTGTCGAAACCGCCTCCGGTTCGACGCTGGGAGGCGAGACTCGGTTCGTCATCGGGAATGTCGGTCAGGACAACTTGATCAGTTTCTACCGAGGACAGATCCGGTCAGTGCGGATTTCGACGGGCGAGCGGTACACAGGCGAGTTTGAGCCGAAAGAGCTTGAGGCAGCAGAGTCGTTGTTCTTTCTTGGAACGGGCGATGAGCGGGTTCAAGACCACCAATTTCTTGATGAATCTGGTAGAGTTAAGGGGCGAGTTGAGCGATTCTGAGTTGTAATCAACTCTTTCCACATAGAAATGCTAACCAGAAAGAAATGCGATAAGTGCCACTAGCATCGACACTTCCGGCGTCACGTACACCGTTTGACCGATCAGCCTCACGATGGCATGGAAATTCTCCCTGCCCCTGTGGGTATCTGTCTGATCCGCGTCGGAAATGTTCCTGTAATCCGGCCCAGGTAGAACGGTACCTCTCCAAAATCAGCGGACCGTTATTAGATCGAATTGACATTCATATTGAAGTGCCTCCCGTCCCATTCCGCGAACTTTCGAATCAGTCATCGGGTACGAATAGCGCAACCATGCGTGAACAGGTACTCGAGGCCCGGGAGGTTCAGGCTCGCCGCTTCGAGAATGAAGCAACGTCGCATAACGGTCGGATGACGCCTCGTCAGTTAAGAAAATATAGTCCTTTGGCAGCAGATGCAGAGGCGTTATTGAAATCAGCGATGGAAGAAATGGGGCTTTCGGCGCGGGCACATGACAAAATTTTACGCATCAGTCGGACGATTGCCGACCTGGATCAAAGTGACCAGATTACGGCAGCCCATGTCAGTGAAGCCATCAATTATCGCACACTTGACCGACAATTCTGGTCGTGAGATCTCTTGCGCATGAATTTGAAATATTTGACGATACAATTTTGAACTGGTATGCATGAAGTATTGAGAAAATCTTCAGCAAAGCGAGGAATTGATTTACCGATTTTAGTTTGCAGGTTTTTCGATAGAGAGCGGATTTGGTTCTTCAACAACCGGGAATATCCCTGGCGCATTTTCAGAATACCATTGTTTGAGAACATCTAACCATTGTTCTCTATTTTTGACGGCGATAAAGGCATCGCGAACTGCTTTTCGTTGTGGATGAAGTTCCGAATAAAAAATTCCGAATTTCCGCATGGTGTTACAGACTTTTTTCTCTCCGTGAAACGTGCTGGCAATTTCAAAATGTTCGGTAATCACGGTGCGTTGCTCTTCTACGTCGGGAGGTGAAATCTGCCGACCATTGAGTAAGTCAGCCGTTTGTTGAAAAATCCAGGGGTTGCCGATAGCACCGCGGGCAATTGAGACTCCATCCACATGAGTCACGCGCAACATATCAATACAGGCTTGCGGCGAAAATAGATCGCCACTTCCAATAACCGTTTTTTGACCTGCATGTTGTTTGACTCGTTTGAGGAATTCCCAGTTACTGGGACCTACATACTTTTGATGCACAGTGCGTCCATGGACAGTGATGGCAGCCAGTCCGCGTTCGTAGGCACCATCAAAGATACGAAAGAAGTGATCTTCCGATTCTGCAGTATCATCAATGCCTCGCCTCATTTTTAATGTCACAGGCAAATGTTCGGGAACCGCGTCTCTCACACGAGAGATAATTTCTAGCGCCACTTCAGGCTGACCTAGATGATAGCCACCACGACAACGGCTCATGACCTTTTTGACAGGACAACCAAAGTTAATGTCGATCACATGAAAGCCGGCCTCCACCAACCTTTGAGCCGCAGGTCCGAATTCTTCGGGTTCCGAACCCATTAATTGACCACCAACCGGAAACTCGTCCTGATGGCAGTACATCATCGCGTGCTGTTTACCCTGTTTGGATTGCACAATCATCCGGTCGATCATTACTTCACAAAGAGTGTAGGTAGCACCCAGCTTTGCAGCGATGACCCGCATCGGATAATCACTATAGCCGCTCAAAGCTGCTTGATACAGAGGCGATTTCAATTGATAAGAGCCGAGGGAAGCCGGCTGTAACTGATTGACTAACATAATTGTGTCGGACTTAACTCTCTGGTTGAAGTGATTTCAATCTGGGAACGAATTCAGTAACTCTCTGGTAATCTGGCCGGGATGTTCATGACTGCAAATCGCACTGCTGATGGCAATACGTCGCGCGCCCGCCTGTAATACTTTTTCCAGGTTATCTGCATTGATACCTCCGATGGCAAACCAGGGGAGTTTAATTTCTGCTGCGACCTGATTCACGAAATCCAATCCTGCATATTCATGTTCTGCAAATGATTTTGTACTCGTTGGAAAAGTGGGACCGACTCCCAGATAGTCGGCTCCGTCCAGTACTGCCTGACGGGCCTGATCTATATTATGTGTGGAGACGCCGATCAATCGCCGTGATCCTACGATTTCTCTCACTTCGCGGACTGGTAATTCTTCCTGACCCACGTGCACACCATCGGCGTCAATCGCAACAGCGAGGTCCGGTCGGTCATTCATGATGAGAATCGCACCGGCGGCTCTTGTCCACTCACGCACACGCTTTCCATGCTCGAGAAGTTGACGGTCGGTCATTTCTTTTTCACGAATCTGTACGATGCCCACCCCCGCTGTCAGAGATTCACGAATAGCGGGCCCGGAGCCATGATGACATAACGATTCTGAAACGAGTAAATAAAGCTGGCAGTTTTTTAATCTGCTCTGGTTGTGCACACAGGCCAGGACACTTTTTTCCAGAGTGTAAAGGGCGTATCGCATCTGCTTAAAAATTGCAGCCGCTTCCACAGAGAGCAGTTTAGAAAACTCTTCCAGAGTGCGCGTCGCTTCCTGCACGCGTTTTAAATTTGCCTGCAACAGATGCTCCATCGTTTGTCGATCAAATTCCGATGTGTTGCTGATGTCCGTTCCGACATCGTTAAGCGTATCGCGGCTGGCAATCAGTGATTCCTGTCCGATGAACTTGAGCGCCTCTGCCAGTTTGTGGCGGTTGGTTTTGAGGAGCTCCATCAAATGCGCATCGTCCAATGTAAAACGTAGATAGTCTTCTATTACCCGTAAGCCTTCCCGTAGACGGTTGGCGGCGGCATCGATGGTTCTTAAAGTATTTGTGTGGTCGCTGACTGTTGTGGAAACCGGACGGAGCGCAAAATCCACGTCAATTGGGTCAGCCGTTTGACGGTGAACGTTGATGGAATCCACTAGAGATTCTGTCGAAAAAATACCGTGTGCAGCAAGCCATTCTGAATGCCTGCCCGAAGTTGCTAGTAGCCCACACAATAGGTGCTCGCTTCCTATTTCAGTCGGGCCTTCGAATTGTCTGGCCTGTTCTAAAGCGTGATTCAGAATTTCTCCCAGTGAGGAAAAATGGTGCAAAGCCTCTGAAAACTCAAGTGGCTGATCCGAAACGTCTATTTTTGGAGATAAATTATCATCTGGTAGTTCAAGCTGAAATTCGGTGAGAATCATTTTCAATTTGATCTGGTGTGATTGCAGTATTTCGGCTGCCCGTGATTCTTGGCAGGCAAGTGCTGCCAGCAGATGTACTGCATCCAGTTCCAATTCTGCCGCAGCGCGCGAGATCTCTTTTGCCTGTTTTAATGCGCGCTGGGCTCCGGATGTTAGTAAGTGCTGCATGGCAATTTTGGGCGTTTTTCTTTGATTTGTAGAGAGGAATGCCACAATTCGTGGCTATTTGTGTAATACCCTGCATTAAACAGGTTAACCGATCAAAGGCTTATCTTGCTAGATTCCGGCATGGGTACTAGAATTGAATTTAGTGGTTTTATGGATTGTATCGAATGGATGGCTTTTCCTGACTGGCGATGACCGCTACTTTCCATTATGAACTAGAGTATTCAGTCTATACGAGGAGTCCCTCCGAAAATAGCAATGTTAAGATGGGTAATATATTTCAATAAGTTGTTTTTTTCCTGGCACTTCCTTTTGTGATTCAGGTGTAGTTTTGGGAAAATCCTCGACGTTTTTTTGTGAGTAACGTATTATTCCATTGGACCTTTCCTTTTCAAAGTTATTTCCGATTCAAATCAATTCATTGTTAATAGAAGTTTGCCTTCTGGAAACAGCGTGTTTGAGATAAAAAGACATAGAAAACACAATTCAATCTTTAATACTAGTTTGGGAGAATAGATTACTGCGTTTGGAATAATCGATTTCAAGGCGTAATCAAAACGTTCATCCAAAAGTGCCCAAAATGAAACAGGGCCACAGGAGAAATTAGTTATGTACGAGCGGTTTACAGATCGAGCTCGAAAAGTGATGCAGTTGGCCAATCAAGAGGCTCAGCGGTTTAATCACGAATATATCGGGACCGAACATATCCTTCTTGGCTTAGTCAAAGAGGGTTCCGGAGTGGCAGCAAACGTTCTGAAAAATTTGGACGTGGATTTGAGAAAGATCCGTCTGGAAGTAGAAAAGATTGTTCAATCGGGACCTGATATGGTCACGATGGGCAAGCTGCCTCAAACACCCCGCGCTAAAAAAGTCATCGAATACGCGATGGAAGAAGCACGGAATTTGAATCATAATTATGTTGGAACCGAGCACCTGCTTTTGGGTTTGTTGCGAGAACAGGATGGCGTTGCCGCCCAGGTCTTGATGAATTTAGGTCTCAAGCTGGAAGAAGTACGAGAAGAAGTACTGAATCTTCTAGGACATGGGCTGGAAGGTGCCGAAGCAGGCGAACGAACACCTGGCACAGGCAGTCAGAAAGCGGGGAAAAGTAAGACACCCGCTCTAGACAGCTTCGGTCGTGATTTAACCGAACTTGCTAAGCAGAAAAAACTTGACCCGGTCATTGGACGCGCCAAGGAAATTGAGCGTGTTATTCAGATTCTCTGTCGCCGCCAAAAAAATAACCCTGTTTTGTTAGGCGAAGCAGGCGTTGGTAAAACCGCGATTGTAGAAGGTTTTGCCCAGATGGTTATCAATGGGGAAGTCCCTGATTTACTCCGAGATCGTCGGATCGTTGTACTGGACTTGGCGATGATGGTGGCGGGCACGAAATATCGTGGTCAGTTTGAAGAACGCATTAAAGCCGTCATGAACGAAGTACGTCGTGCTAAAAATACGATTCTGTTCATCGACGAATTACACACACTGGTAGGAGCCGGCGGCGCAGAAGGTGCCATTGATGCTTCCAATGTATTGAAGCCCGCTTTGAGCCGTGGCGAATTACAGTGTATTGGTGCTACCACTCTGGATGAATACCGTAAATACATTGAAAAGGATAGTGCTCTGGAACGACGCTTCCAGAATGTGATGGTAGAACCACCGACCGACACTCAGACGGTCGAAATTTTGCGTGGTTTACGGGAACGCTACGAAGAGCACCATAAAGTAC
>NZ_CALEMX010000277.1 GCF_937910335.1 uncultured Gimesia sp. | reverse complement strand
TACCTGATGGCATTTGAACAGTTGAAAGCATAGCATCCATACCATCCATAGCTCCACCTTTCATAGGTACTCCAATAACTGGTTTTGTTGTACCAGCAGCAAGTGCACCAGCAAGATGTGCTGCCATACCAGCAGCTGCTACAAATACTTTTGCGCCTTTTTCTTCTGCTGTTTTGATTGATTCCTGGTTCAGCCGCCCATCAAATCGAATCACGGCAAACAGTCCGCCAGCCCGTTTTCGAATTTGGACTTGATCATTCGTCGGCTCAGGAATCTGTTGTTCTGAAACATTTTTGGGAATCACAAAGCCCATCTGTCTCTGTGATTGATTCGCTTCCGGCTCCATAAACACGGGAGTCGTCATTGCCACTTTTTGTTCTTGATCATTGGCACCTTCAATATAACGAAATAAACGCATGAATCGACCATCATCGCCTTTTGAACCCTGAGGCAAGTCGGTAGTCACCAGCATAAGATCAGCATATTGGCGCGTTTCAAAGGGACCTTCCGAATCCACCACCGTGTATTCTGCCGATTCATAAGCATTTCGCGCAGTGAATTTCCAGCCATAATAAACGAGCACAACCATGACGAGAGTAACGCCAAAATAAATCATTTTTTTCCCAGCCATGAAGTGATGCATCTTAGATTTGATCATTCGATCCCTTCGCGTCTCATTTTTTTCGGCTTAGTATCCATCAGTGGGGGTATTTGTTAGAAATAAATCTCTATAATCAGAGCAGCGGATTCGTTATCAATCCCAATGAATGGCAGCAGGTGAGTATACCATAGTTCATTCACGATACTGAGAATTGTAGTAAGGAACGATCTGATGACAATTGCGAAAAATCAAGAATCTGTGTTTCTAGTCAGTGGGCTACTTCAAACAGAAAGACAACCTGACGGCGATCGCAAGTTATTGCGTAAATTAACCGTGAATGTTCATGACAAAACCATCTCGGTTCCAGAAAATTTCATCACAGATTTCAGCTCGATCCCCTGGTTCGGCCGTTTTCTCGTCCGCTGGTCGAAAGTGGATATCGCAGGGGTCGTACACGATCGTCTCTACGCAACGGCTGAATACACACGCTGTGAAGCCGACACCATCTGGCGCCAGACGGCGCTTGCCGGAGAATGCCATGCCAACATTTTCCAGGCCTGGATCGGTTGGTTCTTTTTAAGAATCGGTGGAAAGTTTCTCTGGAAAAATAAGCGAAAAACAAAACGATGAATTGAAACAGAAGAAATCGCTCAGGTAGCCGTCGATGTGATGGGTGGTTTGATTTTCCACCAGGAGAGAATCAATGAAGGGAATTTATCACCATTTACGATTCCTTCCACAACGACAAGTTGATCACCTCGCAAGCGATAGACACACGGTTGAGACACACGGGATTTAGCACCTTTTTTGGGACCTTCCAGAACTTCTATATCATAATAAATAAAGAGACTCAGTTCATCCACTCGCTGTAGTCGAAACTTTGCCTGCTGCGAATGAACCAGCTTCCCATCCCGATTATAGATTTTGACCTTCGAAATCTTTTGAGATATCTCCTGCTCAATTCTAATAGGAGCCCCTTTTCCATCCGTAGCATTCCGGAACCATTTTCCCTGCAGGAGCTGATAATCTTCTTCCGGAGCAGGCTCTGCCGAAGATAGAGACGAACCTGTTATCAGAATCACGAGGAACACCATCAATTGTTTCACTTGAATTTCTCCCCTGTAAACAGTTCGACCTGAATTCTTCATTCCTGTATTTGAAACCTGCTCGCCCATGATTTTGCTGCGAGGATTCTAGTAACTAATGAAACAGAGATAAATAGGAACCCGGATCTATATCATCAGGGCCGAATCATCAAGGCCGATTTAATATCACCAAGAGAGGAAGAAAAGTTAAAGTAAGCAAGACAACCAGAAATCAAATGAGCGATTCTAGACCAATGATCACCCGGCATTCATCTGCTGTAGAATGCGCACAGTATCGTTGGCTGCCTTATCCGGTTTGAGTGCCGTAACAGCAATACCGGAGACCACTTTTGTAATATTATGATCGACCTGATCAGCTTGACCCCAGACAGAACCAGGTGGAGAAGTCATATAGACGGAAAAGGTATGATGACCGGTTCCCGGGCGTTCGCCGATGATATGCAGTAAGGAACGATTGTGAGGAAGACCGCCAAATAGTAATTCGCCGATCCGATAACCCGCGCGGACACGTCCGGACTGTACGATGAGATTTCGCTCCCCGGTACGGAACCCGGCTGCCTGTAACTGCTGCCTGATCGCTTTGAGAAACGGTTCCAGTTGTCCTTCATCCATGATCGACAATGCATTCAAGCCATCCGAAATCACAATTTGAACATCAAAGTTTGAGTCGTAACGCTTGCGCAATTGTTGAATCGTTTTGATAGAACTTTTTGAAAGCTGCTCACCCGTCGAAGGATGCAGAATGTATTCCAGACGATCTGTTGACTGTGTCACTAAAGAAATTGAGTCAGGAACGTTGGAAATGAATTCCGGAGTTAGCTGTGCCCAGATGCTCTTTTTTGCATCTTGATAGATCTGGTCAATTTCAATTTTCAATGAAGGTTCCAGATCCGATTGTTTTTCTCCATGCCCTTCCGCGACAAACACGCCACGGCTGCGCACTTCAGATAATTGTCGCCGACCTTCTTTCAGAATCATCTCCTCAGTACGACCATCCCCTTTCTTGCGCCGGTATTGCAGGTAGACCCAACTGGGATCCCCAAAGTGTTTCGTCGGTTTCCCGTTGGCATCAATCACTGCCAGTTTCTGGAAGAAGGACCACATCGCATCGTTGACACGATAACCAAATTTTTCGCGAATTTGGACATGGTCCTGAAAACCGGTTGTGAGATAACCCAGCATCGGATCAATTTTAGTCGGTAACGCCATCAGGTAAGCGGGATTCGCCGGCATAATTTGATCCAGACACCAGTTTAAATCGTCGAGCGATACATCCATATGCAACGTAGAGCAGACATCAAGACCAATCGTCAATCCATGCAGCTTACCCATCACGATATCTTCCAGACAGCAGCGGACCAGTTGCTCGCGCGTTCGGAACACTTCCGGGCCAATGAAACCTGCCACATCATTCAGATGCACCCAGGGTGCGGCCGATTTCTGAACAGATTTTTGAGCGTCTGAAATATCCTGAGACAAAACACGGGCGAAACCATATTTACGCGACTCGTGCAACACCATATCAAAACCATGGCTATGACCGTTGGTGAAGTCAGCCCCCTGCCCCGTTTCAAAATACAGTCCGTATTGCCCCGTGCGTGAGCGCGCATAGTCGCGCATCTTTTTGAGGCTGATATCGAAGGTTTTGTTGGCATCGTCACTGCCCGCGATACTTTGAAACCAGAGCGCAGTACTACCCGGACTTTGACGTTCGACTTCCGCTTGCACATCGATATGCGACAAAACACAGTGCGGCAGAATATCTTCAATTCCGAAGGTCACCAACAAATCTTTCAGTAATAATTCAATGGCCCTCACAGACTCAGGTTCGCTGGAGACAGGATTGGTCCCCAGCACAACATCTCCCACCGCATAAGACCAGCCATCGAGTACCTGCCAGAAAATATCATCTAAATTGTCAGTCGGCGAATTGGGCTGTAAACGTGCTCCTAAATATCCACGCGCCCCGATCTGGCTGTTCGACAGCGAATTAAAAACTTTGGAGCCGACAGCGATCAATTCCCGGTTATCCATCAGTTTCACAACAGAACCGATCACATCACTGGAAAGGCCGCTGGCTACTTTTTTAATCGTTTGTTCTTTTTCAGTCAGCAGCAATTGTTTTAATTGCCCCAGTGTCATCATCGAAGTTTGCTCAGATACTCGCGATGCCAACAGCTTCTGTAGTTTATCTTCGAAAACGGGATGCTCGTTGATGTCATGAATTCGGGTTGCGGACAGCAGTCTATGAGCATTAGTGCGAGACTGTTCGTCAGATGCAGCCACGCCGACAATCTGATCGCCTTCTTTAAACGCATTGGCTGCACCAAGGATCTGCCGATAGAGCCGAGGATCGAAACCACCTTTGACACGTCGCATATAAGAAAAGAGATCTTCACCTTCGCGAATTTTAGTAATCGAAACACCGACGGGATTAAGTTCTTTCGCATTGACTTTTTTTGCATGAGCCAGAGAAAGCGTTAGCGCAAAGGGGCCCGTTATCATTCCATGGACAAACTCTCGTCGGTTCAACGGCATGGTTTCACATCCTGTCTGGAAAATTGCAAACGGAGAACTCAGAGGCGGTACCCCCTGATTCACTGTTTACTTCACTTAATCACTGTTGGCTTCACTTAATACGTCACTTAATACTAAGTTCATTGTAGCGAGCTCAGTATTGTTGAGGCCAGTAGGAAACCAGGCCAGCCTCGGACTGATTTGTTCCCTGAAATCAGAATTCTGACTTTGACAAATACGAGAAATGAGCTCTTCCTCTATTGAACCCCACCATTATATATAATATACAATAATGAGACATAATGTTTCAAACCCTCTGAGATAGTCCTTTTCCCGCATAAAGTCGCGTGACACAGGAAAAGTCTACACGCGCTCCCTGCTGCACTGAGACGGAATCAATGATGCTTTGTCAGAACCGGATGACAGCCTGCTTTTTAGTTTTTCTAGCATTGATT
>NZ_CALEMX010000276.1 GCF_937910335.1 uncultured Gimesia sp. | reverse complement strand
CAACAAAATCATTTCCAGTCAAAGCAACCAACACAACACCAGCGCCCGACAACAAATATCTGAGCGGCTCGGCGCTAACAGCCGTTGGCAGGGCAAGGGACGCCGTCACACGAACCGCCGTGAGAAAGTAACAATCAGAAAACCAAAGCAACAAAATCATCTAAGGGTAATCCCGCGTGTAAAGTAGAAAATGACGCATGTATCAAGTAGCCGAGGACCCATCTAAAAAGCAGGGGCAGGCCCCATGTGTCCGCCCGCCAGAGCTATTAAAACGTTTCGTGCTTTTCGTGGTAGAAAAATAATTAAAAACAACGTCGGCCTAACCAACCCACGCACAAAGATTCTACCCGATAGCTACAAACAGGCAGCAGATGAAAATCCAGCAGTGCTGATCAGAGAATGAGCAGCAGAACAATGAGCGCCACAATGTCCGACACAATCCGAAAAGAACGGAGCCGCACATCGTCAACCGCTGTTGGTCCCCTATCAACCATCATCCAAAAACCATCAACACCCAACCAAACACGTATCAGAAATTTTCGTGTCTTTCGTGGTAGTAAATCCAACACGAATGACCAGAGAAAATCAATTCATAATAAAATGGATAAAGGCAACAAATTCGTTTATATTGAAGCGACAGCATCGCCCCAAAAGCGAAATCTGCGGCCGAAGAGCCGAAGCCACCTCTAGGGAAAAACGCCTTCCTTTCTCCGGTTAAGAAAGGGGGTGATGTCAAATGCATGCGAATCATAAGAATCACCTTGCGAAATCAGCGTTTACTCCACAGAATCAACGTTCTTCAATCGATCAAGGAACTCCATTCATGACAGACTTCGGCCGCAAATTAACAATCTTCGGCTGCCTGCTGTTTACCGGGTTCTGTTTGTGGCAAGCGGCGGCTCGTGGTGAACGTATCGACGAGTTTAGAAATTTGCTCGGACACGAGTACTTAGAGAGCACGTTGATGAAGCACATGAACGTTCCGTATGTGTCTCCTCACTCAAAGGCTTGGATCGACCCAACTGACTGGACCTCAATGCCAACGACGAAACATTTCGGTGCTCATGACCTTTCTCCCAATCCATGGACTGGCCAGATGAGTGAACGACAACTTCAGATGTGGCGAGTCTTTCTGGGAGGGGAATAATGAGTAAACACACATTGGCCGATGGAGTCGCTCGCCTAGAGGCGATTTCAGCGGAATTTGATTACGACAAGGCCCAACAATACGTCTTGTTGGCAAAAGAATTTCTACGAGTCGTCCGAGAGTTTTCCAGTGGCAAGGCGATCTCTGATGTTTGTGGTGAGCTTGGCGTTGACTTACCACAACAAGACAGTGAAAGGCTTGCAGCATTCCTTGGCTCCAAGCCTAATTATGCTCCAACAACTCAAAAAATTTGCCGATGGTATTTACTTGAACTTCATGCGATGGACCTGAAGATGAAGCCGGAAGGCCAGAGCATCTACGAGTCACTGATTCAAATGCTTGAGTTGGGCGGTGACTTCTATGAACATCATGGAGCATTGTGCATTCGAGATGCCGCAATGCTGCCTTTTTCCAATGCTATGAGCTAGGCGGCTTCTGCATCACCACCTTCGCAGGCTGAGCCGGTTTGTATGGCACAAAGCGTGCCGGTTGAGCAGGCTTCCACGGCTTGAACGTCGGCACGCCTGATGGCAGTACTTTCAGCTACTTCTTCAAGCTCTTAATGAACGCTGAATCCTTCGACAACGGATTCAGTGGCGACAAGCCTTTGAGCCTGCCATCAGTGTTGAACAACAAGCCTTCCTGTAGATGTCGTTCTGTTAGCCATACGTTTATGATTGAAAAGCAACTTTATGATTTGTACCAAATTCTGTACCAGTGAATGATTTGATTATATCAAATCGCCTTAAACCCTAAAAAGAAGTACGCCCGGGAGGATTCGAACATCCAACCTACGGATTAGAAGTCGCAACAGGTCCTTGTACTCAAAACCTTACCTAACGGTAAACGCTGAGTACACAGGGCCTTTTTCATTTATGGCTGCTTGCTGAAAACTCTACAAAGGCCATTTGAAGACCGCGCGGCGGCAAGAGTTGTGATCATTTTTGTGATCACTTTGAAAACAAATTTATTGAACTGACCGAATCTCAGAGCCCAAGCAAACTAATCACCACCCACGACCAACGATGTAGCAAGCCACGGATTTTTTTGATAAGTTCTCGCATAAATCAATTCGCTTAACAGATCTAGATATATGTCCTGCTGTCACAGGAAACAGTTTCACAGAGAGCATACTGCAATCAATATCAAGATTGCATTCCAGAACTGAAACCACAGTCGCATCATTAATCCGATGTGGACTTGTGTCTCGCCTGTTTTCGCGTGAGAAAAAAATGCTTGTAGTATCATTTCAAGTCTGACTTGAGGACCAGGACATGATTGCAGGCTGGTAAGCCATTCGCGACTTTATTTCATCGACGTTCAGCGATATGCGATACGCGCGGGATGGAAGAAGCAAATTTTCCGCACGCGCTAGTTACGGGAGGGACGCGATGTTAGAATAGACACCCGGTCCGAGTCTGGATTGGTTCCAGGCTCAACCCCAATGGGAAATTTCGGGTAATCGAAGAGAGGCTCACGATGCAGTCGAAGCTTCCAGTCAAACGTGCGCTACCCATTATTCGCGTGTTCGTCAGTTCCACGTTCAGCGATCTGACTCATGAACGGAACGCCCTGCACGCGATGGTCTGGCCCGAGTTAGAACGCTATTGCCAGCAGCGGGGGTTCACGTTTCAGGCGATCGATCTGCGCTGGGGAGTTCCCGCAGAAGCCGGTCTCGATCACCGCACGATGCGCATCTGCTTCGAGGAACTCCGCCGCGCGCAAGAGACCTCACCCGAACCGAACTTTCTGATCCTGCTCGGCAACCGCTACGGCTGGCGTCCCTTGCCGGAAGTCATCTCGGTCGATGACTTCAAGGAACTCAAGACCGCTGCCCAGCAAATTCAGAGCGAGCCACCGGAGTCCACGAAGCAACTGACCGAGAAGCAGACTGAACTTCTGAAGCAGGCAGTCGCCATTCTTGAAGACTGGTATCTGCTCGACGAGAACGCCAGGCCGTTTGGTAATGAGGCTCTGCCTGGCGAGTACGTTCTCCGGACGCGGAAGGCACTCCTCAACGGCGTGGACTACGGCAGGCAACCCAATGCCGATGGTAAATTACAGGACACACCCGAATGGCTCGATGTCCAATTCGTGTTGTGGTCGATCGTTAATCGAGCGTTTCCCGCGGCCGACCTTGCCGGGCGATTCCAGGCTCTGCACGAGACCGCGCCAGAGACCATCCCATCAAGTGTTCGCTTTCAGGCCTCAGCGACGGAGCAGGAAATCTGGCAAGGTGCCTTCCAGGCGGAGAACGCGGATCGGCACGTCATTGCCGCCGTTCGGGAAGTCGACGATCTCGATGCGATTCCCGATACTCCAAAACGGCGCGAATTTATCGACCTGAAAGACGACGGAACCCCGGACAGCGACGCTTCACAAGCGTTGACCAAATTGAAGTTAAAGCTCGAAGCCGTTTTGGGCGAATCGAAGATCATCCGCTCAACGTGCCAATGGGCCATCGACCAAAACAACAAACCCACTGGAGACATCACGACTTCCCATCTCGATGATTTCTATGGCGAGATCCTGGACCGGTTCAAAAGCATCATCATCGCGCAGATCAACGCCTATTGGGACCGCGATCTGTCGGCGGACGACGCCACGCTCGCCCAGGTGCGCGGGTCGCAACAGGAACTGGATCTCGAATGTACCGACCATCTGCGATTCGCCAGTGAGCGGGCACCGGAGAAGACCTTCGTCGGTCGGGAACCCGAACTACAACGGATTCGCGACTACCTCCACAGCGAGACGAACCAGCCATTCGTGGCACATGGCCCGTCCGGCAGCGGCAAGACGGCGCTGCTGGGAAAGATCATCCAGGAAGTGACGCCGTCGCGAAGTGCGGACGGCACGCGCGCGGAGACCGGACCGATCGTGCTGACCCGGTTCATCGGCACGACTCCCGAGTCTTCGAATCTCCGGTCGCTTTTGTCGAGCCTCTGCCGGGAACTGCGACAGGACTTCGCGCTGCCAGACCCGCTACCCACCGACCTGAATCAACTCATCGACGAGTTCTACTCGCAACTCGGCCAGGCGACTGGGGCCCGTCCCGTCTTTGTATTCCTCGACGCGCTGGATCAGCTCGATGTCGCCGACAACGGCCGGTCGGCCTTTTGGATTCGCACCCCATTGCCCTCAACGACGGACGCCGCGTGTCACGCGCGGATGGTTGTTTCGTGTCTCTCGCCGTCCGACGAATATCCCGAGGACTCGGACGCCTGCGAGCCGTTTCGGGCTCTGAAGCTGCGTTCGCTATTGGAAAAACATGAACTCAGTGCCCTCGACCTGAACGATGCTCGTAAGCTGTTCGGAAGTTGGCTGCACGGTGCCGGACGTAGCGTCGCCAAACTACAGCAGGACGGGATCTGGTCCGCCATGCAGAGATCATCTGCTTGCCGGCAGCCGTTGTTCCTCAAGGTGCTGTTTGAAGAGGCTCGTCGCTGGCGGTCGTTCGACGCACCTGCCGCGATTCCTGATTCACTGGCCCGGTTATTGGACGAGTTGTTCGTCCGCCTGGGAGAACCATCTGAGCATGGCGCATTGATTGGCATCGCCTTGAGTTGTCTGGTCTCCGCGCGGTACGGACTCAGCGAAAGTGAATTGCTCGAAGTCCTGTACGCGGACCCGGAGTACAAGACCATCCTCGCTGCGGACAACCAACGGAACGGACACGAGTTGCCCCCCGATTCGAACCGCATTCCAATTGCCCCCTGGACTCGCTTGCGGTCCGATCTCGCACCCTACCTGGCGGAGCGTGCCGCACCCGGTACTGCCGTCATGCATTTCTACCACCGTCAGGTCGAGCAGGCCGTGCGGCAGCGATACCTCCACACTCCCGACTACCAGACGAATCGCCACCGTCAACTGGCGGACTATTTTGATGGCCGCTGGAACCGGCCCGATGCGCATGCGCTGATGGAACTCCCGCATCTCCGTCTGTTGTGTCAGGATCACGATCAACTCCTGCACTGCCTGACGGACCTGCAGTTCCCCCTGCGGAAAACGCAGGCGGGACACGTGGCCGATTTGGTTCGGGATGTCGATGCTCTGCGGGCGGGACTTTCGGGAGACATGCGGTCCCTGCTGGAACCGTGGTACTTCTTCATTCGCGGCAACGCCCCGCTGCTGGCGGAGCATCCGGAGTGCTTCTTTCAACAGGCCTATAACGAACCGGTCGACAGCCCCGTGTCGCAAGCGGCTCAACAGCGTTGGACCCCACCGAGCGGTAGCAATCAGCCCCCTGATGCGACCACCACGCTACCCGCCGAGTTCCTCGAATGGATCAACCGCCCCACCCACTGGGAACCGCCTGCCTGCCTGATGACGCTCCAGGGACATACCGGCTGGGTCACCAGTGTGGCCATCTCCTCTGATAGCGGGACGATCGTCTCTGGCGACATGGACAATACGGTCAAAGTCTGGGATGCCGAATCCGGGGACTGCCGCCAGACCCTCCAGGGGCATACCGATTGGGTCACCAGCGTGGCTTTCTCCACCGATGGCCGGACGATTCTCTCCAGTTCCTGCGACAATACGGTCAAAGTCTGGGACACCGAATCTGGGGACTGCCGCCAGACCCTCCGAGGGCACTCTGCGGAGGTCACCAGTGTGGCCATCTCCTCTGATAGCGGGACGATCGTCTCTGGCGACATGGACAATACGGTCAAAGTCTGGGATGCCGAATCCGGGGACTGCCGCCAGACCCTCCAGGGGCACTCCGAGGATGTCACCAGCGTGGCCCTCTCCACCGATGGTCGGACAATCGTCTCCGGGTCGTGGGACAACACGGTCAAAATCTGGGACACCGAATCTGGGGACTGCCGCCAGACCCTCCAGGGGCATACCGATTGGGTCCGCAGCGTGGCTTTCTCCACCGATGGCCGGACGATTCTCTCCAGTTCCTGCGACAAGACGGTCAAAGTCTGGGACACCGAAACCGGGGACTGCCGCCAGACCCTCCGAGGGCACTCTGCGGAGGTCACCAGTGTGGCCCTCTCCGCCGATGGTCGGACGATTCTCTCCGGTTCCTACGACAAGACGGTCAAAGTCCAGGATGCCGAGTCCGGGGACTGCCGCCAAACGCTCCAGGGGCATACTAGTTCGGTCAAATGCGTGGCTTTCTCCGCCGATGGTCGGACGATTATCTCTGGGTCGTGGGACAACACGGTCAAAATCTGGGACACCGAAACCGGGGACTGCCGCCAGACCCTCCAAGGGCATACCTTGAGGATCGACAGCGTGGCCCTCTCCTGCGATGGTCGGACAATTCTCTCCGGTTCCTACGACAAGACGGTCAAAGTCTGGGACACCGAAACCGGGGACTGCCGCCAAACGCTCCAGGGGCATACCAGTGGGGTCAGAAGCGTAGCTCTCTCCAATAATGGCCGGACGATCGTCTCCGGGTCGTGGGACGACACGCTCAAAGTCTGGGATGCCGAATCCGGGGACTGCCGCCAGACGCTCCGGGGGCATATTTGGACGGTCAACTGCGTGGCCCTCTCCGCCGATGCCCGGACGATCGTCTCCGGGTCGGTGGACGGCATCAAAATCTGGGACACCGAATCCGGTGACTGCCGCCAGACGCTCCGGGGGCATACCAATAGTGTACTAAGTGTAGCTCTTTCCGCCGATGGCCGGATGATCGTCTCCAGGGCGATGGACAACACGCTCAAGGTCTGGGACACCGAATCCGGGGACTGCCGTGCGACGCATCCTCTGGATTCCGTTGATGCCCAAGTGGTCTGGGGCAGTGTTGGTCGACTCGATGAATCGCGCCGACTCTCCACCGAAGGCGGTCGGCTGCAATTAGCGCTTAGGTTGCTCCCCAAAGCCCAACGGACCGACACCACTTACACCGTTCCGGAAAACTTTTTCGCCCCTGGTAGTTTCGACCAAGCCTACGGCCCGCTGGCCGGCGACACGATTCTTGCTTTCACAGACAACGGCAAAGCCCACTGGTTTTGCATCCGCCGCCGCGATGGGGCGTGATGTGCCATTGACGTGGGAGCTGCCGACGAGTTCGTGGAATCTCATCCGTATTTCGGGAATCGCGAGAAACGTCTCCTTATTCGTCCCTTCGAAGTACGTGACCTTATTCGTCCCTTTGCAGTACGTGACCTTCCCATTGGCCGATGTGGCCGTGACGCGGAACTTATTCCGCGATCCTCAACCAAATTACGCGGCTGCTCAATACGGGGGAGACTACCTTTCTGATGTTACCAGATTGTAACCGGCTTCCTGTAGTGCTTCGATCGTCTTTTGAATGATTGATTTGTTGATGTTCTGTTGTACTTCCGGCAATTCCTTGAATTTTCTGATGTCTTGATGAAGACGAAGTTGGTTATTCCTGATATCAGTCAGTTCCCAACCATCAACGAGATGTCCCCTCAGCCAGACATTATGTTCCTGCTGCATCAGCCTCTCGAGCAAATCGTGATCTTCGGCCAACTTAAGCATTTCATCTTTTGCATTGGAATCGGAAGTGAGTTGCGGAGTGTATCCCGCTTCTGCCAAAGCGATGATTCTGCGGGAAACCGGTTCACGACTTGATTTTTTCTCATCTTCGGTTTGCTCATCGTATTTCATGTTTTCATTCTTGCCAGTGGCCTCTCTCCACCCTTCGTAACCTGCTTCTGCTAACTTCTCTAGAACATCTACGGGCAGTTTGTGTTGCTCTCCTTCCAAAATATCCTGCATAAAATCATCAGTCACATGCAATGCCAGTAAACGTGGCGAGGGGAGTGAGTCAGGGCCGTAATAGTTTTTGCCCAGCAAAGAACCCATTGTGATGACCGATTCCATGGAACGTGCTCCATGCAGATACTCATCAACGTGGATAAACGCATTAAGAATGCCAGTACTGATGGATGCCATTTTTGTTGCCGGGTCGATAATTTCCGGTGCGTTACGCTCTAAAAGTGAACGCAGCAACATTGCACGGCGGATGAGATAAACATATTCACTCTTCTCTGTGCAGTTGTTTTTTTCGTCTTGAATCTGGTTCGGTCCTTTGACATTCAAATAGCCACGCAGGCGGCTGACAAAATCGGGCC
>NZ_CALEMX010000275.1 GCF_937910335.1 uncultured Gimesia sp. | reverse complement strand
CAAAAGACTGAAAAAATTGTGTCACTCACGTAATTTTGGGGACATGTCAATCGAAACTAACACGACTTCACCTTCTGAACAATAGAGTGCGAGATCGTAGGTTGGAAACTCGTATGAAATGAGTTTGCCACCCTCCCCATCGGATTCCCATGTTTCCTCAACGGGTTTGGTATCACTGAAAATCTGCTTGATCTCGTCTGTTGATTTTCCTGTTAGAGAGTCGACCCAACGTTTTAAGGCGTCCATGTCCGGTCGCTGATCTTTGATTGAAGCACCGCCAGTCGGAATTTTGACTACTGCTGGATCAGGCTTATTTGTCGGCGCGCATCCCGTGGCAAGGAAGAGGGATAGAGTGATCATGATAATGAAATATTGCATGAACTAAGTCTTCCGTAATTAATGTGATCAATCATCAGCGTAAGAGATGCAATCCGTTTCATGCTTTACTTACCCGCAGGAATCACAGGCAGGACGACATGTGAGGGCCTTGCTGCATCGTGAAAGACTTTTTGTTTTGCAGTTTGGAATCGGGTCGCCAGACCGATGTTGTCTTCACCCGTATTGGGATTGCGAAGATAATACGGAAAATAGCTGCTGGAAATTTCAATGCGGATGCGATGCCCCTTCGCAAAAACATTACCCGTTGGACGCCAGAAATCAATCTGGTATTCATAAGGCTGATTCGGTTTGAGTGTACTGAGCTTGTTCGGATTGAATGCACCACGTTTTTCGGGATCGCGATGCCGGGCACGCATCACGCCTTCACCAAGAAATAACGCCCGACCATCGGGATACACGTCGACTAAACGAATCATCCAGTCAGTATCGACGCCACTCGTGGCGCCAAACAGACTCGCTGTGATCGGGCCGACGATTTCCATATCTTCGGTCAACACCGGCGTATCATAAACCAGAACATCACGCCGCGCCGCAGACTTGCTGATGTCACGGGGCCCGTCGATGTGGCCATTGGTAAATCCCGCTGAGGGCGTCGGTTTGTCAGGGTCATAAACATATTCGTCCGCCTGTTCTTTGCCGGGGCCTTTTGTACTCAGACTTCCATCGCCATCGGAACTATTCGCTTTTCCGTCGCTGTGCAGATAATACTTAATGTATTTGGTTTGAGGTAAAGGCCAGTCCTGCGCCGCCCGCCATTTGTTACGGCCCATCACGAAAACATGCACGGGGGGATCTTCTAACACGCCGTTATCGATGTCTTTCAAGTGATAATCAAACCAGCGCAACACGTAACCGTCCCAGTCAATAATCGCCTGTTCGCCAAAATCAACACCGGCGGCTGTTCGATAACGGTTAATAATATGTTGCCAGGGACCGATCACAATTCGCGGCCGACGCGCGGCGGGAGTGCCCCCATGCTGCTTCATTCCCAGATAATTCATCGGCGTGCCAGGGAAATTTGCGTCGAACCAGCCGGAAATGGCCAATGAGGGAACCTTGACTTTCGCATAACTTTCCGGCGTCTGATAAGAAATGGCCCGCCAGTATTCGGTATCAGCCGTGTTTTGCAAGATCCATTTCCGCCACCAGGCATTCGGTTTGTAGTTTCGCGTTTTATCAAAGTCGATATAGGGCAGATTGGAATATGCTTTTTCACGATTGACGGCAAATCCACCGTAACCACCGGGGCCAGCACTATGCGGCAGACGTGCGGACATCGAGCCGGCCCAGTCCATCATCCAGCAGACAAAGATCCCGTTTTGATACGGACAATTATAAAAATGATCCGGCGGAGCCACTTCAGGCACGATCGCTTTTAATGAAGGCGGTGATTGCGAAGCCGTCCACCACGATGTCCAGCCCATGTACGACAACCCATACGTCCCCACGCTCTCACTGCACCACGGCTGTTTAGCAATCCACTCTACAAGGTCATAGCCATCGGTTTTGTGATGGGGAGAAAACGGGTCCCAATCACCCCCCGATTCAAATCGACCACGTGAATCAACATTCACCACCACGTAACCGCGCGAGGCAAAATTCTTCGCCCGCGCCATTTGCCCGTTTTTGTTATAAGGCGTCTGTTGTAAGATCGCAGGAAAGCGACCTTCCGCCTTGGGACGAAAAATATCAATCTTCAATGGCACGCCATCCCGCATCGGCGCATCCTGGTCGCGCTCTGCGACAACTTCGTAACGGACGGGTGAATATTCGCCCGGCGGTGGTGGTTGTGCAGTCGTGAGGGAGCCGAGCAAGGGAAAAACCGCAGCCACGATCAACGCGATCCGACCGCCAGATAAGATTCGAGAGAAGTCCATCGATTTCACTTTCCTGTTCTACGACTCGTGGCAGACGGGACCTCAAAACATCGCCCCACCTGGTTTCAGTATGTCTAAGCTTATTGGAATCATTGAGCAGACGGAAATCAACCATAGAGGTTGTCGTACTCGTTGATTACATGGATTCCTAACGGCGTAAGCTGTTACAGCGACACGATTCGAAACACATAGAGTTCGGCGTCCTGATCACTGACCACGTAGAGCCGCTTCGACTCCGGGTCCACGGCAACCCCCTCCGCACTCCGAATTTTGTCCCCGCTCTTCCCATTCTTTAAAGCGAAACTTTGGATGACACATCCTCGACTTCGATCAAATGTATAAATGCGTTTTGCTTCATCACTCACGATCCACAATAGATCGTGGACAACATCATAACACATTCCCGAAAAATCTAACTTTTTTGATTTGACCTTTTTACTAGTGAACCCGTTTCGCTCGTTCAATCGCTCGACGGCTACAATCCGGTCCAGGCTGGCGGTGATCGCAATCAGCAGCCCAGGTTTCGCTTCTTTGAGAAGCAAAAATTCAGAACGCAGAGAATCAAAGGTAATTCCCTCAAGGCCCTTGTTCTCGACCTCTTCAAAATGCACCGTGATATCAGAATATCCTTCAAGGTCCTTCAGCCGTCGAGAAGTAATTTGATCTCCGGTGAGAGGGTCATAGCCAATGATCTTACTGGCATCCTCATCGACCACCCAAATGTGCCCCTCAGCATCAAAAGTAATCCCTTCTAAACCGCGGTTGTCGATCTCCAGCGTCGAGAGGAGCTGGCCCTCGGTGTCGATCCGAAAAAGTCGGCGCGATTCATCGCAAACCGTCCACAGACAACCATCGGGTGCCATGGCAATGCCCGAAGGTTCAGAAAGCCCTGCCTCTTTTTGTTTGATCGAGAAGACAGATTCAAACTCCAGATCCAGCACGTTGGTCATTCAGATCAATCTTTCTACGATTGCGGAGTTCTAATTTTCATGCATGGGGCAAACGATTAAAAGTGGGGGGCAGATCTTGTACCATTCATCCCGACCCCCTTTAAACACTTCCACGCAAACGCCGTTCATTCTTTGGTGTGTTTCTTGATCTGTTCTTTTAGCAGTTTAATATTGGACTTCCTGTCCGGCCTTAACTGGTTTGATTTTTCCAGCTTTAGTAAAATATCAAGCCCGGCTTGGAAATGAGCCACCCCTGCTTCGCGTGTCTCTTCCGATTTCATCAGAAGTTTTCCTAAATTGTAGTTTGAAATCATCAAATCAATCTGGGCCCCAGCATTGGTCTTGTCGGCGGCCGCTAACTCCCTGCGGATTATGAAGCTTTGTTCATACTGGCTGCGTGCGTCGGTAAGGTTCTCCTCTTGCAGTAAAATATTCCCCAGTCTTTCATACAAAACGGAGAGGTCGCGCTGGGCACCTGCATTGGTCTTGTCGTCGGCCGCTAACTCCTTGCTTATTTTGAGGCTTTGTTCATACTGGCTGCTTGCCTCGGTAAGGTTCTCCTCTTGCAGGAAAATATCCCCCAGCTTGATGTATGAAACGGAGAGGTCGCGCTGGGCACTTGCATTGGTCTTGTCGGCGGCTGCTAACTCCTTGTCAATTTTAAGGCTTTGTTCATACTGGCTGCGTGCCTCGGTAAG
>NZ_CALEMX010000274.1 GCF_937910335.1 uncultured Gimesia sp. | reverse complement strand
GACTTAATCTTGCAAATTCATTTTTTAACCAGCTACCAGCAGAAATCGGATCCTGAACCGGATTCAATTGCTTGGGCCATTCAATATGAAAAGATTGCTTCAAAGAAACAGAAGTACTGCTCACGTGCGCTTCTACACCGAACAGTCCTGTTTTTCCCCAATTGATTGCCAGATAGTCTGCCATTACATGTTTCTCAAAAATAAAAAAACAATTCGAAAAGCGTTTTCACGAACAATTCGATTCATGAACTCGGTGAGATTGGTTAATTATCCTGATTGCTCCCCTGCAGTGTCGGCAAGGAGTACCCGGCTCCTAGATTACTCAAATCACGGATGTAAGTAATTCGAGGTGGAATAAATGTCCCATCAATGATGGCTTCCACCCGGGTGACCGGTCCTGGTTTTCCGAAATAGCCCAATGCCTGGGCACGAAATACGTCACCGCCACTACAAAGGTAAGGAGCCAGTTTTCTCATTTGTTCTATTGTCGTAAGTCCCTCAATGACAAGCCATCCTGTTGTTTGCCGTGCCTGACTGATTTCCGAGGAGGGGGCTCCGTTTGTACCGGTCATTTGGGAATTTACGATCGCAGAGGCTAAGTCTTCCTCCATATCAGGGATGCCCAACAGTGTTTCCAGCCGTGCTTCATCGACATCAATCCGTCCTTCAATGTACTGATTTTTGGTGGTTGTAAGAATGTCATGCAGGACAGGTAGATCCGCGGTCATGGCAGCGGGGTCAGCCAGCCAGGGACTTTGAAGTGTTGTCTTCTGTCCGTCAATTTCCGTTTCCACTTCAGATCCAATCAGATCATACAGAGAGTTGATTGTGAAGACGCCTCCGCCAGATAAGTCAATTCCCGCGCGTGTGACTGTCACACCTTCTTCAGAAAACAAAGCTTTCGCCAGTCCGTTGGCTAATTCGTTGAGCGCCTGCTCTTCGCTCAATCCACCACCCACGGTACTCGGGAAGCTTCCCGATTCCAGGTCAGCCAAAGTCTCCACGGGACCATTCGCACGATAAGCAACAATGAATTTGGCTTCGTCCGGCCCCAACTCTACTTCCAGCATGTCATATAATTCTGTCAGCATCGTCATATTCACATTGATCTTTTCTGAGCCATCAGGACGAATATTGATCTCGCGACTATGTACCGTGAAGTAGTCAAACCAACCAGGGTTTAGAATACCATCGGCGTTATCCAGGGGCAGAGTGGCATCGCCATCATTCTCATTCGGATCAAGAATCCCATTTCGATTCGTATCTTCGCCATATAACATTTCTGGACTGATATCACGTACCAGTAACAGTTCGTCTAACGATTCCAGCGGACCGTTTTTAGCAAAGTAAGGCGACTCTAATGTTTCGTAATAATCACTTTCTGCTCCGTATGTGCGCGTTTCGTCATCTTCGTCGATCCAGTCGAGTATGGCTGCCGCGATATCTTCGGTCATATTCGGGATATACATCATCCGATCAACGGCGTCGCCTTCTTCTTCCTCTTCCTCACTTGCCAGTATATTCAGATTCAGTTTTCCCGATTCATTCATTAAACCGAAGCGGACGGCATTGGTCTGCGAATCTGCGATAATCGGAGCAACCACACTGAAATAACCACTGGCGCGAGAGACCTCTTTTGGTAACAGATTGATATTCTGAAACTGTTCTGGATTATGATACGAATTCCAGCCGTCAATTTCTGATCGATCTCCTACATAAGCGGCTGCCAGTTCAATTCCCGATAAAGCCAGTTCGCGCGATTGAACCGAACGGCCATAAACATTAGTGGCTTCCATCTCAACGATCATTAATTCCGAAAATGTATAGGCTCCCAGACTGAGCATGACCACGACTACCAGAACCACCAGCAGCGTGCTTCCCGCGCGCACACTTCCCAATATTTCCCGATCTCGAAAATGTCGCCAGTGTTCATGATTTAAATTGGAATGATGCATCTTCTAAACTTATGTAAGTCGTTCTTAAAAGTCGCTGGAATCCTGTTCGATCGTCTGTAATATCGCCGGTAAAGCCAGCGGGAGTGCAATCACCATGCTGTAACTGTTCTCATAGCCATTAATTTTTGCATTTGTGATATTCAGCCCGCCCTCAACGTCATCATTGCGAAAGCCTATGGTTACTTTTATCGCCTGAGGTACGGTTCCATATTCAATACTGTCCCAGACCTCCAGCCAGTCAGTGCCATCAAAATATTGAAACTGTAAGCTGCCGATTTCCGGCGCTAATAACTGGGACTGCTCGGCTAATTGTACAAGATCGCCTGATTCATCTGCATTGCTCATCGATAATCGATCTCCTTCGAGACGGGCCAGACCCTGATTATCATTTCCCCCTCCCGCAGTCTCCCGGAATCGATCGCCAGCTGCACCTGCAAGTCCTTCTGAACCAGCGTTAGCCAGAAAATAAGAAATGGATAACAAATCACTCTGTGATTTTGTAGAGCTGTCAGATTGTGAAATGAACAATGATTGACGGGCAGGGCGACTGGTATGCAGTACGAGTGACTGAGCGTCGCCGTAAACGCCAATATTTCCAGAGGTATAAGCATCATCCGGATTGGTGATCTGAATCTCAACATCGTCCGTTGCTTCATCTGAATCGCTGCTGGAAGACTCTTCTTCTACTATATTTTGGACAAAAGTGACACTGTGTAAATCGTGTGTGAGTTTCTGAAATACAGCCCGCGCAATTTGGGCACGCTCCACCTGTTGCTGGCCGATGGTTGTATATTTCCAGTATAAATCCAAGGCAGAATAGATGGCGGCTAACAGCAGGGTGGTTAAACCGATAGCCAGAATGACTTCCAGTAATGTGAAGCCAGAGGATTGCTGAGAGCACCCTCGATTGCAGGAACGGTTACAGTTCATCACAGCGCCTCCAAATCGGTTTCACTTACAGATTGCACCGTATTGGCTGCATCCAAAAGCATCGCGGGATCTCTTACCTGACGCGTTAATTGATAACTGGAAAAGACCGTTTCCGATTCGCTCGCATATTGAACAGTCACCAAAAGCTTTAAGAGGTTCTCATAATCGCCTGGCTCAACGTCCAAACTCCATTTCCAGTTCTCATCATCGTTTTCGAAGGTAACCAGGGAGACCGATTCCATTGGTTGTACACCCGCCAATACTTCGGATAGTTTTGATTGACATTTTATGATCGCCTGAGTTCGTAGCTGTGCCTGCAATGCGGCACGGGATCCTATGCCAATCAATTGACTAATGGCAGCCAGAGCACCAAGAAAAATGGAAAGCGAAATCAGAACTTCCAGTAATGTAAGCCCGGATCGGCTCTGTTTAGATTTGAGCAAAATCAGTCTGTTTACTCTCATTTCGATTTCTCCCGATCGTAAGAAATCGTCGTACTTCCGGTCAGACCACGCAGATGAATGCCGGCAACCTGCCGATCTTCTTTCAGGATTTTATGCTTTAGATCAAAAGCGGCAGTTCCGTCGGGATAGAATGTAATCGGAAACGAACTTTCCATCCAGTTCCATTCTTTGGCATTCGGAAGCTTGGCCAGCCACTCAAAGGGGACAGCCGCTTCTTGGACTGTAGCTGAAAATTCTTTGCTGAACTGAAATTCCTCGGAGAGTTCCTGAGAAATAACCGGCTCTCTAAGGGAGGGCTGCTGAGAATCGGAAGCATCTGTTTCCAGTCCTAATATTCCCCGATCCACAGGAACAACCAGGTAGTGATTGCCTCCCGGTTCGAGAAACACTTGATAATTGATACCATCCTCGATGGCTCGAATGCGGGCGGCAGCGAAGGCAGAATTCACATCCTGCATGCTCTGTCTTAATCGGTTACCAGCACTGATTCTCAGCACGGCGGGCCATACAACAGAAACGAGCACCAGTAACAGACCAAGAACGATCAACATTTCGAACAGCGTAAACGCCGCGCGATGTTGTTGAGTATTCCCAGTCTTGTTCTGTTTGTTCGTCACTTGTGACGTCCCCTGAATTCATCTGCTACATGCCTTTTGCAATGTCAGATTATTTTGTCTGATCCCAGTTATTCACATCATCGCCTGAGCCATTTTCATCCTGCTGATTTGGCCCGAGTGACCAAATTGCCGGCTTGGTCGATTTCGCCTTATTGTTCGGATACTCATATTGAAAAGCCTGCCCCCATGCATCGAGAGGGATTGATTCCAGAAAAGGATCGACGGCTTTACCATCTGCGTCCGTTTCTGATAATAAGAGCTGAATCTGTTCCTGGCCTCCCTGTGGATATTCTCCATTATTATCGGCAGCGTATAGTTTGAATGCCTGCTCCAGATTGTGAATGCTGGCGCTCGTTGCTTTGATATTCGCTTTTTTCTGACTTCCTAAGAGGTTAGGAACAACCATCGCTGCAATCACGAGAATGATTCCTAATACAATCAGCATTTCTAAGAGCGTAAATCCATGACGCTTTTTTTGTTTCGGTTGTGGCTTGATTCGATACATGTCTCCATCCTTTTCACTTGATACATTTTCCAGAAGGCAATTTTCTGGTTCTACCTGACTGAGATAAAACCGCCTCACCCTTTATTATAGTAAACCTGAGCTTTGAAAAACCGGTAAAAGTAATGCCAACATGACAAAAACGACCACTGCCGCCATCAGCAACAGCATCACAGGTTCCAGCATACGAACGAACATGTCCAGCTTACGGTTCGTCTGGCGTTCCATATTATCCGCAATATCAATTAAAACCTGTTCCAGGTTATTCGCTTCTTCGCCCACGGCAATCATTTCAACCACCTCTTCGGGAAACTGCCCGCAGATGCTAAACGGTTCGGCAATCGATTTTCCAGAAGAGATACTTTCAGCCGCTTCAC
>NZ_CALEMX010000273.1 GCF_937910335.1 uncultured Gimesia sp. | reverse complement strand
ACTGGAGTGAGTTCACGTTTCCGTCTTCACTAAATTGAGATACAATCATCCCTGCGATTCCCATTGGAATTGTGGGGATTTTTTTTAGCCTGTGTCCAGGTTTACTGTAGCGTCTCCAAGGCCATTTGAAACGAGTATCATAGAATGGAAGGCGCTATGGTTAAATGGGATGCTCTCTAACGATCATGGTTTGAGATATGAAAATGATGTTCAATTGCAGAAAGCCAGATCTGATGAAGTTCTCACTTGTCTGTCTGACCATAGCCTTATTCTTAGGGATTTGTGCTTGCTCGTCCGATCCTGCCATCGAGAGTGGAGCCAAGGCGGCCCAGAACGCGAATGTAGAAGACGAAGAGATCTGGCAGGTGGTTTACGTGAACAAGCAGCGTATTGGCTATGCTTATACGCAAATTCGGTTTGAAGACCAGGCTGGCACGAAAGTGATGCATACGCAGAGCGATTCCTTTTTGAAGTTCAAGAGATTTGGGCAAGTATTGAATCTGGAGCGACATTTACAGACAACAGAAACGGCAAACGGGGAGTTGCTGTCTTACATTTTTCAAATGAAGAATCCACCTGCTGATTCAACTGATTCCAAGGGGGTTGTTGAGGATCATCAACTAAAAATAGAAACAAAAATTGCGAGTCAATCAAGCCGATCTCAGCTGAAATGGAATTCTGATTTCCATTCACCTAGCTATCTCGAACGTGTTTTCAAAAAGATAACTTTGAAGCCGGGAGAAGTGAAATCATTTTCCATGTTGCTGCCGGAATATAATAAAGTCACCGAAGTCCATCTGGCAGCTCTGGATTACGAAGAGGTTGAGCTGCATGGAGGTAGTCGTCAAAAATGCTTACTTGTCAAGATGAAACAGTCATTACTGCCTGGTATGGTGGTTGACCTTTACGTGAGTGAGGATGGTGAGATACCAAAAACGACGGCTGATTTTCTAGGGGCTTCGATGCTGACCTATACGGTGAGTAAAGAGGTGGCGTTAGAAGAAATTTCAGGTGAGGAACTGGATCTGGCCGTGCAGACGTTGATTAATGTTTCTCCGATTCCGAATGCGCATGATACTAATAAAGTGGTTTATAAAGTCACTTTACAGGATAATGATCCCGCAAAATTCCTTTCCCAGGGAGCTGGCCAGCGTATCAAGCAACTGGATGAGAGGAGCGTCGAATTGACCGTCGTTAAAGTGCCCGATGGCAGCCGGTTGTCTGATCAAAAAGTGGAGTCAGAGTATGTTGTGCCGACCTCATTCATTCAGTCTGATGATCCACGTATTGTGAAGTATGCGGAAGATGCTGTGAAAAGTGAGAAAGATCCCTGGAAAAAAGCGAAGTTAATGGAACGTTATGTCTATCAAAACCTGAAAAAGAAGAATTTTTCAACGGCGCTGGCTTCGGCATCTGAAGTTGCGAAAAATATGGAAGGGGATTGTACCGAACATGCCGTGTTGCTGGCGGCGATGTTACGGGCACAGAAATTACCCTCTCGAGTTGTGGTGGGGCTGGTCTACATTCAGAGTCGTTCCAGCTTTGGCGGTCATATGTGGACAGAGGTTTTTCTGGACAACCGCTGGATTCCCCTCGATGGTACATTAGGAAAAGGGGGGATCGGTGCAGCGCATATTAAGTTAGCCGATTCCGGTCTGGCTGAGAATTCACCGGCTCCTTTGTCGCTCTTTCTGCCTTTGTTGCAGGCGGTGGGTAAACTTTCGATCGAGGTGATCGAATACGATCCCCCTTCTGTGAAATAAGGGACGACAATCATGACCAGCGTAACCTGGTTTTCATTGTAAGTCTTACACTTCAAAGGTCGAATCAGAGGTTTATTCATTGCAAATCTTGCAATGATTGAAAACCGGAAAAATTGTCCAAAGAAGTGAAATGATTTAAAACCCTTTTATTTAAGAGTTTAAGCAAGCGTTTGTAAAATCGAATGGGTTTAGGTTATGGATTGGCACGGTTACTGCATTATCAGTCATTGGGTAAAGAGAGAGACCCATCGAATTTTAAAGAGTTGAGAGACTTTAAAATTCAAGAGAGAAGAGACAATCCCACCGACCCGTGGAGGCGGGTCAGCCCATCCAGGGCCACTCCAAAACATCATCCCCATCTTAGAGCCGAGAGAATTCCCGTATTCTCTCGGCCCTTTCTATTTCTAGACCAGAAAAACGGTAAATATCGGCGTTGATTTCAGTTGAAGCGCATGTAACCGGAATCAATTCAAATGGCGTCTGGTAGCGCGGGAAGTTCCCATTCCTCATCCTTTTCATTCACACGCAGCGCATTAAAAGCGGCGTGTTGCTCTGCCTCTTTTTTGGTGGAGCCCCAGGCTGGTTCATAACGACGATCACCAATAATGGCAGTAACCTGGAAAAATTTGGAATGATCGGGCCCTTTTTCATCCAGCAATTCATAGATGGGCGTCTGTGCGAACTTCTTTTGAGAGTATTGCTGCAGCAGACTTTTATAATTGAAGCTATGAACAGAGAGGGATGCGGTGGCGTTTTCGCGTTCGATCAGCGGGTCTAAAAAATCATGTACCGGGTCGATGCCTCCGTCCAGGAAGATACCGGCAATGAGTGCTTCAAACATCCCCGCTAATAAAGATTCTGGCAGGGACTCGGTCATGGCCAGCCCTTTGCCTACGAACAGAAATTGATCCAGGCATTTTTCCCGTGCCAGTCTGGTACAGGTATTACGGCTTACGACGGCTGACTTGATCCGGGTCAATTCCCCTTCCGGTGCATTGGGAAATTGATGAAAAAGCTGTTCACAAACGACTGATCCAAGAATGGCATCGCCCAGGAATTCCAGTCGTTCATTGGAATCCGTACGTGTCTTAGCGGCAGAAGTGTGTGTCAGACAGCACTTCAACAATTCGAGATCTGAAAAGTGATATCCCAGACTACACTGGCACTTCTCCAGGAGTTGATCGATCTCTGCGGGCTTGAGATCGTATAACATATACGCCTCCTCTTGGTTCCATTCGTTGAACTACATTAAGTGAGCGACTAGATGTATTCAACCGATATGGCCCGCAGTGAATTATTTTTAGCTTCCCAATGTAAGGAATTATACTACCACTAGTGTCGTAACGAAGAAAACCAAAAAAGCGAGTTTCATGAGATTGGTCGAAAAATATACAATTTTTCAGCGGTTTATTCAATTTCAATGGCTCTTCCGGAAAAAAACAGGTTGTGAACTCCATTTTTTTTGAAGCGCTCCCAACACATTACGTATCTGAACTCGTAGTACAATAAGTCCAGCCGTTTGAAACAAATCATCCATGCTCTTCTCGATGTGCACATACCTTGATCTGAGTGGCTTGGATCGGGGTGATCTGGGGATTGCTAAGTTGTTTTGTAGCAAATAGTTGAATTGCAAGTAGATTTCAGGATTGCAAATAATGGTCTTATTTTAGTATTAATTTGATAAAAGAAATGGCCTGAGGCGGACCTTTAAGTCATTCAAATTAGGAGGGTAAATGATGAAAGCTTTATCAGGGAATCGAAGCTGGATGTTCGCTTTAATGGGTAGCGCATGTCTGGTAGGTGCAGCGGTGGGGATGGCTCAAAAAGAGAAGAGTCCAGAGTTTCCAGCCGTTGCGACCGTAAGTGATCTATCGAATGTATTTCGTGAAGTCAGCCGCAAGGCAATGCCTGCGATTGTCGCCATTGAAACAGTCAATAAAACTTCACAAGTGTCCGGCGAAAAGTCTTTACCATTTGATGATAATTCTCCGTTTGGGGATCTATTCAAAAACGATCCTCGGTTCAAAGAATATTTCAAGCAACATCAAAATCAGCCTCGGAGAGCTCCGCGGAAAATGGGGACCGGTTCTGGATTTGTGATCAATAAGTCCGGTCTGATTATGACAAATTCCCATGTGGTTCGTGGGGCTGATGTGGTTAAAGTGATCTTAAACGATGGTCGAGAATTTACGGCTACCGATATTCGAATGGATCCCCGTTCTGATGTTGCTGTGATTAAGATTGATGCACCAAACCTGACTGCCATTCCTATGGGCGACAGCTCTAAAATGGAAATTGGTGATTGGGTGCTGGCGATTGGAAATCCGTTTGGCATTGGAATGAGTGTCACGAATGGAATCATCAGTGCGAAAGGTCGCGGTCCGGGAATCAACGACCGGGAAGACTACTTACAGACAGATGCTGCCATCAATCCTGGTAACAGCGGTGGTCCTCTGTTGAATTTAAGAGGTGAAGTCATCGGCATTAACACAGCCATTTCCAGCCGCAGTGGTGGATATGACGGTGTGGGGTTTGCGATTCCCGTGAATATGGCTCGTTGGGTTTCCGGTCAGCTGATAGATCATGGTCAGGTGAAACGCGCATTCTTGGGCGTAGGCATCCAGCCTATCAGTAGTGATCTTTCAAAATCCTTCGATATCAAAGTGGGGCAGGGAGCAATTATTACTCAGTTGATGGATGATTCTCCAGCTGCCGCAGCAGGTTTGAAGACAGGTGATATCATACTGAAATTAGCCGGTAAAGATGTCACAGGTCCTCGTAACTTGCAGGGAATTGTTGAACAACTGGTCGTTGGTAAGTCCTACGTGATGGAATTATTGCGAGATGGGAAACGCATCAACCAGGATATCAGCATGAAGGAAATGCCGAAAAGTTTCTCTGTGGCAAAAGATGAGAAGCCACTTGATGACACGAAAAAAGAGAAGCAGAAGACCAGTGTCAATGAATTGAAAATTGAAGTACAGCCTATCACGCAAGAGCTGGCTCAACAGTTAGGATATTCTGACAGTGTGAAAGGCGTTGTCATTACCGCTGTTGAACCTGGCAGTGCTGCTGAAGAAGCTGGATTGATGAAAGGTATGATTATCGAAAAGATCGGAACGACTGAAGTTTCCACAATGGATCATTTCAATCAAGGGTTGAAATTATCCAAAGACAAGAAAAATGTATTACTGCTGGTGAGAAACCACAGTGGTGCCCGCTTCGTTGTGGTTCCCAAGTAGTTTCGTGACTGTACTCTCCTGAAAGGGTGGCTGGTGCAAGTCTCTGTTAAAGGGGGCTTGTGCCGGACACCAGGAGCGGAAAGAGTCTTCTTCATTGTAATTCCTCACCGCATTGTATGCGGTTCCGCGTGGCGTCTCGATGGCATTCTTGGAAGTGCTGTCGAGGCGTCTTTTTTTATGGGGCGGCTGTGCTGATGGGAATTATTTCAGCGAGTGAATGCCAGCAGGATCAACTGGTACCGCGATCAACTGGTGGGTAATGCTTCTTTGGTTTGCGAAGGGCTTTCTACCTGGATCTGATCACTGTTGAACATGACCTCAATCAATGTTGTGACCCCTCGATAGGATACCGGATTGTACCCTTTGCGTAATTGCAGTCTCCAGACGAGATCCCCTTTCAGCGAGTCAATTCCTGCTTCATTCGTGGCGACATAAGTTTCAAAACTTTCGCCGGGGCCCAGCTTTTGTGATAACGTTTCCTGATTGATATTTTGACCTTTGATATTCCACTCCCAGGAGGGTGGCATGTCATAAACGAGAACCCGTTCCGCATCGGTGCGCTTCTGATCTACGCGACAGACAAAATTATTAGCGCGTAGTTGCGACTCTGGTGTTTTGCCGGGCACGCGAGTTAAAAGCAATTTTTGATCAAGGGGTTCAAAAGTCTGGTCGCTGGAAACATTTTCAAATTTTAAATGCAGTTTCAATACGTCTTTTGACGGGGTTCGCGTTTTGGTGGCGTCGCCAGTGTAGTGTTCAAATTCTATCGGACCACGGGTGACGCGGAGCGGGGTGACCAATACATTTCCGTAACGTCGTCCGGGGCCACCTAGTTGCAGAGTATGACCGGCGGGCAATTTGGCATTTTCAGGAACTAACTGCAAAGCGATCTCGTCATTTTTCACAGGCGGTTTCAAGTCGGGCAGACTTTCTAACTGATGTGGGTCGCCGAGATATTTGGCGTAGAGCAGCATGGCTATCAGAATGGTGGCAGCGATCGCATAGGTGAGCGTTAGAGTGAATAATCGCTTGGGGACGACTTTTCCTTTGCGGTAGTTTTGTGGAACGACCGGACTTTCCGATTCCGCAGTGGTTTCTGCAGTTTTCGTTTCAGCAACGGTTGGTTCTTCCGTAGCCGTTTCATCGACGCTCGTTTCTTCGGTGGTCGATTCCTCGGTGGCTGTTTCCTCTGGCGTCATTTCTTCTGTGGTCGTTTCTTCTACAGAAGCTGTTTCTGAACCACTTTCCTCGGTGACAGGTTCCTCCGTGGGAGTTTCTTCAGTAACAGGTTCTTCAGCGGGAGGTTCTTCAGCGGGAGGTTCTTCAGGTGCAGTATTCTCAGAGATCGTTTCTTCAGAAGTTGTTTCTGCGGATACTTCTTCCGGAACTGCATCTGCTTCTGTTGGAAGTATATCTTCAGCCGTTCCCTTGTCTATTTCGGGAACTGCCTCAACCGATGTGGCTTCTATCGTCTCTGTTGCTGGTTCCGCTTCTTCAGAATCGTCGTTTCCGCCGGGAAGAAATGAAAAATTGGTGGCAGGTCGAACCGGTTTCGCTTTTTCAGATTTCGTCTGGTTTCCACCGGGTAGAAATGCGAAAGGAGATGTTGTCTCAGCATCGTTCTGAATTTCCTCTGAGTCCCCGCTGTCCGGGGTTGCATCTACCGGTGATTCCATTTCTCCGGCCGTGGTGTCTGCTTCTGTCGTTTCAGCGGACTCCTCTGGTGCGGTCTCTGGTTCTGAATTTTGATTTTCAGATTCCTCTTCAATTGCATCTTCTGATACCAGAACAGGTTCATTCGTCTCAGGATTGATTTCCAGATGCATCTGGCAGAGGGGACACTCTACGACTTCCGACACATTTTCGATTTGGATGGATCCCCCACAGGCAGGGCAGGTAACTTCAATACTCATCCATTTCTCCGTTTAATTTCATTCACAGTTAGTTTTAAGCGATTCTACAAAGTAGACCAATTCGATTGAAAGCCCGCAATTCAGGGCTGAATTTCACTCGATGGTGGCTCGCTGATTTGACGTCAAATCAGACGTGGCCAGATGAGAGCTGGCACCAGTCTATTCTGTCCTCAGTCTGGTAGTGAAGCAAGTTCGACCGCCATTCAAAGGGGACAAAAGATAAAACGGGAACGGTCGTCCATTGCTGAATCTGGGCGGCATTTGACGTCCGAGATTCATCACTGCGTTCAGAATCAACGTCATTCAGGATCAATCCGGCAATGGGAAGCCCTCGTTTTTGTAATACTTCGATGGTCAACAGGCTATGATTGATGGTTCCCAGTCCCGCCCGGGCCACGATTAGAATGGGATAATTCAAGGCGGCGGCAAAGTCTGAGACGAGCAGGTTTTCTGAGAGTGGGCAGAGGATGCCCCCCACTCCTTCCACAATCAAAAAATCGGCCTGATCCTGCCACCAGAGGGCTCCCTGCCTCAAGAGTGCTTCATCAACGTGTGAGTCCTCTTTTCGGGCGGCCACTGGTGGGGCCAATGGTGCATGGAATTTTTGCGGGCAGATTCGTTCGCTGGGGAAATTTTGGTCGATTGCCTGGGCAAGCAGTTCGACATCTTCCCAATACGGGGTGCCTGTTTCGTCTTTTATCAGGCTTCCGCTACAGGCTGGTTTATAGACGCCGGTATGCGTGCCTTCTGAGATGAGTTGTCGGGCAATGGCGCAGGAAATATACGTTTTGCCGACACCGGTATCCGTACCTACAATCATCAGGCCGGGGATTTTTAATGGAAAAACGTCCACAATGGTTTCCAGTTTGGGATAGTCATCTTGTTACTTTTAAGGAACAACCGTTGTTCTCAGCTTGCGATGTGGTCTGTCTCGCTTTTATGATTATACAGTATCGCAGATCAACTGCATCCGATGTCAGGGTCGAAATGATCTTAGCGGAGCAGTTAAGAAAAATAACAGAAAACGGGATCAAATCCAAATTCATCAATAGAACTCAGCTAAAGAAATGAAACGCAGAAAAAGATCATCCGGTGGTGCGAGCCTCGATTCGCTGTTAGATACGATGACCAACGTGGTTGGCATTCTGGTCATTCTGTTAACAGTGACTCAGTTAGGCGTTGGCGAAGCTGTCGAGCGGATTAAAGAGGCATTACCGGAAATCACTGATGAGGACATGGACCGTTCCGGGAAAAAGGTGGAAGAACTTGAATCACTGTTGAAGCTGGAGAAAGAGCAATTGCAAACGGTGAAAGATCTGACTCAGCAGAAGAAGAAAGCCAATCTTAACGATCAGAAAGTATTGATAGACAAGCTGAAGAAAGAGCTGGAGAAATTAAAAGCGATTCAGATCAATATCGTTGCTTTGAAGAAACAGATTTCCGAACGAGATGAGCAGGTCAAATCAATAGAGAAGACGATTGTTGCTAAGGAAACGGAATTAGCTGAGATCAAAGCCAAACTGGCAAAAACTCCCGATCCGGGCCCAACGCCGGATGCCAAGATTGTGAATCTTCCCAACCCGCGCGATGCCCCGAAAGATGCGAAGCCAATCGAATATATTTGTCGAGGCGGCCGAGTGATACACGTTGATATCCCGCTGCTACAGAATCTCGCCCTGAAGGCGATTGCACAAAGTCGCCTGGTGAAGGCACAGGAGCAGGCTGTCGATTGTGACAAGCTGGTGAAATTATTTGAAAATCGGAATGTGGGGAACCGGGACTGGAGAATCAGGTTAAAGCCAGCCGGTGGTGTACCTTATCTGGTATTGGAATTACGAAAAGGGCGCGGTGAGACTTCAGAACGACTAAGGAAATCGACGGCTTTGTTTCGAAACCAAATTCAGAAAGTGAATCCGAACCTGTTTTATTTGAACTTTCGGGTCTGGTCAGACAGTTACGATACCTATCTGGTGGCGCGGGAATATACCACTCAACGAGGTGTCCTTGCTGGCTGGGTCGCCCTTGATTCCAATTCCGAGTTTCGGGTTCCTCTGGGAGGCAATCTCAAGTTGACCTGTCAGGGATATGTACCACCGCCAGCAACACCCAAAGCCGCAGTCCCCGATCTGCCTCCACCGACTCAGCGAAAGCTGCCGGGGAATAAAATTGACTGAGAGCCGATTCTGGTTCTCTGGAATTTCACGAGCAAGGCTGTTTTACCGGTTTGAAGTCGCAAGATTTCTGATGAACGAATTTGTACATCCTCTCCAAATTCTCTTTGAAAGCGCCTTAGCAATTCAGGCAGAGATGGGGCTGAGGTGTTTCCTTTATTAACAGGCGTCTATAAATCCTCTGATGCAAACAGGTTGTTTATCATTCCTATTTTCTCACTGAAAGCCTTGTCTGGTGCAGTTTTATTTTGACTAATCGTTACAAAATCTGCTTTAAATGGGGTTTGCACGCATTGGCGAATTTTGATCGATTAGTAACTGGAACGTTTTCTCATGCTTACCTTGGGAGACGGTCGATTCAGTACTATGTGGCTTTGAAATCGAGCCCCAAGGAATCACAAAGTTCCTGTTTCGACATGAGGTTGATAAGTCTGTGGTCGTAAAATCTTCCCATCAGTATTCTCTGGAAATCACCAAAGGGAAAACAGAATTTCCCATCCGGCCTATTCAGGATCAGCGTCTGACCATTGGTGCAGGCTCTTGTTGTGGTCTCCAGTTGGGCGGTCATGACATGCCCATTCTGCATACTGTGATTCAGATTGACGATCAGGAAGCGCTGATCAGGGCCATTTCGCCTCAACCAAAATTATTATTAAATGGGACTCCCATCCATGGATCGACTCTTTCTGATGGCGATCATATTTCGATTGGGCCCCTCGAATTTGTATTCCGTCTAACCTGTGCCCCAATTGCAACGAACATATCCAACGCAGGCTTATCTGGCTCGCCGTTTGAGACGAGCGTTCATATCACCCCAGATAAAAGAGATCACTCAATGACGAATGAAACTACTCTCAAAGACCTTTCTGCATCTGAATTAATCGACCTGATTGAGCAGGACTTCCAACTGATCGAACAATTTGAGTCAAGAAGGGAACAGGGAGCTGCTGCATTACTGTCACACATTCGTCAGACGAAAGAAGATCAGGATGAGCAACTTGAAGCTCAGGAATCACTTTCTGATCTGGAACAATTTGAATTACTGTCTGATCTCGAAGGCATGATGGAAGAACTTACCAAGTTTTCTGAAGTCCTTCACCAGCGGGCTGATCAGCTAACGACTCGCGAAAAACAGTATGAAGTTGCTGCCGCTTCCTTGTTGGAGACACAAGAAAAACTGGCCTCTCAACTTGATCGAACCCTGGATCATGTGGGAACGATCAAGAATGATCAGAAAGAGGATGGCGGCTCGCAACGTGCGATTGCCTGAATTGGTATAGATACAACAAAATCCTGTGTGAGATCAGTCTCTTGATTCACACAGGATTTTTTTATTGCTACTGGAAGGCAGTCCGATGGTCATCTTTTCTGATCTGGTTATGTAGCTGATCGACTGCAATGGACCCTGATAGATAAGAGTTTTAATCAATCAGAGTCCTGAACATTCAGAGTCCTGATCAATCAGGAAGCTTCACGAAACCTGAGCGAAGGTTTTTCGATGGTGACAATCGTATTGGGCAGCACGCTTTTCATAAGTGAGACACTGGCGCCAATGACCGCATCCTGGCCGATTACGGTATCGCCTCCCAGGATCGTGGCATTAGCATAAATGACGACGCCCTTCTCGATGGTGGGATGTCGTTTTTGTTCACGGATAATGCGGCCTTCCGCGTCTTTGGGAAAGCTCAATGCACCCAGTGTGACCCCTTGATAGATTTTGACGTTTTCGGCAATGTCGCACGTTTCACCAATGACCACACCGGTACCATGGTCGATGAAAAACGAATGTCCAATCGTGGCGCCGGGGTGAATGTCGATTCCTGTCTGAGCGTGTGCCCATTCTGAAAGCATACGCGGGATGATGGGAACCTGCATGTTGTAAAGTTCGTGTGCAATTCGGTAGATGGTGATGGCTTCCAGTCCTGGATAGCAGAAAATGATTTCATCCGCGCAGGTCGCCGCCGGGTCACCATCTAAGGCCGCTTGAACGTCGGTGGCCAGAGATCGTCTGATTTCGGGAATCGTTTCCAGAAACTGAATTGTTTTCTTTTGGCCTTCTGCCTCAAAATCAATATGGGGAAGTTTTTCACAATCGGCACCATGGGTTTGCACATACTGGTGTCGCATTGCGCGGCCGATTTGCATAGTCAGGATATCATGGAGAGAGTCGACAATATTCCCCACATGATAAATGACATTGCCCATATGTAAATTTTGACGACGGCGGTAGCCGGGAAAAATCAGTTCTTTCAGTTCCTGCCCCGCTTTGATCACCGCGTCCTGAGATGGGAGGGGACAATGGCCTAAATGGTGAATCGTACCAATCTCGTGATAGGTCTCCACAATACGGTCTGTGATTTCAGGGAGTCGCTCTTTTTGCTGGAAATCCGTAGCCATGAGAATATTCCCGCTCGTCAGTTGGGGGTCGAAATGGATTTTGAAAACTGAATTCAGTCCTGATTCATACAAGACACAGTTTGTCAGTAAATGTTCTGTATTTTGCCTTAAGTCACAGGCGCGTAACTTGAATTCTATGCACGCCCATGAAAGTTCGGCAAGTAGCTAAGTGAAATAATGCCCTTTAGTCACAAATCGGCGTGTTTGTGACTGGAAATTGAGAGATTCTCACAATCGAACCATTCGACTTAAATAATACACTGCGCGCAAGCGGAAAAGTCGATTCAAATACAAAACATGAGAAAGGAAGTTTCATCAGCGCGCGCCACTGTTTCTGAATGGTAAGAGAAGTCAGAGTAAGGTGATAAGCACAAATTCTCCAGTAGTTTACCCAGTCCGAAATCATTCAATCGATTCAATGCCTCACCTCTGAATGACCGATAAAAAAACTGACGGGTGTTCTTAAATCCTTCGTATTCCAATGATTGATGTTACGACTTTTCTCCAGATAGTTTCTTCGGGCAGTAAAGAATAGTGAATCATTCTACCAGATTACTCCGCTGGCTTGTTCCCTCGATTCGTCAGGAACGCGATGAATGGACGGCCCTCCGTTCCAAATCGCAACAGACAGAACAGATTGATCGAGATGGGGGCTCCTATCTCAGACTCAGAAACCAGTATCGCGAATTGAGCCAACAGAATCAGGAGCTCAATATTTCTTCGCCGCAGCGGACGCTGATTCAGCTTCAGGAGCGCGTCGGAGTGATTCTCCAGCGGTGTCGACTTTATCTGGATTCAACTCCCTGCCATCCGCTTTCGCAGGAGCAATTGCCGATTCTGGAACGTATTCTGAATTCGGTTCAGGAGGAGCAGCAATACATTAGACAGCAATTGTTACTCACTCGGACATCGTTACATTATCTCAAGCAGTTGCAGGAAGCGTCACAGGAAATTTGGACGAAGCCTTATTGCAATCCGAATTATTTATTGAATCTGTTGCGAAAAATAGAAATTGATGACCTGCATCTAAAACATCCCGGTGAGTTGCTGTTTATTTCTCTCGAAGATTTCGTCGCGATTGCGAATTTTCAATTCCACGATACTGATCTGACAGTTTATGCGCGCGGTCTGGAGACGGCCCGTTTGATTCAGTTCGTCAGTCGACAGCATACAGAGTGGCAGGAAAATAGCGATTTATTATTAATGGCGGGTTTACTGCATGATTTTGGCTGGTTGATGTTAAAGCAGGAAGAAACAGAGGCAGCCGATAATGAACCTCTCAGTCTGGCTGAACAGGCTGAACACCCCGTGGTGGGTGCCGCCCTGCTGGGAGGGTTGCGTGGTTTTTCTGGTGATTCTTACCTTCCCGAAGTGGTCTCTCAACATCACGAGCGGTTGGATGGTACGGGGTATCCTCGTCGATTGCATACCTACTCAATAGGTGAGCATTCAAGAAAGTTCTCTGTGATCTGTCGATTTCTGGAACTGAAAAACAGTCGCCGGGAATTAACGGGTGACGGACTTCGAACCTATGACGTTGAAGAAATCGGCTTTGCGGCAGCATTACAACTCTACCGGGAAATGAAACGTGGTGAATGGGATGAAACGGCTGTCACGCAGATTTTGTCGGCTCTCGACCCGGATTTGCAGGAGGAATTGAGGCTTTCCGATCAGAAGAATGATCTCTTTTCGCTTAGACGGTTTCAGCATTATCGACGGGATGAAGCACATCTGCATATGAGTCATCCACACATTCAAGCCGGCTCCTCTTCAGCTGTGACCAGGACCTTAACTGATAATCAACGTGAGTCATGACGCGCAAAAACAATTCTCAAAATGAGATGGCTCTGGACTATGACAGTTATTGGTCCGAAGCCCGTCAGCCGCTGGTCTGTCTGGTATTTCTTGCGCCTTTACTGGTCATCTATGAATGGGGCGTGCTCTCGATAGGGGGCAGTCAGCCGGAGTTGATTCGCAATGGTGCAGACTATTGGATGCGCAGCTGGTTATTTCAACTGGGTTTCACGCAGACGTTTCTTCTGCCTGCGTTGATTGTGGGAACGCTGTTGATGTGGCACATCTTGTGTAAACATCCCTGGAAAATCTCCGGTGAGACTTTGATTGGCATGTTTGCGGAAAGTCTGCTGTTTGCCTTTTGTCTGATCGTGCTGGGACAGGTACAGGATCTTGCTTTTCAGCAATTGCCGAATCAGACATTGATGTTTATCGAGCGTGAATCTGCCTCGCGTGTTGTCAGCTTTGTGGGTGCCGGCGTTTACGAGGAAGTTATGTTTCGTCTGCTTCTACTTCCTCTGTGTTATCTGTTGTTTCGAGGCATGCTGTTTCAGGTGCGCTGGTCTGCCATCCTGGCGATTATTTGCACCAGCCTGATTTTTTCTTCGGCCCATTATATAGGTGCCTCCGGTGATCAGTTTTCCCTGTTTAGTTTCACATTTCGTACGATGGCGGGTCTGTTTTTTGCGGGTCTATTTTTTCTGCGTGGATTTGGAATCACAGTTGGCGCGCATGCGACCTACGATATCATCGTGGGAGTGATGCTGGAAACCAGTGCCTGAAATTGTTTTTGCTAAACGATGACGGTCTCTTACCAGAAGCGATAGTAACTGCCGCGACCGTATCCGACGTTGTAGCCGGATTGAAAGACAATGCTGCCATAAAGAGTCGGTCGATAAGGCCAGACTCCATTGTAAGGTCCGTAAAAACTGCCGTAATAGCCGGGGTAGTAGGACCAGGGAGAGGCATAATACCCTGTGCTGTAGGGAACATAACTTCCCAGCATGGGAGTATAGCTACCCCAATAGGGAGCATAAGAGTTGAGATATCCGCCTCCTGAATAAGGCGAGCAGTAGCAGGATGAATACGAATTCCAGGCGTTACAATATGGTCTGGAATAGAAAGTGTTGTAGCGGTATGAGGAATATCTGGCAGCCAGCGGGTAACTGTTAAACCCATAATAGTTTGGTCGGTAGTAACGGAAGCCTGCGGCTGCCGCGTAGGGACGATACCGATAATTGTAGCGCCTGGCACCATAACCGTAGTAAGTTGAGTAACGGTTTCTGGAATAGTTTCTGGAATAGCCGGATGAATAGCGGTAAGTAGAGTGATTGCGATAGCGCGAATAGGCGGAAGAAGAGTAGGGGCTTCGATACCGGGAAACTGATCGGGAAACTGAATAAGGGCGTGCAGCCGATGCGGTGGGAAGTTCGATGCTCAATAGAGCGCACAAACATAAACAGATTCGTGTGAAAGATCGTAATGTCAACACTTGACCGCCTATCATGATTTTCGGTTTCCCGTCATCCATGACGTTGATCAATTCATCTCAATGATTGAGACTCTGTTAGAATTCAAATAGTGACTGGGTTTTTACAACGGCTAATTCATCGGGAAACGTATGGAACGCATGAATCAGCAAACTTGTCTGATTGGCTTCAAAGTCAATAATGCTCAATGCACCGGGAGCGAGTCGGCTTTCGGAGACAAAATGATAAGCCAGATCTGCCCGTTGTGAATCCATCAAATATTCTTCATGTACATTTTTAAAAATGACGTAATCTAATTCTTCCAGTTGGTAGCTGACCTGATAATACAGATCAGAGTCGAGTTGAACCGACTCCGAACGACATCCACGAACCGGCTT
>NZ_CALEMX010000272.1 GCF_937910335.1 uncultured Gimesia sp. | reverse complement strand
TATGGCGCAAATTACGTGCCAAAGCGAGGGAAGTCATCTGGGAAATGCGGGATGAAAGAGAAACGACTCACTCATTTAACTTGCTTCACCGTTTTGCTGTTGGCTGGCGCTGTATTTCCACTGCCTGCACGGGGCGAACAGAAGATACAGTCCACTCAGTCTGGTGAAGTACAAAAACTGATTCGCGAAGTCGAGCTAAATGAGAAGTTCTATTCTAACCTCAAACTTAATCTAATCAGTACCAAGACTGACGAAGGCACTTTTTTCCAAATCGACGCGCCAAAACCGATTCAAAACGAGACGCAGACTTCACTCATTGTTCAGGGTTTGAAGTTCCGCCGGGAAGATCGCTCAAAAGGACGTTACAGCGTGATTACTCAAGGTGGCATAGGCGGACGAATACAACCGCTGAAACCACCCAAACCCAACTACACGGAAGTCGGAACCAAAACATGGATTACTGTATGTGACGGAAAGACCTGTCGTCATTTCTGGACAGAAGATGTCGTCGCTGAAAAGAAAGGAGGTCAACGACAGACCTCAAGCAATGGTGAGGTTTCCGACAAACTGCAACGTCTACCTGATTTCGCCCGACCTCACATGTTCCTGATGGAGAATGGAGGACCGAAGGTCCCGCTCTCTACTTATCTCAAAGGAGTCAAGGCGATCCGGGCGTTTCCTGGTCCATCCAACTTGGGTAAAGGCAGGGTGTGTAACGTTCGGATACTTGGCCTAGAAGAGTTTCAGGGACTGCAATGTACGAAAATTGGGATCGAAATTCTTGATCCGAAGGGAACGCCTCGTACACGACGGGAACTCTGGCTGGCCCGCGATCGGAACCTGATTCCGGTGCGAATTTTAAGCTATGGCTATCGCGACTCAAAAGACATAGCCATCGCGGAGGGCATCGTCGATGAATGGCAGGAAGTTCGGTCTGGCGTTTGGTTTCCACTCAAGGCACACTACAATCGATTTTACTCAATGACTGTCAAACGGGAGGGGCGACCGGAACTATCCTGGCAGGTCAAGTACGATGTCAAAAGCGTCTTACTTGATCCGAAAATCCCGCCCGAGGTGTTTACCACACTGAAGTTCCCGCCGGGTACCAAGTTGAGTCTTGTTAAAGATGGAAAATTGATCAAGCTCGAAGATGGGGATAAGAGTCCCTGATGGCTGGGTTCTGCATGAAGCTTCTGTCATAATTCACAAAAATGATCATTCTCAAGGAAGAAATCGTATGACGACTCTAGTCGTGGGAGCCAGCGGCGCTACGGGGCGGCGGCTGGTGGAGCAATTGCTGCATCGAGGCAAGCAGGTGAAAGCCATTGTACGTACCCCCGGTTCGTTTAATGAGTTCATCACGAATCACGCTAGCTTTACAGAAATACACGCCAGTGTTTCCGAACTGACTGATGCTGAGATGGCACAGCATGTCAGTGGCTGTGCTGCAGTCGCTTCCTGTTTGGGGCATCAGCTGTCATTCAAGGGCATTTTTGGAAAGCCGCGACTGCTGGTGACGGATACCGTGCGTCGTTTGTGTGACGCCATTCAAGCGACGCATACGGGAAAACCAGTTCGGTTTGTCCTCATGAATACGGCAGGAAACAGCAACCGCGATATTCCGGAACAAGTTTCGTTTGCGCAAAAGTGTGTGATCGGGTTATTACGACTTCTCTTGCCCCCGCACCTGGATAACGAGAAGGCTGCGGATTATTTACGTACCGAGATCGGCCAGAAAAACGAGATCACCGAGTGGGTCGCTGTTCGACCGGATGCATTACTCAATGAAAACGAAGCCACCGAATATGCGGCTCATCCCTCGCCGATCCGAAGCGCGATTTTTAATTCAGGCCAGACAAGTCGCATCAACGTCGGCCATTTCATGGCTGAGTTGATAACAGACGATGAGACCTGGAACCAATGGAAGGGACAAATGCCTGTGATTTATAATAAGGTTGAATGA
>NZ_CALEMX010000271.1 GCF_937910335.1 uncultured Gimesia sp. | reverse complement strand
TATTATCAGTGAACTATTCAATGAATTGATAAGATCCTGTGAGATTCCGGGATCTCGTTTCTGGATATTCTGTGTCAAACCTATAATATAGGGAATCATTCATGAAATGGGAGAGAACTTTATTCCTACTTCACTTGTCGGTTTGAGTGTTGTGAATTGTTTATCCTCAATCTGATCTGTCATTTGCTGTAAATAGAAAGTAATCCTACTATGCCGGCATTAGGTGTGAATATCGATCATGTAGCCACCGTTCGTCAGGCCCGTTTAACCTATGAGCCAGACCCCGTTTGGGCGGCTGTGCTGGCAGAACTGGGCGGTGCGGACGGAATTACTTTACATCTGCGGGAAGACCGGCGGCATATTCAGGACCACGATCTTTATACGATGAAGAAAACGGTTCAGGTGAAATTGAATTTGGAAATGGCGGCGGAAGAGGAGATGACCCGGATTGCCCTGGATGTGCGTCCCGATCAGGTTTCGTTAGTTCCGGAGAAGCGAGAGGAATTGACGACCGAAGGGGGGTTGGATGTCATAGCGAATTTTGACCGGGTCAAAAATTGTGTTGTTCAGCTTCAGAATGCTGGAATCGAGGTAAGTCTGTTTATTGATCCTGACCGGGAACAGATCGCAGCCTCAAAAAATGCAGGGGTCCATGCAGTTGAGATACATACGGGGCGTTATGCAGATGCGACTTCGGCTGAAGTTCAACAGACGGAGTATGAAACGCTGGTTAATGTATCTGAATTTACGATAGAACAGGGATTGAAACTGCATATGGGGCACGGTTTAACATATCGCAATGTTACTAGAATTGCTTCCATTCCCCATGTAAGTGAGCTCAATATCGGTCATAGCATTGTTTCCCGAGCTGTGCTGGTCGGAATGGAGCAGGCGGTGCGCGAGATGAAAGCTCTGGTCAGTATTTAGGCTGGAACGACAAATCAATGCAAATGCGGCAGAAACGCTGCATGAGCTACTTTTTTATGCAATCTCCATTCATTTTTGCGGCAATTGATCGATCTAAGGTGCCCTGATTCTCTGAAGCGGGGGATCGTTATTTGCGTCAAAGTCCATTTGCATTTCAGGAGTTAAGAAATTTCAAATCCGGCGGGGATTTACCAGAGAACTAGTGTCTGACAGTAGATTTCTGTAGATTGTTTCGTTACGGTAGTGAGCTATCAAGCAAGATACATCACCTGAAGTTTCCGTCAACCTCGAGCGTATTTGTATCTTGTGCCTATGGGTTTCGGTATGGTTGCGAGCTCCTGCAATCGCTTTTGTTCCAGCCGATCTACTTAAAATCATGATGAGCTTAAGTGACCAGGGAAATGTGAGTTGAGTCTTGAGATCACTTGAATGTTTGAGGGATTCAAACTGGCTCACACGCAGATAAGCAAAGGAAAAAGTAACCCAATGTGGCAACGGTTCTCGTTTTGCAAAGGGCTTGCTTTTTCGGTGGTCAGGCATTTTTGAACAGCCTGTTGCGCACTTTGCCTAGACTTATTGTGGATATGATCGGTTCTTCGCAGGTGAGAGCAAGACGGGGCTCTAGACTTGCAGTTTCACTCAGTTAAAAAGAGGAGCAATTTGCGATGACTCCCAAAGACTTTTTTGCATTTGCAGAAAAAAATGGCGCTAAGATGGTAGATTTAAAGTTTACCGATATCTTTGGCACCTGGCAGCATTGTTCGTACCCCATTAGTACCTGGGACGAAGGTACTTTTGAAGACGGCGTTGGTTTTGACGGTTCTTCCATTCGTGGCTGGCAACCGATTGACAGTTCAGACATGCTAGCCGTGCCTGATGCCTCGACCGTGAAAATGGATCATTTTTTCAAGGCACCCACAGTCAGTGTTCTGGCAGATATTGTGGATCCGATTACCAAAGAGGATTACAATAAGGATCCGCGTGGTGTTGCGAAAAAAGGGTTGGCTTATCTGAAACAGACAGGTATTGCAGACTCTTGTTTTATTGGTCCTGAACCAGAATTTTTCATCTTTGATGATGTGCGTTACCTCTCGAATCAAAGAGGGGCCATGTATGAAATCGATTCTTCTGAAGCCGCCTGGAATACAGGTAAATCCGAAGAGGGCAACCTGGGTCATAAAGTGGGTTATAAAGGGGGATATTTCCCTGTTTCTCCTATCGACAGCTACGGTGACCTGCGTGCTGAAATGGTTGAAGAACTGCAAAACGTGGGGATTGTCGTTGAAGCACATCACCATGAAGTTGCGACAGCCGGGCAGTGCGAAATTGATATGGAATTCGCACCACTGTTGCTGATGGCTGACCAGTTCATGTGGTACAAGTACGTAATTAAAAACGTCGCTAAGCGAGCGGGTAAGACCGTTACCTTTATGCCGAAACCAGTTTTTGAAGACAATGGTTCTGGTATGCACACTCATATCTCTCTCTGGAAGGATGGAGATACATTAATGGCCGGTGATGGTTATGCAGGCATGAGTGAACTGGCTCTGCATGCGATTGGCGGGATTATCAAACACGGTCGTGCTTTGATTGCCTTGTCAAACCCCACTGCTAACAGTTTCCACCGATTGGTACCCGGCTTTGAAGCACCTGTTACACTGGCAATGAGCCAACGTAACCGATCTGCTGCGTGCCGAATTCCGATGTATTCCGGAAGCCCGAAGGCAAAGCGTGTTGAATTCCGTTGCCCAGATCCAACTGCCAATGGTTATCTCAGCTTTACCGCTTTGATGATGGCTATGATTGATGGGATTCAGAATAAGGTTGATCCCGGCGAGCCTTTGGATCGTGATATTTATGATATGACTCCGGAAGAATTGGCTGAAACCAATGTTGCTCCCAAAACTTTGGATGAAGCATTGATTGCTTTGGAAGAAGATAGCGACTTCCTGACAGCCGGCGATGTCTTCAGTGAAGATTTGATCAAATCTTTCATCGTACACAAGCGGACCGAAGAATTGGATCCCATTCGTTTGCGACCTCATCCTTTCGAATTCGATCTCTACTATAACGCGTAAGCGTGATGTGGATTCGGTAATTGAGTAACGATTTAGATCAACTCGCAGTAAATCACTAGGTTTACTGCGAGTTTTTTTATTCAACAAGATGCTGCCAAAATGGCGATTCAAATATATTCTGTGCCGGTGTCAATATGGCAGTTGTTTCGTGGTTGAATCATTTGGGATTCGAATGACTCTTGATTGTAAGTGCTTAATTAAAAATGAATTAAGTCCGCTGCGCCGATTTTATACCTTGTTTGGCATGTTCTGTGCAATGACATGAACTATCAAGAATTGAATTCATGTGAACCAATGGGGTTCCGAAATCAATAAATGGGTATGTCATTTAAGGAGCAAATCTGATGTTAAGTACACACAAAGTCGGTTTTCCTTTTTCTGCAAGCCTGCGTTCAGAATTGGATGATGCGTTTAACCAAATGTTTGGCAAGTCTTTATCAGGACTGGAGGGTGCTTACTCACCTCTTTCCGTTTGGGAAGAAGAAGGAAAATATCACGTGGCACTCGATGTACCAGGCATGAGTAAGGAAGATCTTGCGTTGGATATTCAGGGAGGGCATCTAATTCTAACCGGCGAAAGGACCACTGAGGAAAATCGTGACTATCTGCATCATGAACGACGCTATGGCAAGTTCAAGCGTGTGGTCCAGATTCCTGATTGGGTCGATCCAGCCTCCGTCAATGCAACTTTGGATGCGGGAGTATTAACGGTTGTTCTAGATAAAAAACTGGAAAAGCCGCCCCGGAAAATTGAGATTCAGGATTTATCCAAATCTGAATAAAGGGCATTTAGTATTTCGCTTAGTCAAAAATTTGTTTGTTGCGGCCCCGATTGGTTTGTGGAAAACCAATCGGGTTTTTTTTATATCTAAAAAGTGCCATGTCTATTTGCTGAGCAACTTCGCTTAAATTCTAAGTCGCTCAAAAATTCCTGTGTGAGTTCTTGATTAAGAATAGGTAATTTTTTAAACCGTGATGATGTCAGAGAAATGATGAAAATATAGAGAACGTAAGAAGTTATCATCTTCCGGGTTTTCAATTATTTAAATTGTCTTAAGGGATACGGCACAACAATTGCCATGTGTTTACCCGTATGTTTCTATGCGCTGCTAGCTAAAGATTTTTCAATTGAGTCAGAACTCAATTTATCATTCAAGGACCGAAAGCAATGTTACCAGGATACTTAATTGACATGGATGGTGTCATTTATAGAGGGATTGACCTGATTGAGGGGGCAGTCGAATTTATCAATGAGCTAAAAAAGAGAGATCTGCCTTTCATTTTTTTAACGAATAACAGCCAGAGAACCCGACGGGATGTTGTGACCAAGCTCTTTCGGATGGGGATTACCGTTGGCGAAGAACATATTTTTACGTGTGCGATGGCAACTGCTCGTTTTTTGGCGCAGAGTAAGCCAAATGGTACCGCTTATGTAATTGGAGAAGGGGGCCTGTTACATGCTCTTCATCGAAATGGATATTCTATTGTGGACCATGATCCCGATTATGTCGTGGTGGGTGAAGGAAGATCGATGAACTTAGAGATGATCGAATCCGCGGTCAGAATGATTGAAAATGGTGCAAAATCAATTGCCACAAACATGGACCCTAATTGTCCCACTCAAAATGGTCTGCGACCGGGTTGTGGGGCAATTGTTGCTATGTTGGAAGCGGCAACTAAGAAAAAAGCATTTAGTGTCGGAAAACCAAGCCCTGTTATGATGCGAGCTGCTCGTCAGGAATTAGGAATTTCTTCTGCTCAAACCACTATGATTGGCGATACGATGGAAACGGATATTCTCGGTGGAGTTGAGATGGGATATCGTTCTGTGTTGGTTCTTTCGGGAGGAACATCATTGGCTGATTTGGATTATTATGCCTATCAGCCAGATCTGGTCGTCGATAGTATTGCCGATCTGGTCAAAGATAATTTCTTTCAGTTGAAGAATGACTACTTCCCGCAGGTCGACCGTCAGCGGGCCTGAAAATTTTAGTGTCTAGAAGAGATGCTATTGTAATTCGAGTGAAATTACACTGATTGGCACTGAACACTTTCCCGCGCGCATTGAGGTATTTCTGAAGGTACGCTACAATTCCTGAAAATAATGTAGTGAAAGTAAAATTTCACGATATTTACAGGATCAACTTTAATTTTGCGAACTGTCTATTGCTTCACTGCAGGTAGAAGATCTCTACAGGAATACTTGAATGGCACGACTGACTCAGGCCGATTTATCAGATCTCAACGAATCGTTTGAGGAACGAACTCCCACGGAACTGATTCATTGGGCGCAGGAAATGTTTGGATCTCGACTGGCAGCGTTGTCTTCAATGCAGAGAGCGGGTTGCGTTGTAGGGCACATGA
>NZ_CALEMX010000270.1 GCF_937910335.1 uncultured Gimesia sp. | reverse complement strand
TCTGCCTCAGAGGGTTTTCCGTCCACATAAACTTTCCAACCAGGGTAATACAGATCCGTCAAAATCAATGTGTCTTCCGTCGGCGTATCTGCTTCAATAATCACTTCATTCGCCCGATACTCCTTGATCGTAGCTGATTGATTTACCACCGGTTGTGTCCAGGCGAGACGACCACGGCTGCCTTGCAACTCATAAAAATAAAGTGGTTCATCGAAGCGTCCCCAGGCGGGATTGAGTACCGCGTCATAATCACTCCAAATCGGCTTGACCGGCCATTGGTCCAGTTTCAAGGGATGCTGACTGAGGATATGAGTCACCCCCGCTTTCTGTAACCATTCAATCTGTTCGACTGTCGGTAGATCTTCTTCTTTGAAAGGTAGTGGCTCTGGCATGGCTGTTTTGGGATTATAATACTGCTCGGGACCAATACCCAGATAAACGGGAGTCGAAGCCACGCCAATCAATGTCGGCAAGTTTGCTCCCGGGGCAAACAGTCGCACCGGCTTTCCAAATTCTTGAATGATTTTTTTGAGGGCACTTTTTTGACCCTGCTTGACGGGAGGATTCGGAATAATGGTGGCATAAGTCACATAACGACTGACAACCCAGAAATCAGCGACTGTAAACAGACAGACGAGCGACACAATCAAAAGTTGGATGTGTTTGTTCCAGTTCACGATCAGGCGTTCCATACTCACGCCGGCAATCACTGCAACTGAGAATGTCGTCACGATGCCATAACGTCCGGGGCCCGTAAAGAAACTAAAACCGGGCAGGTGTTTTGTCAAAGACAGGAACCAGCCCGGCGTATAAAGTAATGCCAACAGTCCGATCATCGCCAGTAAAACAAGTCGTCGATCGCCGGTCCAAACGCGGCGCCACGTTCCAAAGATCAGCAGCAATACAGCAGCCATTCCGAAATAGAGGTGTGCTTCCACCTGATTGGTCGCGTCGGAACCCGGTGCAAGACCCGCGTCGAGATTGACTTCATAAGGATACCAGGCCCACGGAGCGACGACTTGCGATAGATACCAGACAGGAATGTGCCCGTAACCGGGTTGATGCGAACCTTCACCAACTTCAGCCCGTTGACTTAATTGTTTTAATTCCCATGTCGGCCCCAGTTGAACAGCCGATAAAGCGTACGCTGATACAAAAGCCAACAGCAACAAAATGACGGTAAAACGTCGAACTGGTTTTAATTGCTCGGTTGTTTCATCACGGCTCAACCAGATTCGGGCCGGGATATAAACGAGTAACATCAACTGTGTAATAAACGCCAGATTGAAATGCCCCGGCAAGATCTGCATGGTTAAGGCAAAACAGAGTAGAATCGGGTAGCGCCAAGAGCGGGTTTGAAAAAATGATTCGACACACCACAGTGCCAAAGGCAGCCAGGCACCACCTATGATGGCCCATTCCAGACAGATACGCGAGGGGAACCAGCCGTATGTGTAAACCAGTCCTGCAAATAGAGCCGCGATCAGGGAATAACCCAGTCGTCTTACATACAGCGCGGTAAACACAAACGCCAGAATGTAATGCAGAATCTGAACAAAGTTGTAAGCGGTATTGACTGGAAAAAAACGGTAAGCAAAGTAATTGAATGGATAAAAAGCGCCGGTCTGGCTCTCTGCCACTAAGGGGAAACCATGACCGATATTGGAATTCCAGAGGGGAAATTCACCCGCCTGCAGGCGTTCGGCAAAGAACGTTTTTTGTGGGAAAAAATAAGAATAAAGATCGCCGCCAATTAGACCGCCGCCCGACCAGAGACCATTCCAGAAGATCCATGTCAATCCTAGAGAAGCGACTAAAACGACACCAGCAAACTGAGAGGCACTAAGAGGAACAGCTTCTTCCAGTCGAGGCTGTTTGGTTTTCTTTTTCCGGGAATGGCTCAAGCAACTGGACCTTGTGTTGACGAAACGGAACGCGTCTGACTGGCAAGGTTCTATTCTAGGCAGCCCACGATAATGTCTCAACACTCAAGACTGGAGTTCTTACTCGCCAAACGTGCGATTCAGACGATTTCGATGATAAGCCAGCCGTTCTTCGGAACTCATAGAAGCAAAATCAGGAGCCTCAGCGGCGTTTCCCGTTGATTTTGTCTGAGTGGGTTTCCCATTTTTTTGTTGTGAGGGAAAACTGAAGGTTTTGCCATCTTCGCCACCATAACTCATCACCGCAGTCTGATAGGTGAGATCAACGTCTAAACTGCGCGTCGGTTTGATGTCCAGTTCCTGCAGTACCCCATGATAGGCTTTCACCGCTTCGATCGGCTGTATCTTGTCTTCCACCAGTAACCGCAAAAACTGAATGAACGCCAACTGATGCTCGGCCTGATTGATTTTTCGTCCGAATAATGCCACGCGCGCTCCATATTTACGGGCATCATAGATTAATTGAAACGCATCCAGTGTGGTTCCCGCTGAGCCGCCCAGAATTCCAACAATCAAATGCGGATCATAGGCGACCAGTTCTTCCATAGCCCGTGGTCCATGATAAACCATTTTCAGAAATGTAGGCCGCCCTGCTGAAGCGACACCCGCCAGAGTACGGGCAATCAGATCGTTGATAAAGCCAGGAGCCATATCCGAGGAGACCGCATTGCTGATATTAGGGTCAAAAATTTCCAGGAAGTGGCGAAACTTTTTGCGTTCAGCCTCTTCCCGAAACTCTTTGTAGCGTTCGAGAGTCTCAAGATCATCTTCGAGATTGTTATTGAACGTGACCGAATACAGGCCGAGGTCGGCACCGTAGGCACGTTCTTCCGGTTTGCAGTCGAGATGCCCGCATTGAATATGATCCAGACTGGCCGAGCGAAACGGCTTGGCCGCCGGGATGTGAATTTTGCCGCCCCGAGGCACATGTACGTCGGTCGTATCATTGGCCCGGGCTGCGGGAGTGATGGGCGAATTGTCGAACAGGCGTTCGTCAATCGTCAGCTTTTCGCTGGTGCTGGCAGAC
>NZ_CALEMX010000269.1 GCF_937910335.1 uncultured Gimesia sp. | reverse complement strand
TTCAGGAAGATCCAGATTTGCGCACAGCTGCCGTCACAATTTGCATCGTTTGTTTCTGCCGCTTTTGAATCGATTGCATCACAGATTTCAGTTTATCAATCGATTGTTCATAATGATGATAAATGTCGATGACTCTCTCTGAGATTTGTTGTTGATTGACCTCATCAATTTCAAAGGTCCAGTCTTTCAGGCCGATGTCATACCACATTTGACCTTTGATCGTATCTGTGGGTTGCCTGACATAAAGACCGGGAGTGCCAAACGCACAGGCAATAATGGGAGAATGACATTCCATACTCAGGACGGCAGACGCATCGCGATATAGTGATCCTGCTTCATCTGGCAGCCAATATTGATCATGCGGGACAACCATCTTTTTCACGTCTGGAGGAAGCGGATCGATAACGAGCGGATGAATAATTTCCGTCTGATAGGTCATTTCGGGACAAACTACAACTTTTTGACCGCTTGTACGGACCCATTTGATAATCGCAGCCCGTAATTTTGCATGATCGATCTCCTGGAATTCCCGATTGATCGATTCCACCTGATGGATTTTCTCTTTTGACCAGCGGATGGATTTATGAATTTTGTGGTAAGGAGTAAATCTAAGTCGAGGGACCGCACAAAGGTATTTCCCCTTTTCTAGCTGATTCTGCTTTTGAAACGTTTTGACTTTGGGATCATCGGTTAAATCAATGGCAAAAGTGGCATCAGGGGCAAAATCCTGATAACCGGAGGTGACTTTGGCATCAGTCAGATTTTTCAGCGAATGCGTTTCGCGTGTGAAGATAAAATCTGCTTCTGACAGAATACTGTGTAATTCTGGATTGATCTCGGAGACCGTGACGCCATAGATCCCATAAGGCTTTCCGGTCGTCTTCTTCCAATGCGCGAGTTCTCTGCGTGACACAACACTGGGACCCGAGCCATGTAGAAAGAAATCTGCCTGCTGAAATGCCTGTTCAAGTGATTCGGAATCCAGTTTTCCATTTTTTTGCAGGCGGCCTTTGACAATTTTTAGATCGGGGAACCGTTTTTTGAGCATGGGTTCCACACCACGATCGACACTATTAGGCCAGAGAATGATTTGCAATTTCGGCGCGTATAATTCCAACAGTTTCAAAATTCCCGGAGAATGACCAATATCACCAATATTGACTGTTTGCCAGCCAGATCGCAGGAGAAGCGTCGGAACACGGTCTGGTTTTTCCGGGAGTTGAGAAAAAGCAGGCTGTTGTGAAAGCAGGCTGCTGTTCAAAACTCCTGCCAATCCCAGAGAGTGACAAAAAGACTGTTTCAACCAAGTTCGACGCGAGAAATCTTGTTGTGGATTGAGCATTCGAGTGAATCATTCTGTCTGAGCTGAGTCTGAAAACATCCAAATAAGAATCTATCAAATCCTTTTTTAGAATAGTACTCTTATCTGTGCAACTGAGTCGACTGATACTATAGTGGTTTTATTGATGGTGATCTTTCTTGATTTCAACGTAACTCTATTTGTAAACCTCTCTGACTAATATGCCTGATCGAATCCAAATCTCCGATTTACTGTTGCGAACTATCATTGGCATCAATAATGAAGAACGAGAAAAGAAACAGGATGTAGTGATCAATATAACGCTACACGTTGATTTGAGAAAAGCAGGCCGTTCAGACGATATTTCTGATGCTGTCAATTATCGGACTATTACGAAAGAAATTATCGATCTGGTTGAAAACTCACGTTTTCAATTAGTAGAAAAAATGGCAGACGAAGTTGCGAAAATCTGCTTAATAGATCAACACGTGCAACAGGCAAGTGTCAGTATAGAAAAGCCTGGAGCACTCCGTTTCACTCGCTCTGTGGGTGTCACCGTGGAAAGGACACGTGAAGATTTTTCCGAAGACTGAAATGAATCGGGTATTTCTGTCATTAGGCAGTAATATTCGTCCGGAGTATTACTTGCCTCAGGCAGTTCACTTGTTGAGTGAACATGGTTTGATTTCCGGCAAATCTTCGGTTTGGCAAAGTAAGCCGGTGGGATATCCTGATCAGGCTGATTTCTTGAACGCTGCAGTGCTTATGGAGACCGCATGTGAGGCCAGTGAATTATTTTCAGATGTGATTCCTGGAATTGAATCACAACTGAATCGAGTTCGCGATCCTGAAAACAAAAATGGTCCACGGACAATCGATATTGATTTGGTGCTGTTTAATGAGGAACGATTTCAGATTGGGCATCGGATCATTCCAGACCCGGACATAGTAGATCGGGACTTTCTCGCTATACCTCTGGCAGAACTGGCACCGGATTTTTGCATCCCCGGTCTGGATAAAAATTTAGCACAGATTGCCAGCGAATTAAAATCCGTAACGGACGCTCAGTTGATTCGCCGAGTTGATGTCAGGCTTTAAGAGTCGCTCAGGATTAAGGCGTCGCCTGGCAGGCAGGCCATCTTGAAAAACAGCCCTTGATCTTCACACTGAGATTTGTAAACGTCGGGCATTTTGCTTTCCGTTTCATCATCCCATTCGAGAATGTACGTCCGTTCTGAGACTTTTTTGCCGCGCACTTCGACCACCATACCGGTCCATCCACCGCAGCAGATTTCCGGAAACTCTGGAACGCAGACCCCCTCTTTTACCTGTATGTTTGAGCCTGCTTTGATAGTTGAAGAAGCCTTTTTTCCCATAGTTGATTTCTACCAAAACATTTTTTTGTCTTTATATCTGAAGGCCTGATCGGCACGTCAGGAGACAGTGTATCGACAATGCAGCATGAATTTCAATTGAAGTAGATCGATAACCGACTGTTAGACGCAAGAATTTGACAATTATCTTGGAAAATACGTCTGAATGAGGTTTTTTTGCATCAGAGCGGCTGAAGACCGGGAGTTTGTGAATTGCATCTTGTAGCGATTTTACAACAGGGAATGATTTCTGTTTTTTACAGAAATAAAACCAGCATAGTGCTATTTCTGAGCTATTGTTTTAGTGGGTAAAACCCTCCCCTCTTGACTTAATTCTCCCAGCGTTTTGCAGGTTAGTAGAAATAAATAGATGTCCGCGGATGGGCATACCAATATTTTCAAGAGGAATGCAATGTTTATACGGCGAAACCGACAGGTGTTAAAAAAACAATCGGATTCATCTCGCTCTGGCACAACTTTAGTTGAGCTGGCATTTGTCGCTCCAGTCTTTCTGGTGTTTGTCTATGCCATTTTTGAATTTGGCTATGCCTATATGGTGTCGAACATTATTCAGGAAGCGACTCAGGAAGCAGCAAAACTAGGACGAGCTGAATCTGTGACAACCGCTCAGGTTGAGACAAAAGTGAAAGCATTACTGGATACAGTATTTGATTCAAATCTGGCAACCATCATGGTTAAGAATGCCAGTCAGTTTGACACGGCAGGTGTTGATGTTTCACAAATCGATTTCTCTGCCCTGCCCGATATTGAGTTAGCAAACGCTGAGAAAGCGCAGTTATTTATTGTACGTGTCGAAGTCCCCTACAAAGATGTCAGATTACTGAGTTCATTTTTTGTTGACCCTGTTGAGGCGGCAGAAGCAGCAACGAAAGAAGAGAGTTTGATTTTGTCGGGGCATACTGTCAGGCGTCACGAATAAACAAAAGAAATATATTTTACCGAATCAGGTAAGCCACTGTTTGCAGGAGTAATTTCATGCGTATCAATCAAAACAGACAAACGAAATCAGAAAAAGTAATTCAAAACCGCCGGGGTGTAGCTGCGGTTGAATTTGCATTAATCGCGCCGGTCTTCCTGGCATTGATTCTGGGAATGGTTGCAGTCCGTCGTGCTGTGCACACTTCCACAATCATGGATGCAGCATTGGCACAATCAGGGCGTCTAGCTTCGATGGATGCCGATTTGGATTTACCGGGTGGCATGAATTTGAATGACAAAATCATTCTTGATGTACGTAATTTTCTCCGGGCATCCGGAGTCGAAAATGATGAATCAAACCTGACGATCACGATTACGCATGCAGATGATGGTTCGGGAAATGCTCTCGATCCCATGCCGAATCCACCCAGTGCAGGAGAAACTTTTGATCTGAGTGATGCAGCCAATCGTAACCGCTTATTTCGAATTGGAATTGAGATACCCGAAAATGCAACAGGTTCCTCACTGACAGATATCATGAACCTGGAAGGATCAAAGGCCAAACCAATGAATGGCGATCCGGTCTGGGACTTAATTTTAAATAATGGCACAACCAAGATCGTCAACTAGGAATACATAATTTCATGAGTATGAGACTCAATCTTCTGGTGAGTATGAGGGGGGAATGATGAAACAGTTAAAAAACTTAATGAGTGAAGAAACGGATTTGCCCGGCGATCAAAATCGCCGTGGTGCGTTCATGGTGATGGCAGTCCCGTTTTTGATTGCAACAATGGGGTTTCTGGCATTTGGCATTGATATCGCAGTGATCACAATGACCAAAACCAGAATGCGAAATGCTGTTGAGGCTGCTGCATTAGCAGCGGCACAACAGATTACCGATGCTGTGCAGACCGCTGCTGATGACATTCAGGAAAATCAGGATGTTGGCAGCGCTGTGCAGGATGCAAACTCGATTGCCGTGGATGCTGCCAGAGCGATGGCAGAGAAAGTGGCTCGGTTAAACGGTGTTTACGTTGATCCGGAAATCGATGTCAAATTCGGTAAACGGTATCAGGACGCCTCTGGAAATGACCATATGATCTGGGGTGAAGGCGCCAAACCTTATAACGTAGTCAAAGTGATTGCTCGGAAAGATAATGCGTCGGAAGGTCAACCTGACTCTAGATTGCAATTGTTCTTTGCTGGTTTGATGAATGAGAAAACGGCTGCTGTTACGACATCGGCAATTGCCTTCATTGAAGCACGCGACATTATACTCGTACTCGACTACTCAGGTTCGATGAGTTACGACAGTCAATATGACGCGATGTCCTCCAGTCGTTTAGGAAAAGCTCCTGTTGAAGATAATCTAGACGATATCTGGAACACGTTGGTTGCCTCTGGTGTGACCTTCTCTAATACTGGAAAACTGAAGTTTCCTGCAACTGGTTTTGGAAAGATCAATTCAGCACAGGGGACTTATAAAAGTTCAGACAATAATTCGAGTGTCTATTACTCGCTCGATCTCGACGAAGTTGATGGTAGTGGAAAACTCAAGTATCCATTTCCTCAGGAAGGAAAAAATTCTTCTGGGAATTTAAAAGGACAGCCCACTGGAAATACGCATAAGAATTTATGGTTAAATTATATTCAATGGGTACGTACAGATTCCTCACCCAAAAATTATGGCTACAAAAAGAAATACGGTTACCGCACTCTGGTTGGTTATCTGATTGAAATGCGAAAGAAAAATAATCAGTCAGAAGATTTGTGGCGTGCTCCAATTTATCCATTCCATGCCATGAAAGAAGGTGTGACGTTATTCACCGAATTTCTTGACGGCTTACAATTTGGAGATTACATCGGACTCGTTACTTATGATGACTCTTCACGCGTCGAATCAGTTCTAAATGATGATGGCGTGCTTGATACCGTTGATCTGGGTGATGAACTTATCACAAATCGTTACACAGATATCGATGCGATTCAGAGACACAAACAGGCATCTCATTACGCACCCTATACCGGCATGGGTTATGGGATTCGTGATGCAAGAGAACTGTTACAGTCACATGGTCGTGTCGGTGCTCGTCCGACGATTCTGGTAATGACCGATGGTAACGCCAACCGTTCTCCTTCTGGCTGGTCACTTCCGGGCAGTTGGAACTGGGATGAAGTTACCGACTTCAACGGTGATGGTCAGTCAGACTATTCAACCAGTAGTCGTGATAAGCAGTATGCTTTCTGGCAGGCAGTCGAAGCTGCCAACCTGGGGTATACCGTGCATACGATGACCGTTGGTGCGGGGGCAGATCGAAACTTGATGGAAGCCATTGCCAAAGCATGTAATGGTATCTGGATTGACGCACCCGGTGGTTCCACTATCGAAGATATGCAAGCACAGTTGCTGGTTGCCTTCGGCAAAATTGCAGCAAACGTGCCGCCTGCCAAGTTGTTAGCTGATCCGGAGAGCGATTTCTAATGAATGCGGATTTCTAGTGATTCGTGCCTGCTTGGGTTAATATTGACCTGAGTGAGAGAGGTGGTTGGAAACAGCCACCTCTTTTTTTTATGACATGTCATGTTATTTAGCAATGTTACTAAATAAGCTGCGGTTGGTGTTGCAAAATCGTTGATGGAGTTAAGGGGCATGTTTTATGGAGGGAAACCTCAAGCAGACTGACAGAATTGCCTGCTTTCTATCCCAAATTACCGAAATCGTATGTGAGAAATCTTCAAAAATATTGCGAAAAAGGAGATATTTTCATCGACGAAGAAATAGGATCTAATCATAATGGTGTATGAATCATTGCATACAGAGAATTAAGTTAATGACTGAGTGCAGTCAATTATAAACTTATCCTTCCACTACTCTCACCCGGTTTGATCACTTGCTCTCATCCTATGAGCCCTCTCAGGATCAATCAGGGGCAATGAGAAGAGATTACCTCTTTTCATCACCAGAGTTAATTTAACTTAGGTTTGCCAAAAGGGGGTTGAGGTTCATGTCCTTCGACAAGTTCCGTTCATTTGTGCTTCTTACGATCATTTTCTGGTCCTGTTCCGTATCTAATCTGTTTGCAGCAAACGCACCCGCTGCAGGAAACAAGATCAGCTTTTATCATCAGGTTCGTCCCATTCTTCAGGCGCAATGTGCAGGATGCCATCATCCACGCAATCCAGAAGGGGAATATGTTGTTACAGAATATTCCCATTTTATCAAAGGTGGGGAAAGTGAAACGATTTCCATCGTACCAGGAAAACCGGAGAAAAGTAATCTGGTAAAGTTGATTACACCTGATGACAACGAAGCAGAGATGCCTAAAGGAAAGACACCTCTTTCTCAAGAACAGATCACTCTGATTCGTACCTGGATTCAACAAGGTGCCGTGAATGATTCTCCCAAGAAAGTAGAATACAAGTTTAATAAGCAAAACCCTCCTGTTTATGCTTCGCCTCCGGTGATTACATCTCTGGCTTATTCACCCAACGGAAAATTACTGGCTGTTGCCGGTTTTCACGAGGTCGTGCTTCACTCTGCGGAAGGAGATAAATTAGTTGGTCGATTGATCGGAAAGTCACAGCGAATCGAATCAATCCAGTTTTCACCGGATGGGAAATATCTCGCTGTCACTGGTGGGACACCGGCCGAGCGCGGCGAAATTCAAATCTGGGACGTGAAGACTCAGTCACTGAAAAAGTCGATTTCACTGACTTTTGACACGATCTATGGCGCCAGTTGGTCACCTGATAGTAAACTGCTGGCATTTGGTTGCACCGATAATACAGTCCGCGTCATCGAAGTCGAAACAGAAAAGGAAGTCTTCTACCAGAATGCCCACTATGACTGGGTATTGGATACCGTCTTTTCGACGGATGGCAGTCATCTGATTTCTGTCAGTCGTGACAGAACGGCAAAACTGGCTGAACTGAAAACTCAGCGATTTATCGATAATATCACTTCAATTACTCCCAAAGCCCTGACAGGAGGACTAGCGACGATTGCACGTCATCCGACTCAGGATACGGTTCTCGTTGGTGGGGCAGACGGGGTTCCCAAGCTCTATCACGCGTTTCGCCAATCAGTACGCGTCATTGGTGATGATGCCAATCTGGTACGTAGCTTTCCGGCGTTGAAGGGCCGTATTTTTGGTGTTGATATTCATCCCAATGGCAAGCAACTGGTAGCCGTCAGCAGTCTGAATCATACTGGGGAACTCAAGGTATTCTCTTTCGAAATCGAGAAGAAATTTCCCGCTGCAATGGTCACGATTCTCTCAAAACGAGTAGTGACTCGAACACCTGCTGAGAAAAAGCAGGTTGCGGGCGCCCGTACCAAGTCCGTCAAAATTGTTAGTGAAGTAGCAGTTCCAGAGTCGGGGCTATATACCGTCCGTTATCACCCTCAGGGAGAAATGATTGCCACAGCCGGACAGGATGGACAGGTTCGAATATACGAGGCAAAAACAGGTCAACTGAAAAAATCATTTGTGCCAGTCCCCTTGCAGACCAGTCAGAAACAACTGGCTCAGGAAAAACAGGCGACTCAGAAAAGTGACGTTGTTCTGATTGATCTTCATCAGAAAAAATTGCCGCAGGAATCATTTTCAAATACAGATCCGCTCGTGAAACTGGAAGTCCAGCCTGCGGTTGCCACAATTGCTCAAAAATATGACACGGTTCAGTTTCTGGTAACCGGACATTTAAAATCCGGAGCCAAAACAGATCTGACACGTCTGGTAAAAGCAAATGTGAATCAAAAAGAGATAATTCATGTTTCACCAATGGGTCTGGTAAAGGCACTTCAACCAGGTATCGCTGATGTCAGCTTCAGCTTACATGGAATAAAGGCGACTGCAAAAATTACCGTCGCAAAATTTCCCGAAAGATACCGTCCCGATTACTGGCGGGATGTTGCACCTGCTTTTACAAAAATGGGTTGTAATTCGGGGTTATGTCATGGTGCAAACAAAGGGAAAGACGGATTTAAACTTTCCCTGCGAGGAACCGATGATCTGTTTGACTTACGAGCCTATTCCGATGACCTCAAATCACGACGTGTCAATCTGGCTTCTCCCGAACAAAGTCTAATACTGTTGAAAGCGATCGCCGAAGTTCCTCATAAAGGTGGCCAGGTCGCGCTTCCCGGGGATGCGCACTATCAGATTGTTGCTTCCTGGATCAAGGAGGGAACTCCTTTGAAGAAGGACGCGTCACGAGTAGCGAGTATAAAAATTACTCCCGAAAACCCAGTGGTTCCACGTGCAGGTCTACTGCAGCAGTTCCGTATTCTTGCTACTTATGACAATGGAGAAATTCGTGATGTTACTTCAGATTCGTTTATTGACTGCAGTAATATCGAAATTGCAACAATGCATCATGGCGGCATTGCAGAAGTACTGAGGCGGGGAGAAGCACCTCTCTTGGCACGCTATCAAGGCAAATATGCCGCGACGACTGTGACCGTTATGGGTGATCGTTCAGAATTTGTCTGGAAACAACTGCCCGTTCATAACTACATCGACAATCTGGTTGATCTGAAACTGAAGAAAACAAAAACGCTTCCTTCCGACTTGTGTAGTGATGTCGAATTTTTACGACGTGTTTATATCGATCTATCTGGCCTCCCTCCCACGATTGATGATGTCAAAGCATTTATGGCTGACAAAAGAAAATCCAATATCAAGCGAAATGCACTGATTGATCGTTTACTTGAAAGTAAGGAGTTTGTTGATCATTGGACAAATAAATGGGCTGACTTGTTACAGGTAAATCGGAAATATCTGGGGCCAGAAGGAGCCAAACTGTTTCGAGATTGGATTCGAAAATCGGTAGCAGACAAAGTTCCCTATGATCAGTTTGCTTATCAGATTTTGTCCGCGTCCGGTTCCAATAAAGAAGTCCCTCCTGCTTCCTACTTCAAAATTCATCGTACTCCCGAAGATACGATGGAAAATACAACG
>NZ_CALEMX010000268.1 GCF_937910335.1 uncultured Gimesia sp. | reverse complement strand
ACTAGAGGCAAATACATTATAATTATTAATCGAGGGCAAACTGATCGAGATGTTGATCGTCTTCAAAGTCTCGTGCATTCGGTTGTTCTGACTTCAGTATGATAAAACGTTCTAATACCAGGACGTCCATATTTGTAGCCATAAAGCAATTCATGGCGTCTTGAGGACTGCAGACAATAGGTTCTCCCCTGACATTGAAACTGGTGTTGATCATTACGGGAGAGTCTGTCAGTTTTTCAAATTCGGAGAGCAGGTTAAAATATCGGCCGTGACGGGTTTCGTCCACCGTCTGTAACCGGGAAGAATAATCAACGTGTGTAATCGCGGGAACTGAAGAGCGACAAATCTGAAGTTTCTGTAACCCAGTCAGACATTCTGTTTCTGATGAAGTGGGATGCCTTTGTTGCTTTTGAATGTTGGCAACCTGCAGCATGTAAGGGCTATTGGTATGAGCCGGAAATTCGAAATACTCGGTCGCTTTATTTTGTAAAACGGAGGGTGCGAAGGGACGGAATGATTCTCGGAACTTGATTTTACGGTTCATTTTGGACTGCATTGAAACACTGCGTGCATCTCCCAGAATGCTCCTGCCCCCCAGAGCCCGCGGCCCAAATTCCATGCGTCCCTGCATCCATCCGACGACTTTCTCGGAAGCGATTTCATTTGCGACTTTTTTGCACAGTTCATTTTCATCAGAAACGTAGTGGTAAACGACTTGCTTCTCATCCAGAAAATGACGAATTTCTGCTTCTGAAAATTGGGGACCTAGAAAACTTCCTTTCTGTTGATCATTGGCGTTTACCTGCCGGGGATTTTCCAACAATTGATTCCAGATAAAAAGTGCAACCCCCAGCGCACCACCAGCATCGCCGGCCGCTGGTTGAATCCAGATTTCTTCAAAAGGGCCTTCGCGCAAGATCTTCCCATTCGCCACACAGTTTAAAGCGACTCCACCTGCCATGCAGAGCCGCGATTGATTTGTTTGTGAATGAACGTGCCTGACCATCTTCATCAGGATTTCTTCAATCACTGCCTGGATCGACGCCGCCAGATCCATGTCATGTTGTGTGATTTCCGATTCAGGGCTGCGGGGTAAGCCGGCAAACAGTCGATGGAATTTATTTGATGTCATGGTCATTCCATGACAGAAATTGAAGTAAGACAGGTCGAGGCGTATTGATCCGTCTGGTTTAATGTCGACCAGGTTTTGACGGATCAGATCAGCAAACCGGGGCGCGCCATAGGGGGCCAGTCCCATCAGTTTATACTCACCGGAATTGACTCGAAATCCACAGTAATAGGTAAATGCAGAATACAACAGGCCCGGTGAATGCGGGAAATGGAGTTCACTCTGAATATCAATTCTGTTTCCCGCGCCGGTTCCATAACTGGCAGTAGCCCATTCTCCGACTCCATCTACTGTCAGGAAGGCAGCCTCTTCAAAGGGGGACGGGAAAAAAGCGCTAGCTGCATGAGATTCATGGTGTTCGGTAAATATAATGCGTTTTTTATATTGGTGTTGCAGACCTTCATAAATGAGTTTCGGGATGTGGAGCTTTGATTTGAGCCAGCTGGGGATTGTATTCAGAAATGCCTTGAAGCCGAAGGGGGCAAATGCCAGGGTTGTTTCCAGCAATCGATCAAATTTCAAAAATGGTTTTTCATAGAAGCCCACAAAATCGATCTGCTCAGGCGTTAGCTGAGCTTCACGGAGGCAATACTCGATGGCGTGTACAGGGAACGCCGAGTCGTGCTTGATTCGAGTAAAGCGTTCTTCCTGAGCTGCGGCAATGATCTCACCATCAACGATAATCGCAGCGGCTGAGTCATGGTAGAAAGCTGAGATTCCCAGAATCGCCGTCATGAACTACTCAATCAACAAATGAGAAATATGGAGGATGAATGATCGTGTTTCATAAATAGTATGCAGGAGTTGTATTGCTTTGCTCTCTAATCTGTGTAGTAACACAAATAAAAGCCGAAGGGCAATACCGACTATTTTCCTGTTCCTTGTAGCAGGACGATTTCTTTTTGCACAGGAAGCTGCCTCCATTCTTCTTTTGTTCCATCTGGCCAGGTCATTATGAGGGAATCGATTAAGGTTGCTGTGCCCACCGGGATTAAGACCCGTGGATCGCTGGAAGACTGAAAGCTTCCTCCAGCAGGGATAATCAGAATTTGCTCGATCTCACCCGTCGTCACTTTTATCGAACAGCCAAGTGGTTCTCTGGCAGCCCGCACACCAATCATCTTGAGTCTTACACTTTTACCCTTGTGGGGGCTGTCATTTCGTAAAAGTCCCACCGGTTTAATTTCATGAGATGCAAGGAGATCAGCATCGCCATCGTTATCAATATCTCCAACCGCCGTTGCACGACCAAGAAATTTATCCTGAAAATAGAGTCCCGACTTTTTTGAGACATCCTGGAAGCGTTTTCCCTGTTGGTTATAAAACAGTTGCTGGGGCATTTCATATTTGTGCTCAGTTCCTAATGTACTCAGGTCCCAGATGTGACCATTGGCGACGAATAGATCAGGCCATTGATCAAGATTGAAATCCGCAAACACAGTACCAAACGCCAGCATGGGACGAGACATTGTATCCAGCCCTAATTGTGAATTGGTTGTCAGGAAGCCTCCCAGTTCAAGCTGTTCATAAAAATCATTGGCTGCGTTTTCGAAATTCGTAACAAAAATATCGAGCAGTCCGTTCCGATTGTAATCGGCACACGCAATTCCCATGGAAGATTGAGGTTCTCCATGGTCTCCGACTGCAACTCCCAGAATTAAGGCTTGTTCTTCAAAGGTAAAGTTACCTTTGTTGATGAAGAGAAAATTATCCGTCGTGTCATTGGCTACAAAGAGATCGAGTAAGCCATCATGGTTAAGATCGACAATCTGAACCGCCAGGCCTTTACCTGCGGTTTGTTGCTTGATGCCCGTAGCTTCAGAACTTTCGACAAAGCGTCCATTCCCCTGGTTTTCATAGAGCAAATCGTTTTGTGCAATTCTGCCGATGGGGCCACAGGATATTTTTACGCGTTTTGATTCGATTGTCGTGTGACAAGGCGGTTCCTTTGAGGAATATTCCACATAGTTTGTCACATAAAGATCAAGGTCGCCATCTCCATCTAAATCACCAAACGCAGCGCTGGCGCCCCACAGATCGTCTCCGGTTGATGTGGTCGTTGTGATATCGGAAAACGTACCATCCCCATTATTTTCCCAGAAATAGTTTTTCCCGTACATACACAAATACAAATCAACAAATCCATCATTGTTGTAATCGCCGCAGGCCACTCCCATGCCAAATCCGGATTTCTTCAAGCCGGCAGGTGCTGTGGCATTCTGGTAGTTCAGCTCACCGTGCTCTTGTATCGAACCCCGATAAAGTTGGTGAAACATACCGGCCTCTTCTGCGGGTTGATCGAAATGAGAGCCATTCGCCAGGAAGATGTCTAACTGATGGTCACCATCAAAATCGAACAGCGCCACTCCTCCGCCGTTCTGTTCCACCATATAATGTTGCGGGCTCGGATTACCATAATAGGTAAAGTCGATACCTGCTTTCTGTGCAATCTCGCTAAACCAGAAAGGTGCAGGAACATTATCTCCAGGAAGTGTTTTTTGTGTGGTGGGAGATGTCTTTTCTGTCGCGCTCTTCGTTTCATTTACGGGAACAGGAGCCGTTTTTTCACAACCAGGACAAAAGGCAAGGCAGCACAGAATGGGCACCCAGGAATGAGTTAATCGAAACAAGGAGTACAATTTCACTTCGGTTCTGAATCCATTAAGAAGAAATTTATAAAAAAGAAGGAAACCCCATTATTTATCACTCTGGTATGTGATTCAATATCATTATTTCATTCTCGGTAAAGAGAGTTGCTGAAAAGATGTGATATAAATCCATTGAACCTCGAAACAATGTTAAATAGGATGATACTAGCAGATAAACTCTGAATCGAGTCAATCAACTTCTGAATTACCTGGAAATGATATCTGACATTCGATTGATGTATAAAGAAAATCATAGATGAATGAAACATTCCCTCAAAATATATCAGAGGTTGATACCACGCAGTTATCAGCGAAAACAAACCTATTCGGAGTCGCATTACTTTATCTGGTGGTTGTTTTGCTGGTTTTTTCGCAATGTCTGTCATATCCGTTACTGGATTGGGACGACAATCTGCATCTGTCTGAGAATCCAAACCTGAATCCCGTTTCATTAAGTGGGATCTGGAATATATGGAGTCAGCCCTATGAGGGGCTTTATATTCCCCTCAGTTACTCTTTCTTTGCGATTGAGGTATCTCTGACACGTCTGTTTGGCTTTCAGGAAAACGCGGTATTGGCCCCCTATATTTTTCATGGAGGCAGCTTACTGCTGCATCTCGCAAATTCGCTGCTGGTTTACCGGATTTTGAATTTCATTGTGAATGACAATCGTGCGGCCTGCCTGGGAGGGCTCCTGTTTGTATTGCATCCTTTACAGGTGGAATCTGTTGTCTGGATCAGCGAAACACGCGGGTTACTCAGTAATTTCTTTTCGCTTGCAACCATCTATTTTACGCTGAGATACGTGAAGCAGTTTGAAATATCCCCATCTGATCCAAAACCTTCTACTGTGATTCAAAAGTGGAAATCCAATTCTGAATTGATGATAGCCACGATTTGTTTATTGCTCTCAATGTTGGCAAAACCAAGTTCAGTAATTACACCATTGATCATAGGCATTCTCGTCTATGTATTCTGTACTGGGTATTTTAAAAAACTGCGCGCGTGGATATTCAGTTGGCTGATGATTGCCCTGGTGATGATTCTGATTAATCGAGGCGAGCAGTCAGATCTGCTTTTCGAAAGTCCGTTTTGGGCCAGACCATTCATTGTTGGTGATGCGCTGGCATTTTATTTTCAGAAACTATTTCTACCAGCTCCCCTGGTGATGCAATACGACAAGAGTATTAAACTGATTCTAAATAATTCCTGGATTTATTGGTCCTGGTTGATTCCCTGTCTGATTATTCTGCTCGCCTGTATTTCGAGGCAGAGACGCATCTGGATGACCGCAATCGCCATTTTTATAGTCGGGTTATTACCAGTGCTGGGCCTGATTCCTTTCGCATATCAATTTGTTTCCACGGTGGCGGACAGGTATGTTTACCTCTCAATGCTGGGTCCGGCTCTCGGGATTGCCTGGCTCTTGCGAGATGCTCAAAAAGCAGTCGTCCTGATTTTTACTTGTACTGTCCTGTTTTTCTGTGCCGGTCTGAGTTTTATTCAAACTGCAACCTGGGCTGATAGTAGTGCACTTTACCAGCATTGTCTGGCATATAATCCGCGTGCTTTTATCGTGCTGAATAATCTCGGTCACTTATCGTTTAAAGCAAAAAAGTATGAGAAGGCGCTGTACTATTTTGAACAGGCCATCGAAGTGCTACCTGATGATCTCGGTACTAATCAAAATCTGGGAGCGACCTATAAACAACTGGGAGATATCAATCGGGCAGTCAAATACTATCATCAGGCATTGAAGATCGATCCAAAGTACCCGAAAGCACATATTGCCCTGGGGGTATATTACGAATCAACAAAACAGAATAAAAAAGCCTTGCACCATTACCAGCAAGCCATACAGGCCCAACCACAAAATATCGTTGCCTTACATGGATTGGGAAATCTGGCGCGCGTGAAAAGTCAGTTCAAAGAGGCACTGCGATATTATCAGTTGGCTTTAAAATTCAACCCGGATGCCCTTGAAGTGCGGGAAGCTCTTGGGAATCTCTATCTGGAGATGGGGGACGTGGTCAATGCAGAGCAGCAGTTTGAGCTCTCGCGGAAACAGGGTTTCTTAGACCCGGTAAATGAATTTAACCTGGGCTTGATTGCTGCAAAAAATGCGGACCTGCAGAAAGCGGTTCAGCACTATGAATCTGCGTTGCAATCACTCAGTCCGGAAAAATTGCCAGACTTATACAAGCAGGTTATTCAGGAATTAACATTCGCTTATAATCTGCTAGGAACGAAACTTCAGCAAAAAGGTAACCACCGGCAAGCAGAAAAATATTTTCAGTTGGCAGTAAAAACGTCTCCTGATTTCGCGCCGGCATATTTCAATCTTGGAGAATCATTGTATCGATTGGGAAAAACGAAAGCGGCTATCGATGCCTTGCAAACAGCACTCAAAATGGTCCCCCCAGGTTCGGAACCTGCCAGAGATATTCAAAATCGAATTGATTTATATCAAAATAAGTAGAATCTCACCTGAAGCGCTCCTTATAATCAAAGCGATATAATTCTTATTTTTTATTTCTAGATTGATAGAAAAATACATTGAACCAACTGGAAAAGAACATACCAATCGAATCGGACGATACCGCGAATCAAAGCAGCAAAAAAAAGAACATCCTGTTCCGGCTCGCTGCGTTGTGTATTGGCTTGATTCTGAGTCTGGCGGTGATCGAAACAGTGGTGCGAGTTTTACAGATTTCGCCTCCCCGCTTGATTTCGAAAAGAAAATTAATCAATCATGCGGATACCGATCATGTCGTGTATTATCAGTGTTATCCAGATAATCACAATCAGGAAATGCTACCCGTACCAAATATCGAAGACGGCAATTGGGAGCTGTCGACCTATACTCTTGATCCCGAACAACTCCCGTTGAACCGGCTCTCGGAAACTCCGTGGTGCGTGAAATATGAGCATTCATCTAAAGGGATTCGTAATCGGGAAATCTCGGACCAGCCACCAGAAGGTGTGATGCGCATCGCCTGTATTGGTGATTCGTTTGTGTTTGGTGAGGGAGTTCCCATTGAAAAAACAATGGCGCGCCAAATGGAATCTTTGTTGGGTAAGAAGTATGAAGTTATCAACGGTGGTCAGGTGGGTGCGAACACCATGGATGAACTTCAGATTCTGGCTGCCATTGCCAGGGGGGCGAACTGCAACAGGGCGATCTTTGTTTTTATTCCCAATGATATCCCCGTACACCCCCAATTGGCCAAACGTCAGAAATATATCAATGATCTGGTACAAATTCGCGATCAATATCTGGATGATTACAAGAAAACCAGCTGGCATGGCGGTTATTTGAAATCAATCGGTTTAATGACAGCCCCTTTTGAAATGGAAAAAATCAAACGGGAAACGATTCAATGGTATCTCGATTCTTATGATCCTCGTTACAACGAAGGGAATTTGAAAGTCCTTAAAGAAACGATTCAGACCATCCCTAAAATTCCTGGCTGTCGATCCGTTTTTGTGATTTATCCATTGATGGAAGGATTGGAGTCTGGATATCCGTTGCAATCAATTCATGAAAAGGTGAAAGCCATTGCAGAGGAAGCCGGGCTACCGGTATTGGATCTTACGGCTGCGTTTGCAGGTCTGAAAACATCTGATCTCTGGGTTCACTCCACAGACCATCATCCCAACGGTAAAGCAAACGCCATTGCAGCCCAGACTATTGTTGAGTGGTTAAGACAAGATGTTCCCTGGTTTCTGAATACCGAAGCTCAGGCTGGATCAAAATTAGAAAACTGATTAAAAAATCCCGCAGTTGGGATCTACCTCGGAGCAAAGATATAAGTAGAAAATCAATGATCGAATAGTGTCGGAGATGAATCATGTTATGACAGGTGTTGTCTCGACTGTAGAGAGTGCCCGTCAATCAAAACGAGTGAAGAACCTGCGATAGTTTTTAGAAAAATGAGATCCTTTTGCGTAAACGAAGCATTCTTATTATTGGCCTAATCAGTCTGGCAATTATTGTCTGGCTAACAAGCTATTCCATTGAAAAATATGCGATTGGTGGTGCTGAGGAAACGATCAGGCAGGCAGAACTGTTGCTTGTCAAAAAAAAGCCGGCTCAAGCCATAGACGATCTTAAATGGCTATTGAAATACGATCCTGAAAATGACAAGGCTCTGTTTTATCTCGCACAGAGTTACTTTCTCCAGGAAGACTACACTAGCGCTTCGATTCAATTTGCCAGGCTTTCTAAGGATTCAAAGTATTACGAGCCCGCTGTGTTGAATGCAGCAATGTGTTACTTCCTCGATGAAAAAATAGAGCTGGCGGAAGAAGCTTTCAAATCCTATTTAGCTGAATACCCTAATTCATCAACTGCGCGAACAGAACTGCAGTGGATTTACTTCAATCAGTTTCGGGTCAGGGATGCAGAAAACCTTTTGAAAGAGAGACTCCCGTATGTGGAAGACCCCTTTCCGCTTCTCGTTCACTTATTGTATATTGAATTTAAGCCTCCGATTGCCCAGGAATCCATTCGTTTATTAAAAAAAATCAATGATGCTGAACCTGGGCAAGCCTCCATTTTATTAGCATTGGGGTATTGCTATTGGAAGCTCGGCGAAATCGACGAGGCACGGGCTTTGATTGAAGAGGTACAATTAGTTAATCCCCATCGAATTGACTCGATTTTAGTCGCAGCTGACTTTTATCTGGAATTAGGTGAGCTGCAAAAGTGTGAGGCCATTCTACAACCAAAACAGAAGTATCCACAAAAAATTCAAAAGATGCTGGAAAAGGATGATCGTTGGTTCTGGGTACGCAGTCGGTTTCAATTTCAGAAAGATAACCTGAAAATGGCGCTGGAAGAAATTCAAGCGGCGCTCAAGGTAGATCCATACCAGATGAAATACCTGCAACATACTGGCATGATTCTACAAGCCATGGGCCAGCAGCAGGAAGCGCAACAGTTCTTCCAAAAGGCAAAATCTTTAGCGCGGACTTATAGGGAGTTGTATAAAATTGTTTCCAGTGGGGCTCTCAGTCATCCAACAAATGCGATTTGTCTTCAGGTATCCTGGTACTGTGAAGAACTGGGGAAGATGAAAGAATCGCGTGAATGGAAAAAAGTTGCTGCGTCATTTAAATAAAATGAACTCAATAAACTAGTCTGATTTAGTTCTGTGATGGAGCCTGGGCTTGTTCAATAATGTCAACACCGACCATTTCGCTCCAGGTGGCTAATAACTTTTTCGTGATTGGCCCCAGCTTACCATCACCAATCTCGATTCCATTGAACTTTGTGGCTGGCATGATGCAGTAGGGGGTACTGGTAAAGAAGGCTTCGTCAGCGATGATTACATCGTAGGGCAGAAGCTGGCATTCCTCGATGGGGATTCCCAATTGTGCGGCTAACAGAAAGATCGTTTGTCGGCTGATCCCGTCCAGACAGTTGATGGTACTCGGCGTACGTATTCGATTGTTCGTCACCAGGAAAAAGTTACCTCCCTTGTTTTCAGAGAGAAACCCATTTGTATCGAGTAACAAACTCTGCGCCATGGGGTCTACCAGTTTTACTTCTGATTCTGCCAGGCTATAGGTAAATCGACTCCGGTTTTTTATACGGGCATCAAGTGACTGGGCTGGTTGAATCCGTGTGACAGGTGTAACTGCATGGCAGCCGACCTGGTAGAAATCTTTCCAATAGGAAAGGTCAAGTGGTAACGTGATGATCATGACCGTCGATTGAGACTCTGCTGGTTTTTGACCACTCGAGGGCACCCACTGACCGGGCGTAATATTATGAATAATCCAGGCATCTGTGCCTGCTTCGTATAAGGGCTTATTTTTCTCCCAGACTTCGAGGGTGAGCCGTTCCAGTTCATCCGGCGTCATGCCGGCATCGAAGCGGGCCGCTTTCAGGCTGAGAAACAGACGGTCGATGTGATCACGCAAACGGTACGGTTGATGCGCGAAGGTTCGTGTGGATTCCGTGACTGTCATTCCCAGGCTAATCGCACCATCAAAGATGGAAATTTTTGCCTCGTTTGCTGGTACATATTCGCCGTTCAGGTAAACCAGATTCTCTGTCATGGGAGTTCCTCTCACCTTTCAATTTTGTTTCAGCTCATAGCAGGAAAAACAATGGGATTCATACGATACGATTTGTCTGTCTTGGTGTCGGGCTTCGTGTCTGAGAATCAGACATGCGGTACTCGGTTTTTGATTCAGCAGTTTGATACCCTGTTCCGGCCCTAGCACGCTGATGGCAGAAGCGAGGCTGTCTGCCGTTGTTCCATCCGGGGCAATGACTGTGACACGACTTTGATCTGTGAGCCCCAGTCCTGTTCGCGGATCGACAATATGTGAATAGCGTTTCCCATCGAGATCGACATGTTGCAGAGCATCCCCCGATGTGGCGACCGCCATGTTATGCAATAACAGATACCGATCCTGGTTTGCTTTCGGGTCATCGGAAGAAGCGATACCAATTTTCCAGCCACATTTACCAGGAGGCGGGTCACCTAGTACGATATCACCACTGGCATCAACCATAGCGCGTGGCACTCCGTTTTTCTTCAACACGTTGAGTGCGATGTCAGCCGCGTATCCTTTTGCAATGCCACCCAGATCAAGTCGCATCTCATTTTTAAGCAGTTCGACCGTCTGATTTTTCTGCGAGATTTTCATCAGTTTATAGCCGACTTTGCTGCGTGCCTCCTGCAGCCTCTGGCTGGTAGGCATTGCTTTTTTACGTCGTGCGCGTCTCCAGAGCCTGACAACAGGACTGATTGTAACATCAAATGCGCCATTCGTTTCCTGCGAAAGTGCTTGACTATTTTTCAGTACTGTCAGCAAGGTGGGGCTGACGGGAATTGGTTTTCCCGGCCCTGATAAGCGGCATAACTTGTTCAATTCACTTTCCGGGTCGTAATCACTAAGGATTTTATTAAGTTCCTTAACACGGGAGAAGGCATTTTGAGCCGCTTTGTTTGCGATTGCTTTGTCGGTTGCATATAATACGATTCTCCATTGCACACCCATATGCACTTCCTGAAATTCAAACCGGCTGAGAATTTCGCTATCCGTGCACTGTTGATTGCCTGACAAAGTGGAGATCAGCAGGCAAGTCTGAAAAATGTATGACATCATCAACCCTGATCAAAGACCGATTGAAGCTTACCGATACGGAGTAAACTAATATGCTTAGCGTATGTCGTCAGAGTCTCTTAATGCAAGGCAAACTCGTATTCCTTGCCCTGATCCTGTTTTCTGTTTCGCTGGTCAATGCGGGTGAGACCGCAAAAGAGATGAAACCCTACACCGAAAAATTGGCCAATACGGAACTTTCTTTTGACATGGTGCCCATTCCCGGTGGTGAATATACGCTGGGCAGCCCTGCTAGTGAAAAGAGCCGGGAAGATGATGAGGGGCCTCAACTGAAGGTTAAAATTGAACCATTCTGGATGGGCAAACACGAAGTTACCTGGAATGAGTATGATGTCTGGAGTTTCGAGCTTGATATTCAACGCCGCAAACTAATGCGGGGAAAATCGGATGCGAAGGAAAAAGCAGCCGATGCCGTGACTCGTCCTACCAAACCTTATACTGACATGACCTTTGATATGGGCCATGATGGATATCCTGCCATTTGTATGACTCAGTTAGCAGCAAAAACCTATTGTAAATGGTTGAGTGCCAAAACCGGCCATTATTACCGTCTACCCACAGAAGCAGAATGGGAATATGCCTGCCGTGCGGGAACGACGACTGCTTATTCATTTGGCGATAACCCTGAAAAATTAGATGACTATGCGTGGCACTATGCCAACTGTAATGATACGTACCAGAAAGTGGGAACAAAAAAACCGAATCCATGGGGACTGTACGACATGCATGGTAATGTGTCCGAATGGGTTCTCGATCAATACATTCCCGATGCCTATAAAAAATGGAGTGGCAAGGGAACACTCAAATTCCCGGTGAATGTACCGACCAAGCTTTATCCGCGAATTGTTCGTGGCGGCTCCTGGGATGATGAACCTGAAGAACTGCGCAGTGCCAACCGCATTTTCTCCAGTGCAGACTGGAAAATTCAGGACCCTCAACTTCCACAAAGTATCTGGTATCATACCGATGCGATTATGGTTGGGTTCCGTGTTGTTCGTCCTCTCAAAGTACCAACGGCTGAAGAACGGAAAAAGTATAATCTCGATCCGATCATTCCCGAAGATGAAGGACGCTAATCACCAACAGAGTGGAGAACTATTATTTGATAACTGATGCAATCACAGAAAATCAGCAAACGGTTTCTCTGAGAAAATACATAAGTACTTTGCAGAGCGAATTAATAATTGGGCTTATATATAAACGTATTATTGACTAGATCACAACGCAGATTAGGGAAAGGCCTCTGATGACTCAATCGAACAAACAACCTACTTCACGACGCGACTTTTTAAAGACGACAACGGCAACCGCTGTGGGAACTGGAATTCTTTCCACTTTAGGGTCGTCGGCTCATATCTATGCCAGCGGTGATGATAAAATCAAAGTAGGTCTGATAGGCTGTGGTGGCCGCGGAACAGGGGCTGCTAGTCAAGCCTTGTCGACTGATGGCAACGTCAAACTGGAAGCTATGGCTGATGCCTTCAGAGATCGCATGGACAGCAGCCTGAAGAATCTTCAGAAGCAATTTTCCGGACGTCCGGAACGTATTGATGTCGCCGAAGAGAAAAAGTTTATTGGTTTTGATGCCTATCAGAAAGTTCTGGATAGTGGTGTCGATCTCGTCATTCTTTCTACACCTCCGGGGTTTCGTCCGATCCATTTTGAAGCAGCCGTCAATAAAGGCGTGCATATCTTCATGGAAAAGCCAGTGGCCACTGATGTGACGGGTGTCAAAAAAGTCCTGGCTGCGGCTATAATAGCCAAGTCTAAAAACCTGGCTGTCGGCGTGGGTTTGCAGCGTCATCACCAGGCACCTTATATCGAAACTATTAAGCGGCTGAAAGATGGCGCCATCGGCGATATTACATCGATGCGCTGCTACTGGAACAGTGGTGGAGTTTGGGAGCCACGTCTTGCTCGCGAAGATGCCAAGTCGGAAATGGAATACCAGATGCGAAACTGGTATTACTATAACTGGCTGTGTGGCGATCATATTAACGAACAGCATATTCACAATATCGATGTCTGTAACTGGTTGATGGACGATTTCCCTGTCAAAGCTCACGGCATGGGTGGACGTCAAGTTCGTAGCGACAAGAAGTATGGTGAAATTTACGACCACTTTGCTGTGGAATACGAATATGCCAACGGAACTCGGATGTATAGCCAGTGCCGACACATTCGTAACTGCTGGAATAGTGTGACAGAGCATGCTCAGGGTTCAAAGGGTTCTTGTGATATCAGTGGCGCCAAGTACGAAACCACCGCTGGTTACAAATGGAAGTACCGTGATGTGAAACCTAATCCCTATCAGGTAGAGCACGATGACTTGTTCGCTGCGATTCGTAAAGGCACGCCTTATAACGAAGCAGAATACGGTGCCAAATCAACCATGACTTCCATTCTAGGTCGATTGGCAACCTACGGTGGTAAACCTGTGACTTGGGATCAGGCAATGGCATCAAAGGTTGATCTCATGCCTAAAGAATTTTCCTGGGAAGCAACTCCCGTGACATTACCTGATGAAAACGGTTTCTACCCGATTCCTACACCAGGTGTGTCAAACGTACTCTAAAAAACGATAATTTTTGCTATTCAATGCCGATTGGTTCATCACGAATCAATCGGCTTTTTTTATGTGCTGAGTTTACATTTCCCTGCAAATTTTGTTATCGTAAAACTCTCCCATATTAATCCTTCCAGGAGCCATCAGCATGCCTGCCCGTTTCATTCGATTGCCACTTTTATTTTCGCTCTTGTTGTTTTGTACGCAATCTCTCTTTGCAGAGGCCCCGTTACAAATTGGTGATCGACGCGAATTGTTTATCGATAACGGCCTGGTTGACAAGCTGTCCGGGCAGGCTAGCATTCGGCTGCAGCATCCTACTCCACAGGAAGTTGTGTTTCAGTTTGATCAACCCTGGGAGGGAAGCAGTTCCGGATATCACACGATTATTCAGGAGGGAGATCTTTACCGTCTGTATTATCGTGGTTCACACATTATTGTATCTGAAGGTAAGCTTAATACCGGCAGTCATAAAAATTATTATTGTTATGCGGAAAGCAAAGATGGCATTCATTGGACTCGACCGGAGCTTGGTCTTGTTGAATTCAAAGGATCAAAGAAAAATAACATCATTCTGGAAGGACGAGGCACACATAACTTTGCACCGTTCAAAGATGAAAACCCGAACTGTAAACCAGAGGCGAAATATAAGGCTTTAGCGGGTATTCAACATGAGGGTGGCCTGTTTGCTTTTCAGTCGGCGGATGGGATTCACTGGAAGCAGATGCAGGAAAAACCGGTTATCACCAAAGGCGCTTTCGATTCACAAAATCTTGCATTTTGGGACTCTGATCAAAATACATATCGGACCTATTTCCGCACCTTTACGAAAGGTGTTACGACCGCCAAGAAATGGAAACCAGAGGGAGATCGTGCAATCAGAACCGCCACCTCGGATGACTTTTTAAATTGGAAAAACGAAGCGGATCTGACTTATGAAGATTCTCCGAGCGAACAACTTTATACGAATCAGGTTAAAGCCTATCATCGGGCACCTCATCTTCGAATTGGATTTCCTGCCCGTTATATTGAACGTGGCTGGTCAGAATCCATGAAAGCGCTTCCTGATCCTGAACGTCGAAAAATGAGGGCCTCATCTGTCGAGCGATATGGTACTGCCATCAGCGAAGGGCTGTTGATGGTCAGTCGTGATGGCGTGCATTTTAAACGTTGGAATGAAGCGTTCCTGAGGCCGGGAATCGAACGTACGGGCACCTGGCAATACGGGCATCAATTTATCGCCGAGCATGTTGTTGAAACCAAGTCTGCACTTCGCGGTGCTCCCGATGAACTTTCGATTTACGCAGCCGAAGATTATTGGCATGGCAAAGGGGGATCGCTGAGGCGATACACGCTTCGACTCGATGGTTTTACTTCAGTTCATGCTTCCATGAAAGGGGGAGAACTCCTGACTAAGCCGATCATGTTCGATGGTTCAAAGTTATCCCTCAACTTCGCTACTTCTGCGGCTGGCAGCATCCGAGTGGAAATTCAGACATCCGAAGGGAAAGCGATTCCGGGCTTTACTCTGGCAGAGTGTGCAGAATTGTTTGGTGACACGGTCGACCGTAAGGTGACCTGGAATCAAAAAGCAGATGTCGGCAGCCTGAAAGGAAAACCGGTTCGCCTGCGTGTTCAACTCAAAGACGCCGACCTGTATTCGTTTCAGTTTCAGAAGTGAATCAGATCAGTCCTTTTAATTCACCGGTACTGTCGCACGTGCTCTTCATGGTGCTTGGGAATTCCTGGTCCGGTACGCGATGCACATCAAAACTTCCCGCGTTAACCCAGCGTTTTTGGAATCGTCCGTGTCATGACAATCGGCACAATACTTGACCAGAACAGGTCGAATCGATTTTTCAAAATAGTCTGCCGGTTCCGGCGAAGCAGCGCAGAGGCTTTCTGTGATCAGGAAAGAAAGCAGACACGAGATAACGATACGCATATTCAGACCTGTTTCAGGCTGTAAGCTGGATTCTTAGAGACTGGGCAAAGGAGATCTCTCCCGGATTAAACGAGTTTTATTATAGAGGGTCAAAGAACTGACGAAAAGCATTGATCCTCTCACATTGCGTTTGCGTATAGCCTATCTGAAGGACTGTACCTGAAAAATGTCTCTGATAGAGTAGTCATGTTGACCTCAATACTGATTTTCGCACATAATCTGATCTACTCAGCACGATCATCGTTAACGGATTCTCAATCTTAATCATCGAGAGTGTTTTATGTCTGAATCGAATCCTGCTCAAGAGACAAAGCCGCTTACCTGGCGCGAACGCTGGTATGAGATCATCTTTGAAGCAGATACACCTGCGGGAAAAGTATTCGATGTGGTCCTGTTGATCACGATTCTGCTCAGTGTGCTGGCCATCATGCTGGAAAGTGTCAGGTCCCTTGATATCAAATACGCAAAACAATTAACCATGGCCGAGTGGTTTTTCACAATTCTGTTTACCATTGAATATGTGGCGCGACTACTTTGTGCCCGTCGACCGTTACGTTATGCTTTCAGCTTCTATGGAGTGGTGGACCTGCTTTCTATTTTACCGTCGTATTTGATTTTGTTTTTAGTAGATTCAGATGAAATTCATCGTCTGGGAGTGATACGTGCCATTCGTCTGTTACGTGCCTTTCGAATTTTCAAGCTGACGCACATGTTGTCCGGTGCGTCTGAGTTACGAGCAGCGATCTGGTCCTGCCGTGCCAAAATTACCGTCTTTTTGACGACGGTACTCATTGCCGTGGTGATCGAAGGTGCAACATTGCATTTAATAGAAGGGACTGACTTCCCAGATGATCCCACCAAAGCAACTGGATTCGATTCCATACCTCAAAGTATGTACTGGGCGATTGTGACGATGACGACCGTTGGTTATGGCGATGTGACGCCAGTGACTCCGTTGGGAAAATGTCTGGCGGCACTCATTATGTGTCTGGGATACAGCATGATTATTGTACCCACGGGCATCGTAACGGCAGAGCTGGCTCATTCAGGAGGGAAAAAAGGTATTACAACGCAGGTCTGCCCGGAATGTATGCGCGAAGGTCATGATCCGGATGCGACCTTTTGTAAGTTTTGCGGATCGGGTCTCTAGCGGAAAAATCACGCATTTGTCGCTTAAATAGAGAAAGTTCCTGAAATCGTTCAGATTCCGGGAACTTCTTTTTTGAGCCTGCCGTCCAATTCCATGTGCCAGCGAGATGCACTTCATTTCAACCAAAATCCTGATTTCACCAGGGGATGTTTCGATGCGCAAGTTTTTTCACGTCACACTGTTAGCCCTCATTTCTTTCGGACTGATTCAACAAACAAGCCAAGCCAAGGAAAAACCGCAACCTGCGGAAGCCAGACAACCTTCGATTGAGTTAGCAATTCTGCTGGATACGAGTGGCAGTATGGAAGGCTTGATTAATCAGGCCCGCTCGCAACTTTGGAAAATCGTGAACGAATTAGCGACTGCCAGGCAAAATGGAAAAGTTCCTGTAATGAAAGTGGCGCTTTATGAATATGGAAAAAGCAGTTTGCCTGCCAGCGAAGGTTACATGAGACAAATTATGCCTCTCACCGAAAATCTGGACCAACTTTCCGAAAAGCTGTTTGCTCTAAAGACAAATGGGGGTGAGGAATATTGTGGGCAGGTCATTCAGGCAGCCACCAACGGCTTGAACTGGAGTGATTCGGATGAAAGTTTGAAACTGATTTTTATCGCCGGCAATGAGCCTTTTACTCAGGGCAAGGTCGATTATAAAGTTGCGTGCCCGGCCGCCATTCAAAAAGGAATCGCCATCAATACCATTTTTTGTGGACCCGAACAAACGGGAATTCAAACCGGTTGGAAAGAGGGCGCATTATTGGCTGATGGCTCTTATCTAAGTATTAATCAGGGCGTCCAGGTGGTCACACCAAAAACACCTTACGATAAGAGGCTGAGTGAATTAGGTCATAGTATTAACAAAACCTATCTCTTTTATGGCTCCGCAAAGTCTCAGAATGAATCCGCTGGAAGTCAGGGGGGTGCAGACAAACTGGCCGGTAGCTCCAGCCCTGCATCTGGTGCCGATCGTGCTACGTTCAAGGGGTCGGGACGCTATCGAGCGAAAGCAGATTTAATCGATGCGATTGTCGGTAAGAAGGTCAACCTGAAAGATCTGAAAGAAGAAGAAATTCCAGCGCAACTGAAAAAACTGTCAAAAAAAGAGCGGGTTGCTTTCATCGAGAAAAAACAGAAAGAGCGAACAGCAATTCAACTTCAGATTCAGCAGCTGACAAAAAAACGCAATCAATTCATTGCGGAAGAAATGAAGAAGCAGACGAGCCAGCCTCAAAACAGCACGTTTGATACGGCTGTCATCAAAGCATTGAAATCGCAGGCTGTGAAAAATAATTTCAAGTTTAAAGCAAAATGAGTCCGCGATTCATGTTTAAAGATTCTCTATTACTCTATCCA
>NZ_CALEMX010000267.1 GCF_937910335.1 uncultured Gimesia sp. | reverse complement strand
GACCGGAACCACCAGTCTGCTTTTTGTGCTTGTGATTGTATTCAACAGGAATAGTAGGTGTTTCGCGATAGGCAACTTTTGGCTCACCAATGATACATTCTACTTTGTATTCACGTTTGATGCGTTCGATATAAACGTCAAGGTGTAACTGACCCATTCCGGCGATGATCGTCTGGTTGGTTTCTTCATCGGTCATCACATGGAACGTAGGATCTTCACGATTGAAGCGTTGAATGGCTTTCGCCAGTCGGTCCGCACCATCCCGGTCGAGTGGTTCGATCGAAAGGCGAATCACAGGTTCAGGAACAAAGATACTTTCCAGAGCGTAGTTGACGTCATCAGTACAGAAGGTATCCCCTGAGGCACATTCCATTCCGACGGCGGCAATAATGTCACCAGCTTCACCGCAATCAACATCTTCACGGCTATCGGCGTGCATACGCACCAATCGACCAAAGCGGGTGGAGTTCCCGGTTCGGGTATTGATATAACTTTTGCCTTTTTCGATTTTACCCTGATAGATACGCATATAAGTCAATTGGCCGAATGTTTCATCGACAATTTTGAATGCCATTGATACCAGAGGTTTATCGGATGAGTGTGACAGTTTGGTTCGGAATAATTCACTGTTCGTCTCTTCCTGGCCTTCTTTGATTGCTTTCAGTTGAGCATCCAGGTCAATCGCTGAGATTTCACGGTCAAGCGGACTGGGCAGGAATCGTACGACTGCGTCGAGCAGAGTTTGTACGCCTTTGTTTTTGAACGCGGTACCCATCATGACTGGTGTGATTTCATGTGAAAGCGTTGCATCACGGATGACTTTGTAGATATCTTCAATTGGAACTTCTGCTTCTTCAAGCAGGGCTACCATCAGATCGTCGCTGAACATGGAGAGCGTTTCCAGCATGGCAGCTCGGGCTTCTTCCGCAGCCGCTTTAAACTCTTCGGGAATCTCGCCAAATACTTCGGTTTCACCTTGTTCGCCGGTGTAAGTGATTGCCTGCATGGTGACCAGATCAACTACACCTTCGAACTGAGCGCCTTCACCCATTGGAATCTGAAGTGGCAGGGCAACCACATGCAGTTTATCACCGATTTGCTTGATCACACTGGCAGAGTCTGCACCGGTGCGGTCCATTTTATTGATGAACGCGATCCGGGGGACGCCATAACGTTTCATTTGCCGGTCAACAGTTAAGGACTGACTTTGTACGCCGCCAACAGAGCAGAGCACCAGTACCGCACCATCGAGTACACGTAAGCTACGTTCTACTTCTACAGTGAAGTCAACGTGGCCCGGAGTATCGATAATGTTGATCGTCGTATCTTTCCACTCGACCTGGGTCGCAGCAGAGGCAATTGTGATTCCTCGCTCGCGCTCAAGATCCATACTATCCATTGTAGCGCCACCATCGCCGCCACGAACTTCACGTACTTTGTGAATTCGTCCTGAGTAATACAGTACGCGTTCGGTAAGTGTGGTTTTACCAGAATCGATGTGAGCAGAAATTCCAATGTTTCGATACTTGTCCAGATTTTTCATGGCTTTAATGAACGTTTACTAAAGGTAACATGTGTTGGATATAAAGCGGACGGCAACATACCGACCTTGTTAAAGAGATCAATTCTAATCGGAAACTTTTGTGAGAAGAACTACTCAATTTTTACAGGGGAAGGCCCTGCAAAATCGCATCACACTACTATTGTGATGGTTGATCCAGCAGGTTTTATCAACAGGGGATCACTGACATCGAGATCATTTCGCAAGTAGACAATCTGAGCGTAAGGTGTGAGCGTAGAATCTTATCCTTGTATCGTCTTCGGGGGAAGAGGATTTTTGGTTAAATTCCGAAAACTCACTGATTATTCACGTATTCAGTTTAATCGAAAAAGTGAGCTATGGGAAGAAAAAGAAGCAGGGAGAGATTAAAAGTGTTCTCTCCCTGCTTGTAAGTATTTGTTGTAAAAAGCTTTATGCTTTTTCATCCAGTACGGCTTGAGCAGCAGCCAGTCGCGCAATGGGCACGCGGAATGGAGAGCAGCTTACGTAGTCCAGTCCCAGTTCATGGCAGAAAATGACACTGGCAGGATCGCCGCCGTGTTCTCCACAAATGCCGATTTTCAGATCAGAGCGGGTTGCCCGGCCTCGTTCGACACCTGTCTGCATGAGACGTCCTACGCCATCCTGGTCAATCGTCTGGAAAGGATCGGAAGGGATAATGTCGTTTTCGCGGTAATGTCCGATAAACGTACCGTAGTCATCACGACTCATACCAAGAGTCGTTTGGGTTAAGTCATTCGTACCAAAGCTGAAGAATTCAGCCGTCTCGGCAATCTGGTCAGCACAAATCGCGGCACGGGGAAGTTCCACCATGGTTCCAACGAGGTAGTTGACTTTGACTCCTTTTTCGGCGAGCACTTTTTCTGCTTCGTTGCGAATGATGGTTGCCTGGTCATCAAATTCCGTTTTGAATCCAGCCAGGGGAACCATAATCTCAGGATAGACGTCAATGCCGGAGCTTTGAACGTCACAGGCTGCTTCCATAATGGCTCGCGCCTGCATAGCCGTGATTTCCGGATAAACGATGCCTAGACGGCAACCGCGATGGCCCAGCATCGGGTTCAGTTCATGGAGTTCTTCTACACGACGACGAATAAATTCGACCGTCTCTCCCAGTTCATTAGCCAGTTCATTAGCCAGCGTGGGATTTTCTTCCAGATGGCGATCAGAGAGGAATTCGTGCAATGGTGGGTCGAGTAGCCGAATCGTAACCGGTAGGCCGTTCATCGCCTTGAAAATTCCGGCAAAGTCTTCGCGTTGGAAAGGCAGCAGTTTGTTAACAGCTTTCGTTCGCGATTCGACATCGCCGGCAGCGATCATTTCGCGAATTTCTGCCAGATGATGGAAGAACATGTGCTCGGTTCGACAGAGTCCGATGCCTTCTGCACCAAAGGAAATGGCTTCCTCTGCTTGATCCGGTTGATCCGCGTTTGTGCGAACTTTCAACTTACGGATATCATCAACCCAGCTCATCAATTGCTGATACCGGGAATAGATTTCTGAATCTTCCGGCTTCATTGTTTTTGAAATCAGAACTTCGACAATTTCGCTTGGTTTCGTTTCCACTTTTCCAGCGAAGACTTCTCCAGTGAAACCATCGATACTGATCCAGTCGCCATTTTTCAGAACTTTATCACCAGCAATAATGGTTCCCGCAGTAGAGTCAATCTGCAGTTCAGAGGCACCTACAATACAGGCTTTCCCCATTTGGCGGCTCACCAGAGCTGCATGAGAACTGGCACCACCCAGGGCCGTCAAAATTCCCTTAGAAGCACGCATTCCGCGTAAGTCTTCCGGGCTGGTTTCACGTCGAACCAGAACCAATTCTGCATTATTGTCACGGTTATAAATCGCTTCTGCTTCTTCAGCACTGAAACAGATATGTCCACAAGCTGCACCTGGGCCAGCGTTGATACCAGTTGTTAGCAAATTGCCTTCTTTGGCGGCTTTTTCTTTTTCTGCGGGATCAAAAATTGGCTGTAACAGCTGATTCAAATCGTCTGCAGGAATACGCCGTTTTGTAATCGCTTCTGCTTTAGTGACCAAGCCTTCGTTGACCATATCAACGGCAATTCGGACGGCGGCAAAACCGGTACGCTTAGCATTTCGAGTTTGCAGCATCCAGACTTTGCCACGTTGGATTGTGAATTCGATATCCTGAACGTCTTTGTAATGTTGTTCCAGAGTCTGGCCGATTTCTACGAGCTGCTTGTGACCTTCAGGCAGATCAGTACCTAATGTCTCTTCAATCTGTTTAGGTGTTCGAATACCGGCGACAACATCTTCTCCTTGAGCGTTGATTAGATAGTCGCCACAGAAGCCTGGTTCCCCGGTGGAGCAGTTTCGAGTCAGGCCAACGCCTGTTGCACAGTCGTCACCGAGGTTGCCGTAGACCATTGCCTGTACGTTACAGGCTGTTCCCCAACTATGAGGAATCCCGTAATCGCGACGATAAACGTAGGCTCGGTCATTTGTCCAACTACTGAAGACCGCACCGATGGCACCCCAGATTTGTTCTTTGGGATCCGTGGGGAATTCTTTACCGGTTTCTGTTTTGATGAGGGCTTTGAACTCTGCGACTAATTCTTTGAGCTGTGTGGCATTCAAATCAGAATCGAATTTCGCACCGGCTGCTTCCCGTTTTGCTTCGAGAGCATGTTCAAAGGGGTCGTTGTCTGATCCTTTCATTCCCAGGACGACATCGCCATACATTTGGACGAAGCGACGATAACTGTCCCAGGCAAAGGCTTCGTTGCCAGATTGTTTTGCCAGTGCTTCGACTGTGACATCATTCAAACCGATGTTCAAAACGGTATCCATCATCCCGGGCATTGACTCACGGGCACCGGAGCGGCAGGAAACCAGGAGGGGGTTGGTGTCGCAACCAAATTTTGCGCCCATGGCCTTTTCAACTTTGGCGAGTGCTTCTTCGACCTGCGCTTCGACTCCTTCGGGATATTGACTGTTGTTGTCACTATAGTAGTTACAAACTTCAGTATTCAGAGTAAAACCAGCGGGAACAGGCAGTCCGATGTTGATCATTTCTGCCAGGTTGGCTCCTTTACCTCCGAGGGTATTGCGCAGCGTGGCGTCGCCATCTGATTTTCCAGCACCGAAGAAGTACACATACTTGTTACCTGACATACTTATTTCCTCATAATGTTAATCGACTGGGGCTTCGGTTTCTTCACGCAAAGAAACCGGAAGCGAATCAGTACCTATTTGTTGTTAAGAAGCGGATTGCTTCCTTTTGTTAGATGAGGGGCTGAGATACAAGCCCATCTCATGCTCAATTCCGGAACTCGCTGCAGTTGGAGAAGAAATTCACCAATTGCTGTTTGTCTTTGGTAAAAAGACAGATTCGTATCTGGCGGTTGATATCCCGTTGATCCAATTTGACTTCGATTATTACAGAATTTGATCCAGGCTGATCAATCTGGTTGATTATGGATGAAACCCTGTACGTTAAGCCATTGGTTTGCAGCCTGTTTAACTAGGGACACTACCATTGCTTAGTCTCACCGTCAAGAGACTGGCCCGAATCGTGCTGAACCGCATTCAAATTCTGAGAAATCTGGCATAAAAGTAAATGAAATGGCTCTCCTGGCGTTACTTTGTAGTGATCTGAATGAATTTGCATGGAAATCGCCTCGGGCTGTGATAACATACGGAAAAGGCTCAGTTCCCAATTGATTTTTCACATCTCTCAAAATCATAATAAATCTCGTTTGAAGACTCACATTCCTGTTTCTCTGTCTTAATTGCAGGCTGCACTTATGATCGCACGATTGATTCCTGTTAATGGAGGGGAACCCATTCTCTTGAAAAAGGATGTGATTCTGGTGGGTCGCAAGTCTGACTTATGTGATATTCAGATCGATAAGAACAGCATTTCCAAGATTCATTGTGTAATCATCAAAACGGATGGTCTGCTATTTGTTCGCGATCTCTGTAGTACGAACGGAACGCGAGTGAACGGCCAGAAAATTACGCGTGGTGCATTATTGCCGGGTGATGAATTGTCGCTGGCGTCAGTGAAGTTTGAAGTAGAACTCTCTGGTGACCCCAAAAAGGAAGATAATGCGCCAATCAAAGAGAACCAGCAAACCGAGATGCTGACAGAATTTAATCTGGAGATTGAAGCAGAAGAGGAACGTCTCGATTCAGAGAGCGGCAACGAATCGGACAGTGGCAACGAAATCAAACTGATTTCTGAATGAAAACTTGTATGTAGAAATCAACTGGCCATTTGCAGAGTCAGTTCTTCTTCGTTGAGTGAGACAATCGCAATTCCCAGTTTGTCAGCCAGATCGGCGACTTCCCGTTGATCGATCATAATGGTTTGATTGCTCTCGATTGCAAGAACGCGCCCCCCGGCTTCGTGCATTGTCTGCAGCGTTTTAATGCCGACAGTGGGAACATCAAATCTGCGATCCTGTTGTGGTTTCGCGACTTTCACGACGGTAAAGCCACCTCGTTTACACAGCTGGCCTGCACGTTGGATGGCACGGTCCGTACCCTCAATCGCTTCCACTGCAATCACGGCCTTATCGTTGATTACGATGCTTTGTCCGATATCCAGTTGTCCCATTTGCTTGGCGATATCCCATCCCATTTTGATATCTTCCCATTGGGATTGGCTGGGGTGTCTTTTAGTAAGGAATCCATGTTTCACGAGAAGCTCCGGGCAATAGTCCAAGGCTGATTCAAAGAATAAATTATCGCGCTCAAATTCTTTAATCACCGCCAGTAACAGGGTGTCGTCTTTGCGATCTTTTTTGGCGTAGCGATACCACATGTGTAGCGTGCGAAGGTCAGGTAATAATTTAAAAATTCGAAATGGGCTGAAAAGAACTGTTTTTTCAATTTTCCCCGCCATCACGATCCGATTGACATTTTCACGTTGAAATAGTTTGATGGCGCGCCCGATGCGTGCCAGGGGAATCCAGTGGAACGTATCACAGGCATCTATTAATTCTTCATTGGCCATTCCAAAGATGCCTAGGCAGCAGACAGAAAATCCCTGCTGTCGTGCTTGTTCGGCAAAGACGATGGGGAACCGACCCGCGCCGGCCAAAAGCCCCAACTGTGGTGGTTTCTGTTTATTTGACGTTTGCAATACTGTCATTGATTCATTCAGGACTTCAATAGATTGGATCGAATAAGGATTAGTTCTAGGCTGCTTTATCTTCGGTCTGATTTGTGTTTTTTAATACTTCAAATTGCGCAGTCAGCTCTTTGATCTGTTTTTCCAATTCCCGAAGTTGTTTTCGCATTTCAGGAACTCTTTTCATGGACATCACAGTTTTTATTTGCTCTTTTTCCGGTGCAGCGGGAGTTCCAATATGAACCTCGCCTGGAGGAATATCACGGTGAACGCCAGCGCGGGCTCCCAAAGTAGCTCGTTCTCCGACGTGAACGTGATCTGCAATTCCTACCTGACCCGCACAGCGAACATAGTCACCGGTTGTGATTGAACCTGCGAAGCCAACTTGTGAAGCAAATGCGTTGTGTTTTCCAATTTCACAGTTATGAGCAATCATCACCTGGTTATCAATTTTGGATCCTTCTCCAATGATCGTGGCCCCGATCATGCCTCGGTCAATCGTAGTACCAGCTCCGATTTCGACATCCTCTTCAATTTGCACGCTTCCCGTATGAGGGATTTTTATGAATCGACCATTTTCAAATCGATATCCGAATCCATCACAGCCCAGAACGGCTGTAGCATGAATCAGTGCACGACTGGCAATTTTTACATCTGGATATAAGACAGCATTGGCATGAATGGTGACGTCATCTCCAATCACACAGTCTTCACCAATGTAAACGCCGGGATAAATTCGGCAGTTGTTTCCAATTTGTACGCCGGGACAAATTGTGACTTGCGGATAGATGTGGCAGTTCTCGCCTATTTCAGCTGTGTCACTTATTTCTACCTGGCTTGATATTCCAATGTCTGGCAATGAGCGTGGAGGACGCAATTTCTGGACTATTTTAATAAAAGCAGCTTGCGCATCGACAACGATGAATGAGGCAAACTGTGCTTCGCCATAGTCTTTTTGAAATGATTCTTCCAGCCGTTGTTCAATGATGACGGCACCAGCGCGGCTTGATTTCAGCCTTTTCAGATTCAGTTCATCTCCGACAAAGGTAATGTCATGGGGGCCTGCTTTGAGGACTGATTCCGCGCCATGTATTTCCAGTGTTTGATTGCCTTTCACGGGGCAATTCAGCTCTTCAGAGATCCATTCAATGGTCGTCGACATCAAGGAGTCCCTTCCTAAAGATGTACGTTTTGATTTGAATTGTGATCTGGAGAGAGGGGTTATGGTCACACCATCGTGGTGATCTCTGCGATTCTGACCCCCTCTAATCCAGTGATAGGGCTGTTTTTTACCTGAAAAAGTGAAAGTAACGCAAGAGCATTTTTAAATGAGGCTCGGATCCTGTTCCGATCATTTATTTTGGTAAGTAGTAGTGGTCATTATAGTTAAACTTTGAAGCGCGGGCGAGGACTGGATAGAATTGAGGAATGTCACCGGTGGCGAATAGCCGAAGAATTAGTTAGGATATGCTTTTCTGCAGTTTTTTCGTCCTTCTGACTCTAAAGAGTTGTGTTTTCTGCTTTTGCGTGTGTAATCGGGCTTACAACGAACTTTTAAAGATACATGGTATTTGCGATGTCGGTACGTGGAATTCGTGGTGCAACCACTGTCACTCAAGATGAATCGACGGAAGTGCTGGCAGCAACCCGTGCGTTGCTGGAGCAGGTTCTGGAGGCAAATCGGATAGAGAACTTCGAAGATATCGTATCTGTGTTTTTTACGACGACTCCCGATTTGATTTCCGTATTTCCCGCGGAAGCGGCACGTGAACTGGGGATGAAATCGGTTCCATTGATTTGCGCTTCAGAAATCGCGGTCAAGGGAGCCATGCCTCGCTGTATCCGCGTGATGCTCCACGTGAATACGGACCAAAAGCAGTCTGAAGTGGTCCATGTCTATCTCAACGAAGCACAAAAACTCCGCCCTGATGTTGCATCGGCTCAATAAGATTCAGCAGAGTTACCGAATCTTTTTCGAGGGAGTGCTGGGTTGATCAGTGCCGATAATGGCATCCGTTTTCGTCCATTGTAGAAGTTCATCAGAATCTTCTTTTTCATTAATAGTGAATGGCGTCCCGCGTTCTTCAAGCGTATCTGAAAGATCATCAAGCGGATTTTTTAGGAACTCGGGAGGCAGGGAATTCTTTATTTCATCCCAATGACTGCGAACCAGATTGATATTTTCCGGTGGAACCTGAATCAAACGTTCTGCTCGGTTCACGCGTGCAATCCACATTGCTTCATGTAAAGTACGGTGCCGTTCTTCCAGTGAGAGTGATGAAAAGGGACGTTTCTCCAACTGGAGTTTTTGGATGATTTTGTTCCCTTTCTCGATGACTTCTTCCAGATTCTGATCTTTTCTTAACTGAGTTCGACTGGCTGCCAGTCCGAGAGCCAGAGTAAAGCTGATGAATTGGTCCTTGGATATGTTTCTCCGCAGGAGTGCTTTTTTCAGTGTTCGGTTTCGAGTTCCGAAGTGATCGCTGATTCGTTGGATATCCCATTGTTGCGAGAGATTGATTTGCTCGCTATTCACCAGATCTTCAATTGGTAACGAACGGATATGACTCCAGGTTGGTGCAGGGGCGAAAACTGAAGGGAACGTCGGAGTTTTATTCTGTGGTAAAAGTTTAATGACTTTGAGATATTTTTTCAGTTCGGCTTCAGTCACCTTTTCATTGATCTGTTTAATTTCAGTGTAGTCCAGCGAATTCTCAGAACACCCGACATGGATTAGAGTCACCGTGCTAAAAAGACAGCAACAGATCACAGGATTTATGAGGGAGGTCAAAATGCGTTTCATTCCGGTCATATTGAAAATCCTAAAACTGACTGTCATGCATCAGAGCTTCAGGTTTTGGTTTATTTGAACGTTTCACAATCAGTGGTGACACACGATATCAATATCGACTCATGCAATCACTGATGCATACACTCTCGCAAGATTTACGAATATCAGGATTATGATAAATATGCGGGATGCGATGAACTGAGAATCAAACGTGTCATGCGCGAATGAGACTGCTGCCTCAGGATGCGGGTTACCCGGGAGGAAAATGAAAACCTGTGATTCTGTTTACCGTAGCAATACAGACAATGGCTTGAGCCAAGAGGGCTATGATCCAGACTGACTGGTGTTTCAGAAAAGAGGCTGGGTTGGAAGAGTTCAGGGAAGATTCCATCTGAATGATTTGCCAGTAGGGGACCGTCATGATCAGAAACCAGGGAAGGAAAATGATCCAGAGTCGGGCGGCTTCTCCCATATTTTTCCCAGAGAGCCAGAGCATTCCCAATACGATCACACAAGGGAGCAGCAGATTTTTTAATCCGGGATCGAACGGGCTTTCTTCCTGATGCTTGACGAATAATCTTCGGCTACAAAGTGATTTTGTAACCAGCCACATGAGAGGTAATCCGAGAGCCAGGCTGATTTCAATTGGATTGACCAGCAACCACTTCCAGTAAGTGCGCGGGTACTGCTGATAAAATCCTGCATGGTTTTTCAAATTCAGGATCCAAACACTGAGCAGGTTGATTTCAAAGATGACCCCCATCAAAGTGATGGGAATGACGAGTCCCAGCACTCCAAAAAATCCAGCTGAGAATAACTGTTTCCAGGCAGGTTCAGAGAGGTCCGTGTCGGATCGAAGCCGCCAAACTTCAAAAAGGGAAAATAAAACAGCAGCCAACAGAACGGGTAGAAAGGCCAGTGTCAGGAACAGACCAATCCAAAGCATGAAACCAGCCAGGAGATAGAGAGGTTTTGAATTTCGCTTCCAGGCAAGCACCCAGAGGTAGAAAAAAAGAATCGAAATGCTGGAATAGAGTGCATCCGATTTCGGTTGAAAAATTAATGCCGCTGGTATCAATGGCCAGAATGCAGCGACTTGCCAACTTACTTTGCGCGATGAGAATTCGCGTGCTAACAAAAACAGAGGAATCACCGTGAGTGCAGACAAGGTGATAGTGATGAGCGTTGCCAGCCAGAGAACGGCGCTGTCGAGCGGGGTGAATGGGTTTTCCGATGCGGCAGTCAGATTCGCAATGATTTCGGTTGTCTCGTGAAAAGAGGCTGGTTGCGAATTCAGCAGCCATGACTGTAGTGCAGGAAAATTTTTGCAGAGCTGGATCAGGTCCCAATAGAAAAGCGGAAGTCCGGGGGGATGAGTGCCAGCATGCAGCACGTCACCCTGTTTCATTTTCGTTTCATAACCGGCCAGGTATTGTTGTACGTCGGGAATACTTTTTTGTGCTTCCGTAAAATATCCTGAAGAACCTTCGTAATAGAGCACAAAAGGTGCTTTTGACAGTCTGTATTCAGCGGAGGGGGTATCCTGCAGAAAGAGCGACCAGGTGATGCCCATCGCTGCCAAACCGAGAAGCCAGATTGATAATTCCCAGCGGTTGCAGAACTTGATTCGGGAGAGACCAATCAGGATTACTAATAAATAGACAACGAATAAAATTCCTGAAACAATCCAGCCGGGAATCATTTCCGGTCCCACAAAAGGGATACGCTGCCAGGTCCATTCTTCTGGAACTCCCAGGGGAATCTGAGAAAACCAGAACAGGCCGATCGTAATTATGGCTGTGAGCAAGAAAGAGAATAGAGATCGAAATTGCATTGATCAGCCAGAATGAAAGCGGAAATGAAACAGCTTATGTGGGAAATTGAGGATGTAGCAGTTTCAAAAAAGAAATGTTTTATTCCATGAATAAAACAATACAGGTGATATTATCTTTGGAGCCTCCCTCTTGTGCCGCTTCCACAATTTTTTCTGCTGTCGTAACTGGGTCGTCAAATTGTCCTAGAAGGTCCTGCAGTTTTTCATCCGGAATTCCATCGGTCACTCCGTCAGAGCAGAGGAGTATGCGATCTTGAACCACGGGGTCTAATTGTCGTGCTTGCGTTCCTGAGCCTCCATCTTTTGTTCCCAGGTATCGATAGAGTACATTTTTGTATCGATGTGTTTCTGCTTCCTCGGGCGTAATGGTCCCGGCGTCAACCAGAGCCTGAGTCAGAGAATGATCGGTGGTTAACTGATGTAGTGAACTGTTTCGCAGCAGATAAACACGACTGTCTCCTACACCTCCAATGAAAAATTTATCTCGTACATGCACAGCAAAAACGATGGTTGTGCCCATACTGCGGCAGTTTGGGTCCAGCTCTCCAAATGCCATGATTTCCATATTAGCATGTGAGACAGCCTCATCTATTGACGGAATGACCTGATTCGTTTCGTGATTTTCAAAATCGATCAATTGATTCAGTTTTTGGGGGATCAACTCAATGGCGAGCTGGCTGGCCTTTTCACCTGCGCTTTGTCCACCCATACCATCTGCAACCAGAAAGTATTTGCTGAGTGAATCAATGTAATAGTTGTCCTCATTATTTTCACGGAAATTTCCGGTAATGCTGACAGCGCCGTAACGAATTCCAACCATTAATAAGCCTGTTTTGTACTCGTTGATCATTCAAAATGAAATTTGTGTCTGATACTCTTCCTACCAGACTAATGCTGAATTTCCTGGAACCATCATAGCACCTTTTGCCTTAGATGGAAATTTTAATCATGTCGTATCTGCCGGTTTTTTTATTAGCATAAATAGATTTCAGGGGCAAACGGTCTGAACCAGATCACGAACACCCAGTGTGGTTGAGCAAATAAAGAGTTCTCCCGCCTCGAAGCCTGCACTCGTTCCAAGCAGGTTGTTCTGGCTTTCAACAAGTCGGAATACCCGTTTTTTCTCCGGGGGAAATTGCGATTTGTAAGCTCGAATGGATGCCATTTTTTGTTCCATGGTATCAGAAATATCAACGACAAACTGTCCGCTTCCCTCAGGATAATTCAGCGAACCAAACCCTAATGGATACCAGATTTGCTTCTCGATAGTGTGAGGATCTGTATTGCTGAAATGTTCATTCCACTTTGTCAGCCGGGAATAAAAAACAGCAGCGTCGGTGATCTGCATGGCCTGCCAGTGATCAGGAGAGGCCATCGGAGTTTTTCCCGCTAACCCTAAAACGACCTTTGGGCGATAGCGACGAAATTCTGTTGCTAATGCAACTCGGTTTTCAAAGTTGTCAAACAGCCGACGATTGGTCAATTCCAGTGTTTCGCGTACATGAACTCCCAGAATGTCTGCAGCCTGTTGTGCTTCTTGTAGTCTCGCTTCCGGTCCAGGACTTAACGGTGTTGGTTCACCATCGGTAAGGTCGATGATTCCAACGCGATAACCTTGTAAGACGAGTTTAGCCAATGTGCCTCCGCAGGCAATTTCAACATCATCAGGGTGCGCACCAACGGCGATTACATCAAGTTGTTCCGGGAGTTCTTCATGCATTATGTGTTCTCAAACGCGCTCTAAAATGAGTTTTATGAATTTGATAAATATTAGATCAAACTACAGTCTTACAACTAATACGGAGTCACTGCCATCCGAAATAGAGTAAAAGATTCCGTGTTTACTTAATGGTATTGGAAAGCAGAGGATTTCATTCTTTGAGCTTAACAAGCATTCGTCAACGATGGAAACTTGAATATCTTCAGAAACATAATAATCTTTGTGAACGTGTACGCGGACTTGATAAAGATTCGTTTTAGTATTGGAAGATGTGGAGATAGAGAGCTATCTGGTTTCAGCTTTCAGCTATTTTTTTCTCAATTTCAATAATGACGTTTCTGGTTTGTTCCGGAGTAGACACTTCGCGTAATTGCTCAGCAAAGTCGGGAAGCTGCATCATTCTGCCTAATCTGGCAAGAACTGAAAGGTGAGTTGGTGCATCAGAGCAGATTACCAGAAAAAAAATGTCTGTAAGTGTTCCATTTGGTGCACCAAAGGGAATTCCGGAAAGTGTACGTCCATAAGCGATTAACGGTTCGCCGACGGCATCCGGGATAGGACTTCTTGGATGGGGAATGGCAACACCGTTTTCAAAGGCTGTGGGATAAGCGGCCTCGCGCTGCTGAACTGCAGTCAGGACAGTGGCCGGTTCCCAAATTTGCCAGGTTCTGCCGGCGACTTCGATCAGGCTTTCCAGTACCGATCTTTTGGTACGGGCATTAAGTGGGACTTCGATTAATTCTTCCGGCATCAAATTGCTGATGAGATGACTGGAATCATCTTGAGTGGGGGAATGGATTTGTTCGACGCGCTCCAGTTCAGAGGTTGTATAGCCTCGCATCTCCTGTTCCAGCCAGTGTGTAATTTCCGTCGGGTGGAATTGCCACTCACCATTGACTTTTCGCCCGGGAATTCGGCCTCGGTTCACCAGCTTTTCCAGTTCGCGGCGGTCTCTCCCTAACTGCTTCGCTAAATCATTCAGGCTAAAAGATTCGTGAGCCATAGCCGGTTACCACGTTGGGGAAGAAGTCGAGGGATGTCAATTCATCTTGGGAGTGAAGTATCAGGCTGGAAAACTGCAAAAAATGAATGTTCCAGCACTAATACTTGATGACATACTAACCCAATTGTGAGTTTGTAATCAATCTTACCGGGCAAGTTATCACGCGAGAAGGATGAAATCAGGTCAGGCGGGAGAATTCAGGATCACTCAGTATTGAGAGGAAGCTTCTGTCTGACAGGCCAGGCTAAGTTGTGAGAGCAGGTTTTGATAATCTGAATTCCAAACGCTTTCAGACCAGATCTCCAGTTCGAAAAAACCTTCGTAGCCGGCATTGTCAATCGCTTCAATGATCTCAAAACCGGGAAATGAATTCGGGGGAGTTCCACAAGATTCAAATTCCGAAATCTGAACGGCAGTAATCAAGGGTGCAATTTCCGGGAGTAAGTTGCGCCAGTTTTCTACGTTCTGGAGTTGAGCGGGATTGAGAGAAATTCCCACAGCCGGATGCTGGCAGGCATCAATGAGTTCCAGTGTCGAATGGATCGAGTTCAGAAAAGTCCAGTTCTGTGCGAGAGGGAATTCCATGGGTTTCAATGCTAGTTTCGTGCCATGGAAGGCGGCTGCGTCACCTAATGTCTTGAGTGCATCGAGCGTTAAGTCCCGTGCGTGGTTAAGTGTATGTCCCGCGCGAGGGCCACTTACCACTTGAACGGCAGCGGCATTGACCTGGCCTGCGAATTTGATTAATTGAATCGCATCTGAAATCGCTTCGTCATACGAATATTCGTTGTATCCGGTAAACCCGCCCGCCACGGAAATGGTCGAGACCTTGAGTCCTGAATCGATGACAAGTTCTACTGCCTGTGCAGGTTCGGTATCATAAATTTTTCGATTCCAGAGACCAATTGCTGGCGCACCCGCGGTGCGCAACCCGCGCAAACTTTCTCTAAGCGACCAGTGAAAGGTCGTGATCTGACTTAATGAGATCCGATCAAATAGAGGAAACGAAAGAGACGCTCTTTGTGTTTCTATCGTCGAGGTGGGAGTAGTAGAGAACGAATTGACTTTACGCTGTGAGAGAAGCTTTTTCGTCACTCGGTCACCTGCTGTCGAGAGAGGAGATCAGGTATATATTTTCAATTAGAAGTTCATGCTCTAATTGTCAATAACAATAAGTAAATCCCCAGGCTTTTTATGACGATCTGTATCAGATTGTGATTTGAGTCCGGGTCTTATGAATCAGAGTATCATAAGTAATCGCAAAAAAAATTCCATAGCAAAATGAAAAACATCTTTTGCTAATTCCCAATATTGCTTCTCAACTCAGAATGTCAACCGACATCGGTAAACGTTTTAAAGAGTTAAAAAAACTTTCTTTTCACTGTAGGGAGTCGTTCAGTTTTAGAAGAAAATAAATGTCGAGTAAACGAAGAATTGTGATGCGATGTGTATCGCATGCTCCAGAAAAAACAGAAAGGGTAAGTCTGTCTGATTGTTGAAATGGAATTGCAATTCCATCGAATGGCGATCGCAACATTGCGTCTCTGATAAAAGTGAGAATTGCTTTGTTCGAAGAGGCATATCTGGTCAGGGCGGGAAAAAAGAAGTGAGTGTTTTCCCGCCCCTGCAATGACCAGCTGCTTGATCGTGATGAAATGACTATACACTCCGTACGCATACGTGCATTTGTGACTCAGATCATAATTAGATCTGGTAACGCCGCTGGTACAGAATCTGAAATCACTTAGAGAAGCAGGCTATGTGGCGATGATTTGCGTGCCAGGGTCATCCGAAATGTTGACCCAGACATGTACATGGGGAGCACCACGATAGTGCCAGACAAATGCGGGTCCTTCGAGACGCCAGTTGTCCCAAACCTGATCATTACCAATATCACCAGACTGGTAAAAGGCAATGCGGCATTGGTCCAGGCCACCTTGTGTTTTGATGCATTTTCGAACTTCAGCTTGATCAGAAGTTCGGAAGGGTTGAATTAACGAACTGAGAACTTTTTGCATCTCCTGTTTTTGATCTTTGGTCATATCTGAAATCTGCAGGCCTCTAATTTGATCCGCTGATTTTCGGAATTTAATTTTTGTTTCTTTCGGTGCTTGAGGAATGAGAGCAGTTTTGCGCTGTTTTCCATCCAGAATTTTGTAAACATGATTGGCTTTTAATGCCTGTTCCCAGAAAACATTTCCAGGATGATTGTGTTTTTCATTAAAACCATTCGCCGCATGTCCATAAAAAATCGGACCACCAAAGGCAAGGTGTTCAGCGCTGTCACCATCACAGCGAACAGTTGTGTGTCGTCCGGTCATTACAAATTGAAATTGATCGGTTCCCGGAGTTCCAAAAATGGCAATGGATTGGTCTTCACCATAACCGCCCTGGTCATCCTGAAGTTGTTTGCGGATTTTCTTATGCCAACTGGCGTCGAAGTGGCCAAAGAAAATGGCTTCAATCATTTCCTTCTGGTCTTTGGAAAAGAAGTCGCTGTTCACAATCGGTTCTGTGATATTCCAGTTGGCCCGAATGTGCTGCCGCAAAAGCCCGTGCTTATCTTTGTGATCCCATTCAAAGCAGACTTTAGATTTTTGCGCGGGTGAAAAACTTTCATGAAGTTTTTTGACAAGCGGCTCTGGAGCCGATGCAGGATTTTTTGCAGTCTGTCCTGCTGAAAGAAGATTCGTAGAACCGAGAATTGGACTACTCGCCAGAGCGACCCCTACCGTTTTGACGAATTGACGCCGCGAAACTTGTGCAGAATCTGGAGTACTGGGGGGCAATGAAGAGAGCGAGTGAAATTCCATGAGAACACCAATCTTTGTAATGTGAATGAGGGGAGTTATGCCGGTTCCAAGAGAAATTAAGTTTATCAAGCATTCGACTTGGCCGTCAAACTAAATCTACAGGGATTCTGATCCTGTGTTTTTTACGAAATCTGGTGCCGTGTCTGGTAAATGTTCAAAATTGACTCTGGTAACCAGTGTCTGGTGGTGTTAGTCTGGGTGAAGTGTCTTTGTGTGCAGTGTTTGGCGTCCAGGCCATTTGTGAAATCTGGCGGAAGCTGATACGGCCATAATTGAATGTTGAAGAGTCTGGGTTTAGAATGCTTGGTTCTCTTATCTACATTTCCATAATCGTTTTGTTTAACAGTCTAGTCGGGCCAAAAAATAGCGTGCTCAATATTCATCATTATAAATGGGGGAAGCGGAGACAGAAATCTGTCTGTTGGAAGCAAACTACAATGAGTAAACGATTTTCCTTGCTGCTTTTCATGGGGAGCATTTTATGCGCTCTATCAGTCTCGGGCGTTTTATCCGTTGACGCACAGGAAGCCACTCCTCCGGTCAAAGCAAATCCCAGCGAAAAATCAGCGAAAGTTTCTCCTGCTCCGAAGTCGATCCCTGGCCCGGAAAAATTATTAAATGGTGGTAATTTTTGGGACCATTGGGAATATTTCAGCGAAGAAAAAGACGCGAATATCAACCTCATCTGGAAGGTCGTGAGTGGAGGCAATAAACAACCAAGTACTTTAATTTGTTCCGGGAAACCCTATGGTTATATTCGGACAAAAAAGACATACGAAAATTTTCAATTCAGCATGGAGTGGATGTATCCCAACGATCCCAATGCGAATAGCGGAATCCTGCTCTTTACCACGGAGCCTGATAAAGTCTGGCCGAAAGCGTTTCAAGTCCAGTTACACCGTCCCGAAGCGGGTAAAGTGTTTCCGACTCCGGGCAGTGGAGCCAAGTCTGCCAATACACTCTCTCCGGCAACCCCATTAAATTTGCCAGTAGGAAAGTGGCATAAATGCGTCATCGTTTGTCGGCAGGGGACTATTTCGGTCACGATCAATGGTGTTAAGTTGGGAGAAGTCAACGGTTGCAGTCCCCATAAAGGGGCGATTGCATTACAGAGCGAAGGGTCTGAAATTCACTTTCGGAATCTGGTTGTTGAAATCCTGCCTCCCGAACCCAAAGCACCGCCCAAACCCAATGATTCCTGAATTCGAAACATGCTCGATTTCAGAGTTCACTTTCTGTACATTCTTTACTTTTTGGGCCTTACTTTTTGGGTTGGCGCAATACTAATGTCGGACAGGGGGCATGTCTGAGAACTCGTTCTGCGACTGATCCCAGGGCGAGTCTGGCGATGCCCGTATAACCATGTGATGGTATGATAATCAGCTCGATTTCGTTGTCTTTCGCAAAATCTGCCAGCTTGATCCCCGGATCACCGACCAGCGTTTCGAAAGCGACGCCTTCGATCTGATGTTTTTCAAACTCTTCCTTTGCATATTCTAAAACATGCTCTGTTCGCTTTTCGTTTGTCAGCCCTCCAAACAGCACTCCGGGAGAGACCATGTCCAGAGGAACCATCACGTGCACGACGGTGACTGATGCGGGATCCTCTGCAATTTGAATTGCCGTCGTGATGGCATTCAGAGAGCTTTCAGAAAAATCGGTCGGGACGAGAATTTTTTTCCCTTGGAAGTAGCCCATTGTGCAGAACTTTCATTTATGAGTGATGTCAATTAACAGCAGGCAACCTTAATTGTATGAAATTCAGATTGCAGGGGACAATGGTAATCTCTTTTCGTGCAACTTATTTTGTCTGGTTATCGAATTCCCCGGACTTGTATTTCTTCCAGTAAATGTCGAGTTCTTTTTTAACCCGGTTCGAAAGTAAGAGAACGCCCAGGATATTTGGGAATGCCATTCCCAGAATCATGAGATCGCCAAAGTTTAAAACATTGGTTGCGGAAACAATCGAACCCAGGACAACAAAGACCAGGAACAGGATACGATAGGACATCGAAACTTTTTTACTGTCGCCGAACAGGAACGCCCAGCAGCGTTCGCCGTAATAAGACCAGGAGATCATTGTAGAATAAGCGAACAATACCACAGAGACAGAAAGCACATACTGAAAGCCATGGATCTGTGAACTCATGGCTTGAGAAGTGAGTGCTGCACCCTGATCTTTGACAATCATATCCGCGTATTGGGGGTTGTTGTAGGCGCCGGTAATGATCATCACGAGTGCCGTCATGGTACAGATTACGATGGTGTCGACAAAAGGACCGAGCGAAGCCACGATTCCTTCCCGCACCGGATACTCTGTTTTTGCGGCTGAGTGGGCAATGGCAGCAGATCCCACGCCGGCTTCGTTTGAAAAGGCAGCTCGTTTAAACCCAATAATCAAGACACCGATAAAGCCGCCATACATGGCGTCCTGATCGAAGGCTCCTTTGAAGATTTTTGCAAAACAATCGGGTATTGTTTCGAGATTCATTAGAATAATGGCCAGACAAGCTAAAACGTAGATACCACACATGAGAGGCACAATTTTTTCTGTCGTGCGTGCAATACTGCGGATGCCACCGATGATGACGATGCCCACAAAAAATGCCATCAGCAGTCCATAAACCCAGCTATAGTCCTCAAGGCCGGGGATGGTCACTGCGACCGCGTCCAGCGACTGTTTGACTTGAAACGCGTTTCCCCCCGCCAGGGAACCACCAATACATAAGACGGCAAAGAAAACGGCTAAAAACTTTCCCAGTCCGTTCATCGCCGGATTGGAACCAAACTCTTCTTTTAAGCCTTCTGATAGATAACACATTGGACCACCCATCACGCGTCCGTCAGGACTGATGCGGCGGTAAATTTGTGCCAGAGTACATTCGGCAAACTTGGATGTCATACCCAACAAGCCTGCCAGCATCATCCAGAACATGGCGCCCGGTCCCCCCGTTCCAATGGCAATCGCAACGCCTGCGATATTACCCAGGCCGACGGTTGCAGAGAGCGCGGCGGTCAGAGCTTGAAAGTGGGTGACTTCTCCGGCATCGTCCGGGTTATCGTACTTTCCGCGAACTAATAAAAGTGCATGCTTGAAAGCACGGATATTGATGAAATTCATACGGAAGGTGAAATATGTAGCACCGATGACCAGCCAGAGCACGGCCAAAGGAATTCCCTTCCCGTTTTGAAACTGATCTGGTGTTATGGGAACTGGATAAAAGAAAATGCTGGCAACGACTTTATTGAACTTTCCGAAGAGCCCATCGATTTTTAATTCGATGCGTTTAAAGCCCTGGGGCTCTGGCTCTGGTGTTTCTGCTTCTGGAAGGGCTTCGGAAGTTGCGGTCGCCGTTTGCTCGTCTGCCGCTGAAAGGTCAGCGGGGGTCAGCAGCAGGCAGGCCAGAAAGATTAACAGTCCGGAACAAAGGATCGAAAGGGGTCTGTATTGCCGGTCGAAATTCATAAAATTGGATTCCCATTCGCAAGTAACCGTTGCCAGTAATCAAAGATCAAATCCAATTTCACTCTATTTTGATTCAGGACTATTTGAACCAGGATAGAACACGTCCGAATATCGTTGAAATTGCGGTTTGATCGTTTTTCTGAGCCGGATAAAGAGTGATCGTAGGTTCCTCTGTTTTCGATACTGCTGTCTTCGGTGCCAGAATCGTTGTATGAGACTATCAAATAACAGTTTACGTTCCAAGGTGATTCTTGAAAAAGAGAAGAAAAGTTATCAGTTTTTGAAATTGGATCTCAATTATTGATTTTTGACAATATTGGTTGTCAAAAATAGAAGAACTGCCTAGGATGCATATATAAAGCAACTAAAGGCGTGTAGCAGCTCTGATGGCTTAGGCTGCTGAAATGAAAACGAACAGATCCCCTTTTTAAACTAAGTAGAAAACGATCCATGCGCGTTTCAGTTGATGAAAATGATCGTAGTTTTTTACTGGGGCTCAATCGCCTTAAGTCCGCAACGATTCATGAGATTTGTGAACAGGAGGGTGTGACGGCAACAGCCGTTCGTCAGCGTCTGGTCCGTTTACAAGGGCTGGATTTGATAGCGAGGGCCCAGGTAAAAGAAGGCCGTGGACGCCCGCATTATTCTTATTCCGTGACCAGTTTGGGGATGCGACTGCTGGGTGATAATTATGCCGAGCTGGCGAATATCCTGTGGGAAGAACTCAAAGGCATCGATGATGAAGATTTACGATGTCGACTTGCTGCTCGAATCCAGACGTCATTGGTGCATCAGTATGGCAGAAGTGTGGATGCCCCTTCATTGCAAGGGCGGATGGAACAGTTGAAAGAGGCCTTGCAGGATCGAGGTTTCGTTGTCGAGATCGATCAAACCGGCCCGCTGCCTATTTTACGGGAGCATAATTGTCCTTACCACAACATTGCCAGTGGTGATGCTTCTATCTGCGAACTGGAGCAGCGCGTGTTTGAGCGCGTTTTGGGGACGAAAATGAATTTGTCAGAGTGTTGCCTGGATGGGCATCATTGTTGTGAGTTTGAAGCACAGGTTAACTAAACAGACCAGTTAAGTGGAATACGAAACCCTTTACATTTAATTATTGACGTTTCTGAATTCGTTCAGAATTCCGAATGACAGGATGAAATACGAAAAATGAGTTTGTTGAAAATTTCCGATTTACATGTATCAGTCAACGACACACCGATCTTAAAAGGGGTCGACCTGGAAATTAATCAGGGTGAGATCCACGCGTTAATGGGGCCCAATGGTTCTGGAAAAAGCACATTGGCATACGCGATGGCCGGTCACCCTGGTTACACAATTACCAAGGGGAAAATCGAGATCGACGGCACGAACATCATCGAGCTGGATCCCAACGAACGGGCTCGATTGGGACTTTTTCTGGCGTTTCAATATCCGGTAGTCATCCCCGGAGTCAAGGTTGCAGATTTTCTAAGACATGCGATGTCGAATGTCCGGAACCCCGATCGTAAAGAAGGGGAAAAGCTGATTCCGATGCGTGAGTTCCGTAAAGAACTCGTAAGCCAAATGAACGAATTGGGTATGGATACTGAAATGGCGCGACGTTATTTGAATGATGGTTTTTCAGGTGGCGAAAAGAAACGGATGGAAATTCTCCAGCTGGCCATGTTGAAACCGAAATTTGCAGTCCTGGATGAAACGGACAGTGGATTAGACAGTGATGCAGTGAAAGTGGTCAGCGAAGGGCTCAGTCGTTTATCTGGTCCGGAGATGGGAGTGTTGATAATTACTCACCATGAACGATTGTTGGAATTCAATCAACCTCAGTTTACGCATGTGATGTTGGCAGGCAGAATTGTTGAGACAGGCGATGCCAATTTGGCCGCGGAACTTCACGAACACGGTTATTCCAATATCCGCGAACGTCATCCAGAAGCAGCGGCGGAAGAAGTTGTCGAAGCAGTTTAGAGTCAGGTTTGTTTCATCAGGTGATAAGAAGCAGTTAAATAGATCACTCCATTAAGAAAATTCTAAAACAATTAACAAAATGCATCTTCTGGTTGAGGTGTATTGTGAAATACAAAGTGGGAGAAATTGAAATGGCTACCAAGTTGGATACCAATTCTGAAAATGAGAATCCCGATATAGGCGATTACCAGTACGGATTTCACGATCCCACTGACAAATATGTGTTTAGCGGCAAACCAGGTTTGAACGCCGAGGTTGTTGCCCAAAT
>NZ_CALEMX010000266.1 GCF_937910335.1 uncultured Gimesia sp. | reverse complement strand
AGGGAGACCGCCTGGTTACGATTAATATTGATCTGGTTATTTTGTGGGTTGCTGTTCTGGTGGGGCGTTCAATATCTCCCACAAATGAAAACCAGCAGCCGCGCGATGTGGAAGTTGTTTTTGATTCTCCCCATGCTGGCAATCGTCACCTGGGAATTTCAGCAGATTGCTTTGCGGCGTGTCAGTTATCCAACTGTTCTGGCTGTCTTCACTCTCGGCGTATTGTCTGTGATTTTTATTAATGCCTCTCATGCAAATACGCTCAGTCCGCAAGTTTCGGCTATTTTTCTGCAACAGATAATCATTCTGGGCTTATCCCTGATCATGGTTCTCTGGTACAGCCATCGCTTTAAAAAAGAGGATGGTCACCGTTTGGTCGAAATTGCACTTGTCATTGCCTTGTCCTGTTTACATATAATCTATGGTGTTTATTCCGTACCGAAACCAGTTCCGGTGGGAGAGCGATTATTACAATTTGAACATCAGCTTCGTTTAACTAAAAATGTAAAGGATTGTATTCTCGTCAGTCAAAGTGAGCCTCCGTTAGAGCTAACATTTCTGCTCTATTACCTCTGGGGAGATATCGACTTGCAACAGATTCAAGGGACTATCCTGCCTCAGGATCTGGATCTGCCGGCATTAACAACGAATTCCAAACCCCCCTCTGATGCTGAAAAACTGGTTATCATTCGCTGGGGAGTCTCACCTGTTGCGTTACGAAATATTTTGAATGCCGGTCTCTTTTTAAAACCGCTGGCTTCACCCGATGTTTATAAACAAAAAGAACTTCAGGCAGATGAAATCAGTATCTCGCCCCAGGGTTTTTAGATTTAACTTTCATTTGATATCAGAGATTTACTTACTTCGGAGCAATCAGAATGACCTGTCAGAAACCATCAATAAACAGAGTAGACAACATTTTATCCTTCAAACCTTTCATTTTGATCTGCGTTTGTGTATTTGCGCTGGTTTCAGCCGCTCATGCAGCAGAGCCGGTTTCATTAAAAGTATCCGGCAATGAAAAATGGTATAAAGGGAATTTGCATACGCATTCTCTGTGGAGTGATGGCGATGATTATCTGGAAATGATTGCCGACTGGTATAAGACCCACGGTTATGATTTCCTTTCTTTTACCGATCATAATGTGCTGTCGACGTCAGAATGCTGGACGGTTCCCGAAAAAAACAAAGGCAAACTGCACGCTTACGAAGAATTAAAAAAACGTTTTCCCAAATGGATTGAAGAAAGAAAAATAAGGACGGGCAGATCGAAGTTCGATTGAGGACATTCACGGAAGTTTCAGAGAAACTGGGGGAACCCGGCAAATACCTGTTGATTCAAAGCGAAGAAGTCACCGACAGCTTTAAAAACTTGCCCGTGCACATGAACGCTACCAACGTGCATTCAATACTGACTCCGCTGGGGGGGAAGAGTGTCTATGACGTCATGCAGAATAATACTAATGCGCTATTGGCACAACGCGAACGATCTGGGAAATCGATGATGATTCATCTGAATCATCCCAATTTTCATTACGGAGTGACTGCTGAAGATTTGATGAAAGTCATTGGTGAAAACTTCTTTGAAGTCTATAACGGTCACCCGGGTGTGAATAACAAAGGAGATGAAACCCATGCCAGCACGGATCGGATCTGGGATATTATTCTGACCAAAAGACTGGCCGAGTTGAAGCTGCCTGTAATGTATGGACTGGCGACAGATGACGGTCACAACTATCACAAAATTCCCAGCCGTGGTAGTGAACCGGGCCGGGGTTGGGTCGTTGTCCTGTCAAAAAAACTGGATCCTGAAGCTCTGGTTGATGCCATGGAAGCAGGGCGTTTTTATTCGTCATCCGGAGTGGAACTAAAGTCGGTCACTTATACTGATCAGGGGATTCAAATCGAGATCGAGCCGGAAGAGGGCGTGGAATACATTACCGATTTCATAGGTACTCTGGAAGGATATCCCAAAAGAGGAACTCCCGTATTAGATAAACGAGGACTGGAAATACGAGCCACAAAACATTACAGCAGCAAAATCGGCAGGAAATTGAAAACTGTAAAAGGGAATTCCGCCAGCTACAACTTCAATGGGAAGGAAATTTACGTGCGTGCTCTGGTTCGTGCTTCAAAACCCCATCCCAATCCGGCACAGATTGGGGAAGTCGAACGTGCGTGGATTCAGCCTGCAGTCGGACCGGCTGCTCCCCAGCAGTAAATCTCAGGGCTTCTCAGGTTGATCAGATTTGATACCGCTACTGGCGTTTGTGACAATGAGCGTCACTCGGCTGAGGAGTTGATTTGATTCTTCGTTATAAACTGAGGTTTCGACCTTTGCGATTCCGAACGGAATTTGATCTGTTAACCAGAGATCTTTACGATAACGCAATTTTTGCTCTGCTTCTGTTTTCGAAGCGATAGTGACGGAAACCTGGGATGCTGCCAGTTGACAACGAAAAGCATCTTCGCGCAAAGGTGTAAACAAGTGCCGAATTTTTCCCGGATTGTACATCCGGGATCGGGGCATTCCGTAAAAGAAACGATAAGCGGCAAATTTCTGATTCTGGCTGACTTCCCCGTCTGGCCAGCGTAAAAACTCTTTAGGCCACTTTCCCGCTTCGAATGCGGGCAGATCAATTGTGTATTGTTTCGTTTCTACGATTTTTGTCCCTAGAAATCTGGTGACCTGAATTTTACGCAGATGTTTTTCTTTTGATGTTTTAACACTCAGTCTGAGTTTGAGCAGGCGGCCATCGTTGGAAGGGCCCGTCAGTTCCACAAACGGTTCGGGAATTTCAGACGTCGGTTCGGGAATCGATGCGATCCAGGTTGTCAGCGGTCGATCGAGCGACTGGGGTCGCTGGTCGTAATTGATCCAGCCAGCTTGTTTCATCATGGTGAACAGCCAGGGAGCCCGCCATGGATTGTGTAATGGATAGTGAGCTGAAAAAACAGATGCCAACAGACATAAGGTTCCTAGAATCTGTAACCAGCGCTTGTGAGAAAACTGATCCAGGAATGGGATCATGGAAATCAGCCAGAATGGGGTGAGCCAGAGCATCCAGCGTAGCGCGGAACTATTGCCTCCATAGTTATAGTTGCCTGTCCTGGAAAGATAAAATCCAAATACAATCAGACTGAGTACGATGCTGATCCAGAGCAGAGGGCGCAGAATATGGTCTTTTATTTTTCGAACGCGCAGACAGGAAATCAGAGTCAGTATATAGATTGGCGAAAGGGAAAATATTCCATGATGGCCGAAAGTGCAATGGAAGAAATAGATCAGTGGGCTATCCAGATTGCGGTCGAGTCCCTGCGGGTTCTTCCAGTAACTGGGAACGCCACGGTACTCGTATAGATATTTTTCGGTTCCATAATAAAGATAAAAAGGTTTCCAGCCTCCCGTAGCGGCATAGTTTGTTGCGAAGAAACCGATTAAAGGCACGAGTGCCGCCGGTATAAAAACGAGACAGGTCAAACGGGGGTTTGTTTTAAACAGGAATCCGAACACAATCAAACCAAACAAAGCTGCTGGTAGTTCGTTACAGCAGGTCAGCATGGCAAAAAAACCGGCCAGAAGAAAGAATCGCTTCTTTTGTTCCTGATCCAGGAGTATTCTCATGAAAGGATACAGGGCAAAGACAGCACTGGTCGCGGCGATAGAGTGATTATTCAGCGTTAAAAGAAAGGGTGTCAAGAGTGTCGCAAAACAACCTGCGGTCACAACAAAGTACCGCGTGAACTCGTTTCGTGCATAGCGTTCCACCATGAGGCAGATCAGAACCAGCGCGATCAACATCGGCAGCAAATTGACCATCATTAATATAAGATGTGCCACGTCATATGGATTTTGATCCAGGTTCAGTCCGGTTGTCGTTTTGATAACCCAATACAAACCCGCAACAAGTGTCGGGAAGAGCGGAGGTTTGGATGAATAAAAATGACCTGAATGCCGGACTTTATCAATGCTGGACCAATCACTGCGTTCGTTAATCGTATCAATCTGATACGTACCCTGTTCCACCAGCGACCAGACGGTGCACCACCGAGAACGGTCATTGGCACTTTGCAGAGGGGCACTGTTGAGAATTGCTGATAGACCCTGTCCCATCGTGACTGTTAACAGCAAAACATAAACGAGCCAGCGACGATTGCGGGAACAAGTCAACGGTTCCTGCTGTTCGAGGGGAGCGTTCGATGTTGAGCTGGTAGAAGTCGGCATAAAATCAGAGACGTTTTCTGAAGAGACGCGGGTTGGTGCAATTTCAAAACATTCCATGGAATGATGATGAGGCACAGCGCATGCTGTTTTCCATTTTCAGAGTGCAGATTATAGGATGGCACGAAAAAAACAAACGGGGAATCGTCACCTTTGGTCCCTGTTTTTTATTTTTTCAGTAAATAGGGCATCTCTACAGGCTCAATGATCCAATAGCCATTTGCTGAGAACAGCGCCCGGGAAGGGGCAATTCAGAAGAGTTCGTGAATGGGTTCGCCATTTTCGATGGCAAAGTTGGGTCGTCCTTTTTCATCAATATACTGAGTATCCAACGGAACTCCCATATATTGGTAGATCGTGGCTGCCAGATCTCCCGGTCGAACGGGACGATGTTTGATCACGCTTCCATCTTTTTCGCTGGCGCCAATCACCTGACCATGATTCAATCCACCGCCGGCCAGACACATCGACATCACAACGGGCCAATGGTTGCGACCATCAGAGCTTCCCTGAGTTCCGGAATTAGGGCTGCGGCCAAATTCGCCCATTGCAATCACGAGCGTGGAATCGAGTAGGCCGCGCTCCTCAAGGTCCGACACGAGTGTTGTCAGTAAGTGATCAAACAAAGGCAAGATCGGACCTAAACCATTTTTGATGCCGCCATACGGGGGAATGTTATCGCCATGATTGTCCCAGGTTCCCGAAGCAGTATGGTAACTGAGATCGAGTGTTACAAATGACGTTCCCGCTTCAACCAGTCGGCGAGCAAGGAGTGCCTGCTGACACCAGAGATGTTTACCATAGCGGTCTTGCATGGCCGTTGATTCCTGGTTCAGGTCAAACGCCTGTTGCACGCGTTGTCCCAGAACCATATCGTAAGCGCGTTGACTGTAACTGTCGATCGCGGACATGGAGCCTGCTTGATCTATGTCATTTCGCAGTTTATCAAACTGCTGCATTAAATCGCGTCTGCTTTTCATCCGTTCGTAAGAAAGACCAGACGCAAATTGAAACATTTTTCCGCCACTCGTTTTGCCCGTATCGTTACCCACCGAATCATAGATCGGCAAGTCGGCGGCGTCGTTGGCAATGAACGGATCGTACTGTTTTCCCAGATGACCGCCCCACGCAATATGGGAATGATGTTTCATGAACGCGACATAAGGAGGCATGCCGGGATGATTTGCGCCGTGATGCTTGGCCACGATTGATGCCATCGCCGGGTACTTGTCACCTTTACGATTCGTGCGAGGTGTTGCACGCAAGTCGGCTGTCTGCATGACCTGATTCGGCTCATGACTGCTCTTGTTGGGATCGACGGATCGGATCAATGTAAAGTGATCCATCATCGCCGCCTGTTTGGGAAGCCGATCGGTAATCGTGATGCCGGGAACGGAAGTCTGCGTGACTCCAAAGGGGCCGCGGTTTTGAATCGGGCGCTCTGGTTTGGGGTCCCAGGTATCAATGTGGCTGGGGCCGCCTGTCATCCAGAGCAGGATTACGCTTTTTTTGGAGAGAGAAGATTTGCCGATAGACTTAAGTTGATCGGAGGCGCGCAAGAGATTGGGTACAGAGAGTCCCGCCAGTCCTGCCAGCGAGGCCTTGAGCATATTCCGTCGACTACGTAACACCAAACCTTCGGGAACCAGCGGATTAAACGCGGTAAAGGCATGTTGCGAGTGAGTGTTTGAATGATTCTTTGGCTTCATTCCCGATTCCACTTCCCATTGATAGATCGCCCAGCACGCGCAGTGCTAAGACTTAGATTAGTAATCTTCTTAAATATATCGTCATTCTTTGATGTGTTCAATATGATTCTATCATCTGGGCGCAAAATAACCAGAAAAAGAACCGGTTTGTAGCGGAAATCAGAGGCAGACAGACAACAATCGTTCTTTTATGGGGCCGGTTCAAAGCAGACCCAGTTGAGGCACGTGTTTGTGCCGGCTTCCAACTTCCCAATTTCAACAGTCAGTCGACCATCGGAAACATCGATTTTGACTTTCCTCTCGAGAAAGAAGCCCCTGGCTGTCGCTTCTTCTTTTACGACCTGCGTTCCTTCGACTTTGACCCATTGTCCGAATTGTTCGTGTCCGGAGTCTCCCACACAAACTGTGACGAGCCATTTACCATTGGGAACTTTACATTCCCATGTGTCATGATTTCGTGTGAAGATAAACGTGTCTCGATAGCTTTCAGGAAGCCGGTTACGTTTTCGGTGATTCTGACTGAGGTCGCGTTGCCAGCCAAAGCCGCGTTTGTCGTCAAAGACTAAACCATGATCTGATTCAAAACCGGTGACGGGTGCTTCAATTTTCCCTGTGAAGTTTATTCGACGGAGAGAGGGTAGATTCGTTTTCTCCAATAGTCCATCCTGGTCTGCCGACACTTTTGTGCTTAACCATTGTACGGGTTCTCCCGGGGTAAAAGGGGTAGGATCATCCAGGTCCCGAATTCCATCGTTGTCTGCATCGTCCGTTTTTAAACGAGGAAAGGGACGCATGGGCTGGTTTTTGATGAGATCCCACAACTGCAGACAAAACTCTCCGCGATTGGTCTCTGCGGGAAATGTTTTAAGCAGCTTCGTATTTTCTACCGTAGCGAATGCCAGACGTGTGGTTTGCTGACGCCATTCCGCAGTGGTACGATCATCCGGGCGGAAATCAACTTTGCGGACTTCCATTGGTAGAGCGCCGCGCGCTGCGAGTCGGTTGATGGCCACAAATGCGGGATGCGCTGGTGCTAAATCGCGATAAGGCCAGATTAATAGGGCGACTCCAGCGCCTTGTGTATGACACAAAGCATGGCGAACCTGCTCCAGTTGTGCACGATCATAGGGGATTTTTCTTGGTGGAATATCGTGTTGCAAAGAGACGACTGCGGTTGCGCCGGCGGCCTGACCAACGGTAACACATTGATCATGCAGGCGAATCGCCGCACTCACAATACTGCTGTATCCCACATTTTTTTGTGCGCCCAGTAAGCCATCCATTTTTATGGGAACCAGACTGCGCAATGGAAACACAGAACGGTCACTGACGAGGCTGGTGTTTCGACCAGGTTTTTCGTAGTCGATCCACGGCCCTTTGTTGCCTTCCTCTTTCAAGTACGTACGGCCGGTGCGATGGAAATCATAATGAAATTGCCAGGCGAATAATCCATCAGGATACATTACATGTGAAAAGCGTTCGCGTGCGAATTTTTTATGCCGACCATCTCGATTGCGTCCGTCCTGCTCGCGCATCATATAAAGCGCTTTTAGCCGCAATGATTCTCGAATGTAGGGTTTGGGAGGAAGTCGATCCTTTGTTTCAAATTCCTTACTCAATTGAAAATGTCTGAAGCTGTTCGTTTTGTCGGGAGCATGCTTATGCACATAATTTTGCAGATGGTACAGCAGGCACAGCGAATGACGTTTGGCATCGTCAAAAATAATTTGTCTCTGCTGGCGGTTCATCAAGACGATGTTTTTCTTTGAAGCACCTGGTTCGGTTTCCTCTAATGCTTCTACCACGTGTCGTGGTAAGCGTTCGAGCGGGTAATCCTGGCCGTTCATGTAATTGAGCAGGATGCTGGTTTTGTGATCTTTACTCGTATATCCATCGACAATTCGTCGCACGGTAAAAATCGAAAGTTGCCTTGGTGATGCTTTTCCTGCGTCAGGCCAATGTGTTATGCCTCCGATTCTTGCCGGTCGATCCCATTTGAGATGTTTCATTTTCGCTGAACCCAATTTCGTTGAACGCACGAAATTACGGTCATCATAGTGATCTGGTTTGGAAATGGGCGTATCTTGATCAGCTTCTTCAACAATCATGGCCCATGTGATCGGATTCATTTCATTCGCCGGATAGTCTGCGGTATCTAGCGGTGCGCTCGGCTCGTTGTAACGTGAACGGGGATCGGCTCCGAATTCAAAATCTGCACCGGCTACCTGAATGGCTTCTCCCCAGTCAGAGGCATCAATGGTTAATTTCGCTAAAATGTGCAGGTTTGGTTTTTTTGAACCGACGGGAGCAAACCAGAGTCCCGTTAACCGAGGGTGTTTTCCTTTTCGATGTACGTCGGCTTTGACGGGATAATACTGAGTGATTAATCGAATCTGACCACTATCAATATAGGGTTGCAGCATTTGGCGAAATATGGCCTGCGCTTCAGCCGGTCGAAACGTGGAGGGGCCATGATAGGGACGCCCCGGCATCGGCGATCCATATTTTTGTGTGTTGAACGTTTCAATACGATCCATTAATTCTTTGAAGAGACCGCTGCGATGAAAAGAACGTTTCATGGGATGCCAGTCAACACCCCAGCCGACTTTGCCCGGACCTTTATTCTCATCAACGCAGGCCAGCGCCTGTTCGGTATATTGTCCACCAAGCCAATTACCATCCAGGACAAGCGTGATCGATTTCACGCCTCCCCGCGCCGCCTGTATGGCTGCCGCCCAACCTGATTCGGTTCCCCCTACAATCAACAAATCGGTTTTTAACTCTTGCTGGTCAGCTTGAGCGACTTCTACTGAAAATAAACACAGGATGCAGATGAGGAGCGGCAGCTGATTCTTCATGGAGTGTGTTTCTTTATTGCAGGGATGAGGGATTCAGGAACACCGTCTCAGTCATAATAAGGCATCTTCACATGAGTTGTCATCTCTCATTTCATTTAGTGATCGAATTTGAATCGAAATATGATATCGGATTGTTGTTGATACGGAATCTGAATTTGTTAGCAGACAAAAAAATAATGGCATTAAATTTGCCTATTACAAGATTGTTAAGAAATACTTACCGAACTGCTTTTGTTCGCTCAATAAAACGGCATTCACTGGGTGATTTTTATGCAACCCAGTTGCTGCAATTTAAAATTGGCATCCTTATTAAATTTGTTCAGCAGGTTATTTACTAAGTAACGCTAATATATTATCTAATGTCGATTTTTTGAATGTGAATAATCAGAGATGAATCAATGTATGTAAACTTTTGCGCAAGTGAACGCGGCGATTGTTTCAATCATTTTATTTTCACTCCACACCATTCTACTCGCACACATTATCTAATTGTTTTTTTGATACATTACTTTTTTACTGGAGTTAAAGATGCCTAGGAGATTTAAGCTAAAACGTGGTTTTACATTAATTGAATTACTGGTTGTGATTGCGATCATCGCAATATTAATTGCGCTTTTGTTACCTGCTGTTCAA
>NZ_CALEMX010000265.1 GCF_937910335.1 uncultured Gimesia sp. | reverse complement strand
TGAAAGCCTACACGCAGAAAGAACGTGTGAAAAATAACTTCACGGGTGAATATGAAGAGCCCGATGAACGGCAGATGCGTTCGATTGAAGAGCGAATCGATATTCCTGAAACCAGGAAAGATGATTTCCGTCGTGAAATTATGAATTACATCGGTGCATTGTCAATGGATGGAAAAACGTTCGATTACAAAACCAACGAACGGTTGCAGAAGGCTCTCGAAATGAAACTGTTCGAGGACCAGAAAGATACTATCAAGCTAACCAGTCTGGTATCGAATGTTGTCGATGCGGAAACGCAAGAGAAAATCGATATCGTCAAAACCAGATTGATTCGAAATTATGGATATGACGAAGAATCAGCCACAGATGTCATGCAGTATGTTGCCAGTATTTTTGCTCGCGGCGATACGAAGAAAAGCAGTGACGCCGCCTGATCCTTAATTCGGAGTTCGTAAATTGATATGAAAACTGAGAGAAGAAGGAATTGTTAAGAGCCGGCAAACTCTGATTCCCTGTCCAGAAAGGGTCTCAATAATATGGTACGCAGAATCGATCGTGACCAACAGCGCTTTGATAAAATTATCAAAGGGAAGGTTCGCCAGCAGCTTAGGAAGTATATCAATCATGGTGAGATGATTGGTCGCAAAGGTCGGGAAACCGTCAGCATTCCCGTGCCGAATATCGAGATTCCCCATTTTCAACATGGTGAAAAAGGGAGTGGGGGTGTAGGGCAGGGCGATGGCGAAGTCGGGGAAGCGATCGGCCGGGGAAAATCGGACGGCGATGGCCAGGGACAGGCCGGCAATGATCGTGGTCAGCATATTCGAGAAGTGGAATTATCTCTCGAAGAGTTGGCAGACATGCTTGGCGAAGCACTTGAACTGCCGCGGATTGAACCCAAAGGAGATGATCAGCTTACTTCGGAAAAGGACCGTTATACTTCGATCCGACCGACGGGCCCCGATTCATTACGACATTTTAAACGGACCTACAAACGGGCTCTCAGACGGATGATGGCTACAGACAACTATGACCCGAAAGACCCGGTCATTGTTCCAGCCAAAGATGACGAGCGCTATCGAAGCTGGAAAACCGTTTCCGAACCACATACGAATGCAGCCGTCATTTATATGATGGATGTTTCGGGGTCGATGACCGACGTGCAGAAGGAAATTGTGCGCACGGAATCTTTCTGGATCGATACCTGGCTGAAGCGACAATACAACGGCATTGAAAGACGCTATATCGTACATGACGCTGTTGCTCATGAAGTGGATGAAGATACCTTCTACCGCATTCGCGAAAGTGGTGGAACGCGTATCTCATCCGCTTACCGGGCAGCCGACCAGATTATTAAACGGGATTTCCCCCCTTCGATGTGGAACATCTACTGCTTCCAGTTTTCTGACGGTGATAACTGGGGCGAAGATAATTCGGAATGTATTGAAAGTCTCAAGCAGAATATCATCCCGATCTGTAATCTCTTCTGTTACGGCCAGGTAAGAAGCCCTTATGGCTCGGGAGATTTTATTAAAGAGCTGCGAAAGGTTGAGGAAGAATTTGAAAATCTGATTCTATCTGAAATTGAAGACAAGGAGGGCATCTACGGTTCCATTAAGACGTTTCTGGGAACCGGGAAATAGAGTTCACATTGTATGCTGCCCTCAGAAGTAGCGTACAGTCAGCCGATGATTCAAACTGCATTGATTGCTGACGGAGGAGAATATGGTAGTAACAACGCATCGCCCTTTACCAAAGGTGTTAAGCGATATCCAGCAGGAGATGGAGCAGCATGCGCTCGATTATGGTCTGGACTTCTTCAAAACGATTTTCGAAGTTCTAGATTATGAAGAGCTGAGCATGTTTGCTGCGTACGGCGGGTTCCCTGTACGTTACCCACACTGGCGATTTGGTGCGCAGTATGATGAGTTGATGAAAGGCTATTCGTATGGTTTGCAGAAAATCTATGAAATGGTGATCAATACGGACCCCTGTTATGCCTATTTGTTGAGCTGCAATGATATCACCGATCAAAAACTGGTGATTGCTCATGTTTACGGCCACTGTGATTTTTTTAAGAATAATGCGTGGTTCTCACACACGAATCGTAAGATGCTCGACCAGATGGCCAATCATGCGACGCGCGTGAATCAGCATATTGATACTTTTGGTTATGAAACGGTTGAGATGTTTATCGATACCTGCCTTTCCCTGGAAAGCCTGATCGACCCTTATCTGCCTCATATCAGACGGACTAAGAAGTCGGAGTCCAGAGCGGATGCGAAAAAACGAAGTGATGCAGAAGGGGATAATGCAGGAGGGCGGTTTCCGGCGAAGGTTTATATGGACCGCTATATCAATCCGGAAGACATCCTCGAAGAAGAAGCCGATCAGAAACGAATCAAAGCGCAGGAAATGGCTGATCAACTAAAGTTTCCGAAAGAACGCTTGCGTGATGTGTTGCACTTTTTGATTCAATATGCACCGTTGGAAGATTGGCAGCGTGATGTGCTATCGATCATTCGGGACGAGGCTTACTACTTTGCACCGCAAGGGCAGACTAAGATCATGAACGAAGGCTGGGCCAGTTTCTGGCACTCTACGATCATGACGAAGCATGGCCTGACAGATCAGGGTTTAATCAATTACGCCGACCATCACAGTGGCACGATGGCAACCAGTCCGAATCGATTGAATCCGTACAAGCTGGGGATCGAACTGCTGAAGGATATCGAAGAACGTTGGAATAAAGGGCAGTTTGGTCCTGAATATGAAAACTGCACAGATATGTTTGAGAAAGAACATTGGGACAAAGATACGGGATTAGGAAGAGAAAAAATATTTGAAGTGCGGCGTATTCACAATGACATTACGTTTATCGATACGTTTCTGACTCCCGAATTCTGTTATAAAAACCAGATGTTTTCATTTGGATTCAACGATTCCAATAAAACTTACGAAATTCAATCGCGAGAATTTCAACAAATCAAACAGCAGTTACTCAGCAGTTTGAGTAATCATGGTCGGCCTGCGATATACGTTCAGGATGGAAACTATAAAAACCGCGGCGAGCTTTATCTGGAACACGATTATCTGGGTGTCGAGTTGAAACTCGATTATGCACAGGACACGCTGGTCAATTTGCACAATATCTGGAAACGGCCTGTGAATATCGAAACCGTGATTGATGACAGACCAACTATCCTGAGTTATGACGGCAAGAATCACTCTACGAATTCGAAAGAGAAAAAATAATATCCTCGTAAGGAGGATTGAGTTATGACGGTACTGAATCAATTAAATCATGAACTGACGCAATTAACAGGATATCATTCTGCACAGCCGAGAACCGTGACTTTAGCTGCTAAAGGCAAGATCGAAGTCATGATCGATTTTACATCGGTAGATTCCATGAGCTGTTCGTTTCAGGAAATCCGAGTCAATGTGCCTGCGCTGTCACAGACGGCATTTGACAAGCTGAAAGAATGGGGTCAGAAACTCTGTCAGCGAGTCACTTATCTTCTGGAGAACATCGGACCGCTGGAATACGATGAAGATGCCGGGCAGGTATTGATCCGCTCAACGCCACCGGACCAGAATCAAGCCGGGACGCAGTTCTATGAAGTGATTCTCTCTTCGCATTCCAACGGACACTTCAGTTTGAAACGCTTCGTCTCGCAGGCCGGCCAGAGTGGCCGCACTCAGGTTGATCTGCAGGTCACGCACGAGGTCTTACGAAAACTGGTCGAAGATCTTGTTGATACTGTTCCCTGAGCATCCACAGAAACCAGGGATTCAAGCGCTTCCAAATTTCACGAACCGCTGAGCCGCACCAGTCTCAACTTGATTGACGCTGAATGACCGGGAAACGTCATTTACCGGTCATTAAATTTGTCAGTCAATTGAAGGGCTGAAGCTTCCTATTGACTGGTTGATTCAGTTTGGTACGATTTTTACGTTGTTTGGAAAGACCTGTATTCAAAACTTCTACCAGCGCTGATAGCATCATATTCAGCATCGTGCAGGTGACTACGCACTTTCTAAGACCGATTCTTTATAACGTTATTTGCTAACGATGAGGGGGCCACCGATTGATCGTTTTTTTTTTCTGATTCGAGTATTTTGGGCATCACCGAATACGCTTCTAGGTTTGGTGATCGGCAGCGTTGGAATGTGCTTCGGCGGACGCGCACGAATTCGCGGTCGAGCCATCGAGTTTTATGATGGTGGCACAAAGTGGTTTGTACATCGACTGCCGCACGGTCAATTCACACTCGCACTGACACTTGGCCATACAATCCTCGGCCAAACTGACGCGTCACTGGATATTTCACGCAAACATGAAACCGTCCATATCCTTCAGTATGAGCGTTGGGGACCATTGTTTTTGCCTGCCTATTTTCTTTCGTCAATCTACATGTGGCTGGTCGGTCGGCGTTTCTATCGCGATAATCCATTCGAGCGCGAAGCATATAATGTCGACGGTGGGGAACATGATTGATAACACAATGGTCGATTCCTCAACCCCGTTATTCAAGGCGGGGGAGACAAACATCGGCTAAAGCCACTTTTAAGAGATTCTCCAAAGCAACAGAATCAGGGGCTGCTTAGCCCACTCTTGATGATAGAGAGAACTCACATTCTGAAACAGGAGAGGTTAAGACTGTTTTCTATAGCGAGTCCAGTTTAACGCCATCTGCGCCAGTGCCGGCATTATTCCCTTTGATCTCGCCTGTGGCAGGATTATAAATCCATCCGACAATTTCCGTACCATCTTTGGCTGTTTCATCGGGAGCCGTACCAGGGACGTCTGTCACAATCATAATACCACGACCACCCGTATAAGGATTGGCAGGAATCGTTCCAATCAGGTAAGGGCCCAGTGGTTTGGTACCAATAGCGCCTGTGGTGCCATCTTTATCGCTGGAAAGCAGAAAAGCATTTCGGAAATCATCCGTTTTTGTAGAGCCACTTGCAGGATATTTATAGTTATGTTGAACCATATAAAACTGGATCTGACTTCGCATTATCTGTAAATCTTGAGCGAGAACAGACTCTTTGGCGTCATCATTCGTTGACGTAAATTGTGGCAAAACTGTTGCAGCCAAAATACCCAAAACCACGACGACTATCAGGACTTCGACAAGGGTGAAACCCGCGCGTTTCCCTTTTCGTTGTTTTGTTTTCATCATGATCCATCTCCGAAATTTCCAAATATGACAGGTGTATTCACATAGTCATATTTCTTAGTGAATAGGGGTTATTCAGTTTATCTTTCCCTATAGAAAGCATGAGGTCACTAAATGCTTTAAGATATAAATTAATAGTCGTGATTTTAAATCGCACGTATCAGATCCTGTATCACGTTGACCCTCTCAGCAGTGCTGCCGATTGAGTGACCATCAAAAATCTATGCTTTTTTTTCAAGTGGTCAATTTAAATTTTAAGAGAATTCCCGGTTCACCCGTCGTTATAAAACGACTGCAACGATTAAATCGATACGGCAGTAATAAAAATATTTTGTATACTTTTAGCTGCTGGAATCATTTACAGTATGCTAGAACCATGGCCAATATCTTTGCATGTATTTGTTCCCTATCAGCTTCATGTATAAACGAGTCAATGCAAGTGAATAACAAGTTCTGCCATCAAATCATGCGTACTCTCATATTCAATACGGTAATCCTAATGACAGTATTGGGCTGCACACCGACGGTTCAAGACACGCCGACCGGAACCGCCCCCGATTTGACGACGAGCACAAATCTGAAGTTCGCTTCCGCCGATGAAGTAACAGCAGCACTTGAAGAACGTTGGCCGCTGGACGCCATCAACACATATTGCATTCCTGAACGACGCCACAACCCTCTTTATCAAAACCTGGTTCCAGACAGCGGCGTGACGTGGGAGGGAAAACTCCACAAAAATTTAAAGACTGGCTTTGACTCTATTAGTCCCGCATTTCCCAGATGACTTCCCTCGCTTTGGCACGTAATTTGCGCCATACCC
>NZ_CALEMX010000264.1 GCF_937910335.1 uncultured Gimesia sp. | reverse complement strand
ATGATGGTTTAACTCAAAAACCAGTAAATCCAGTAAATAAGACATTTATCAATGATGCTTACCAGCAAATCATCAAACCGGTTGCCATCATTCTTCAATCCGGAGCGAATCCATTAATTCCTGGTGAAATCACAAAATCCATGGATGATTGGTTGAAAAAAAATCGACCTAAGAATTTCCGTGTGGCACCCGTAAATGTGAAACCACAAAATCAGAAGGTTGCAGCTGAAGGAAAATAATCCTGATAGATTATTTCTTTCACTCTCATTCAGAATCACATGGTCACAGATTCGTTTTGCAAAAATCATTCCTTCTCTATCGTCTGATATGAAAAATGTTCGCTGCATTTTTCTTTTAAATCATGTAAAATATCACCATGAAAATCACAGACGTTCGCGCATCACAGCCCATCGGAGAAAAATCCCCCCAGGACTGGCGTACCAGTTTAGGTCAAATCCTAATAGCCATTGACACTGATTGTGGTATCACAGGTTATGGAGTCGGCGGAGGAGGTTTGGCAGGAATTCATGTTGTCAAAACTGTTTTACGTGATCTATTAATCGGAAGAAACCCCGAAGATATTTCTCAGCTTTGGAGTGAAATGTATCAGGCGACTCTGGCTTTTGGCCGCAAAGGAATCGCTGTAATGGCTATCAGCGGCATCGATCTGGCATTGTGGGACCTGCGGGGAAAGTCAGAAAAATTACCCATCGTATCTTTGCTGGGAGGATTTCCAGGAAAAAAAATCCCAACCTATCATACCGTCTGGGACATTCAGGATTTATCTTCTGACTCTGAGCATGCCGGGTATAAATTACATCTCGGAAAAGCAGGTACGGCGAAACAGCAAGAGCCAATCGTCGCTTCCATTGAACAAGCTCGTTCCATGATTGGATCAGACCGGCTCCTAATGGTAGATGCCTGGATGAAATGGGATGTCGAGTCCACTATTACAATCTCATTAGAAATAGCCAAGTACCAGTTAGAATGGATAGAAGAACCATTATCGCCAGATGATTTGGCTGGCTATAAAGTTCTCAAAGATAAATCAGCTGTTCCTATTGCCGGTGGAGAACATGAATTTACATCAGCTGCCTTTCGCCCATTAATCGAACAAAAGTTGCACGCTGTATTACAACCTGATGTTTGCTGGTGTGGTGGTTTGACGGAACTGATTAAAATCTACACAATGGCAGATGAGGCCGGATTACGTGTTTGCCCTCATCGTGGATGTGAAATTTGGGCTCTGCATGCAATTGCCGCCCTTGATCGTAATCCGCTCGCAGAAACTGGTCGTCCATGGATGACTTGGGTTGCGGGGCAACCGGCGATACAAAATGGTATCATTGAAATATCTGACCGACCCGGATTTGGTCTGACGATCGATGAGAACAATCTGAAAATTTTATATTAATCATACTTTTATTATTCTCTTTGTCATTTCCCGGTCTCTGAAAGTGCTGTTCATCATGAAACATTTTCCTTCTTTCCGTTCAGTTTTTGTGGCATGTCTGCTCTCAGCGTTTCTCATCCTGACCGGATGTAATGATAAACAATCGCCCTCAAATTCGAATAGCACTCACATTAAGGAAGATCCCCCGATTCCGACTGCACCTGCAGGACCGGCCATCGTTAACGAAGAGGATATCCATGACCAATTGAAGAAAGATAATCCAAATTATCAAAACAAAGCTGAATTTGGCAAAGAAAAAGGCGAGATCATTTCGGTTAATCTCTTTAATTTAAAAGTGGAGAACATCTCTGCACTGAGTGGATTAAAACTGCAATATCTGGATCTCACCAACTGCCCGGTCTCTGATTTGAGCCCCCTTAAAGGAATGAAGTTAATCGAACTCTATCTGGAAGGGACTTTCGTCAGCGATCTTCTTCCTTTGAAGGGGATGCCTTTAAAGACACTGCGTTTAGAACATACACCGATCGCTGATATTTCACCGTTGGAAGGAATGCCTATTAATCAACTCAACCTTTTTGATACAAAAGTCAAAGATCTAAGCATTGTAAATACACTTCCATTAAAGACGTTGTGGATACCAAAAACTGAAGTCATCGATATTTCTTCCCTTAAAGGAATGCTGCTGGAAAGTCTGGATATACAAGATACTAAGGTTGCAGACTTATCACCTCTAAAAGGCATGCGGTTTCTAAGATTGAATCTGTCAAACTCTGAGGTTTCAGATTTAACGCCACTCAAAGACATGCCTCTACAACGCCTGATTTTCACTCCTTCCAAAATCACAAAAGGAATGGATATCATTCGCGAAAACAAATCAATTCAGGGAATTGGGACCACATTTGAGAATGTGCAGGCGGCGGCGGATTTCTGGAATGAATACGACGCCCGTCAAAGTACACAAAAAAATAAGTAATTTCACCTGCTTGAAAACATCGATCAATCGACAAGAGATTGCTTATTATCTGAGAAAACATCCGACTTCCAAATCCCGATTCGATTTCCCCAGTATTGAAAAAGTACTCCCAGTGTCAACAATCCATAACGGGAACTGCGTTTAAAATTGATACTGGAGGCTTCCTCAAAATAACGAACGGGTACGGGAATATCGCTCAATTTAAATCCAAATTGAACAGCCTGAGCAAGAAACTGACTATCAAAAACAAAATCGTCTGAGTTCTTTTCAAAGGGAATTTTTTCCAGAACTTCACGCCGATATGCGCGAAAACCACTATGAAAATCACCTAAATTCTGGCCGAGTGCCATATTCTCAATGATGGTGAGTGCACGATTAGCAATATACTTGTAAAAAGGCATCCCCCCTTCCAGAGCTTCAGCTCTGGTGCGAATCCGTGAACCCAGAATAACATCACAAATACCCAGTCGAATTAACTCGATCGCAACAGGTACGACGCGACTGTCATATTGGTAATCTGGATGTATCATCACTACATAATCTGCCCCAGCATCCAATGCATAGCGATAACAGGTCTTCTGATTTCCTCCATATCCGGTATTCCGTTCATGTTGAATCACGGTTAATCCCAGATTCTTTGCTACCTCTACCGTATTATCACTGCTACAGTCGTCGACCAGTAATATTTCGTCAACAGATCCCTCAGGAATATCAGAAATCGTTCGTTCCAGCGTACTGGCTGCGTTATAAGCCGGCATAACGGCAATCACTCGACCTCTATGAGGTACTGAATCAGATTGATTGGACATAGCAAAACGGGAATCTAGCTTTTTGCGAATTTTAAATTGAATTGCATGCTTTGTCCTCTTTTTGGAGACCTTGTTATTTTTGCGAAAGAAATACAACCACTCACAAAATTTTATCAAAGTTCGGATTCAGAAAATCCAGGAAACAGAGGCACAAACGGTGGTGCATTGTTTACGAGAATTATGCCTTATACAAGTCCAAAAAGAGCGAGTTTTAAAGAATCAATTAAACCGGTGAAGAGGTCAGCCCACAGACGCGGTTTCGTCCTTCTGCTTTTGCCTGATAAAGTGCATTGTCTGCCGCTGCAACCAGCGACTCAACATTCTCCATAGAATGCTGAGAATAGGTCGAGATGCCAAGACTGGCGGTAACTGGAATATGTGTTTGATTGAACTCTATGAGTGCAGATTCAATGGACTGACGAATGACCTCTGCTATACGTTCTGTTCCGGCTAATCCTATATCAGGCAGCAATACTGCCAATTCTTCACCGCCGTATCGAGCAGCAATCACATTATCTGATGAGCGTATCTCATTAATTCGTTCTTTCAATATTGATGATACTCGTCGTAGAACTTCATCTCCTGCCTGATGGCCATAAGTATCGTTCAAGGCTTTAAAATGATCCAAATCAATCAGTATTAACGAACAAGCCATCTGCATATTTTGAGCGCGGTTAAATTCGTCTTCAATCAATTCATCAAAGGAACGACGATTTACCAAACCTGTTAAACCATCTTGTTTAGCCTGCCTTTCAATCGTTGCATGACTTAACACTTTTAGTAATGTGTTAGAAAGAAACTGAGAGGACCATGAGATGAGACGAATTGATCTTTCATCATAGGGTTGATTATCCTGAGTAGTCAGACAGATTGCCCCGATTCGTTTTCGATTGGTAACCAGGGGAGATATCAACGCTGCACCAATTAATGAATGGATTCCATGATTTTCTAACTGTTCACCAGAAAGAGCTGAATTCTCTCCTGAATTCAGACCTAATCGAACCAGTTTGAGTTCATGCTCTCGCCATCGTGCTTTCACTCCAGCCTGAAGTGTCATCCCACATTGAACAATGGCTTTACACCCTTCTTCTTCATCCGGTGTCGAGAGGAATAAGCCTGCTCTACTGGAATCTGTCAATTGACGTAATCGATCCAGAAATTCCTCTAACATTTTTACAGGAGTTTTAAATTGCTGATCAGCCAATGATCGTAATTCAAGTTGTTCTCGTGTAACCCGCAATTCATAGCGGTGATTCTCAAAATCCTGATTCTTCACAATATTACGTGAAACACAAACCAGCAGTCGCTTTGCCAGTTTGATTTGTTGCTCCTCATCAACACCGATTGGATAAAGGTCTGTTGTGAGAAATATACCAGAAATATCAGCTTTATCATAAACAGCCATCAGACAGAGTTTTTGAACTCTGGACTTATCTTGTTCATGGATGCAATCATAGATTTTTGAATCGTGTAATTTCTGCCCTCTTAAAATTAAGATATTCTCTTTCTGTAATTCTTTTAATATCCTCTGATCAATCTCAAATGCGTTTTGTACGTCGTTTGTAATACCCCGTGATTCCCTGAGAATTAGTTGTCTATCAACCAGATTGAAATAAATACCAAATCCGTCACGTAGCGAAGGAACGTATCGTTTTAGGAGTAATTCGATGGCCTGATCGAATTCAGACTGGCTGACAAATTCCCTTAAGATATGATTCTCGATCAGCGTAATGGCACGATCAGACTGAACATCATTTAACTCTTCTTCTACCTCATGAATATTACGTTGAATCTGCTCGCTCTCTTTTCGAACAGCACTCATTTTTAATGTATATACTATGTATTGCAATAAACAGATAAACGCGATCGCCATGACGCTCATACTGGATACACCGTGTGCAACGTTATCCGTAAAAACTTCAATAATTGATGCAAAAAGATAAGACAACACTCTCCTGCGCTTTCTAAAATACAGGCCGGTTCAATTTTATCGAGATAATTAATTACGTGGTAATTAATAGATTTTTGATAGTATTCATTAAAACCTAGCTCAAAATTGGAACAAGATGAATGCATTTTTCTTTTGCTCTTGAGGAATATCACCTCTGTATTTGGTTACGCCTTGAATTCGTTATAATCCAAATAAAACTCACTTATTACACTTCCAGCGCGATTCCTGTTATTTTCTAATAGAACTATGCCTAAACCCATTACAGATAACTTTTTATTGAGTGTCAGGTCCCTTCATGAATCAGATCACCTTTCCTTAT
>NZ_CALEMX010000263.1 GCF_937910335.1 uncultured Gimesia sp. | reverse complement strand
GCAAAGATATATCGCGAGCTAGAAGCAAGGCTTATTCTATTTGAGTTTAAGAACTACGATAGAACTGAAATTGGAAAAGAAGAGGTAAATCAAACTCGTAATTACCTTAATGCCTCCATGGGTAAGCTTGGAATAATATGCTCAAACAAGCCTCCTGTTAAGCAGGCACATATAAAGCGAAATACTATCTACTCTGAAGAAAAGAAAGTAATTCTTTTCATCACGAAAGATAAACTGGAAGAAATGCTCTACATAAAAGAGCGTGGAGATGACCCCGGAGATTTAATAATGGATGAAATAGAATGGTTCTATTTACAGCACGAGTGACGTGCCCCCAAGTATGACACCAACCACAAGTCTAAGTATCCGATTGTATCAATGACTGTTCTATTTGTCTTCTGGAGCGTAGCGGAAGCAGGCAATCGGGATACTTCTAACTGGGGAATTTCAGATGAAGACTCAGGATAAAATTATTCGCAAGATACGTAAAATTTTGGCAGAAGAGATGTCTCAATCTATGGATAAAGATGCAGTCGCTGCGATGCAAGAAGATGTCAAGATCTCACAAGAACTAGGATTCGATTCATTAGACCATGTGGATTTATTTCTAGAAATTGAAACCGTGTTTAAAATTAAATTTTCCGACGTCGAGTTTTCTACTATTCAAACAGGTCCTTTTACTCTTCAAACCCTAGCCGATTTTGTCTTGGAAAAAAAACAATCTCGATTACCAAAATAAAGTGACTTGTAATTGTACACAGAGTATGTAGCTAGTCATTATTGTCTATTCTGGATGATATGTGTTGCGTTACTTGAATGTGTAGTTTCCATTGATTGGAGATCGAGATGTCGTATTTGGGTTCAGTTAATAGTGTCTCCTGCTTACTGAAATATGTGAATTTTGAGTTTCTTTCTGAATACCAGTTTCTCTTGGAAAATAATGAGTTTTCCAATCCACTTCGCCAATTCTATGGTGTCTGGTTTCGTGGGCATTCCAGTCAGATTCAAGATGTCCAACCTCGCGTGTTTCGCAAGACAAACTTTCCAAGTATTGTGGATGCTGACGAGCTCGAGAATGGCACTTTTGATGAAACCAGCCTTGTGAGCTCGTTCCAACTCCATCTTCCTGAACATGCAGTGCTTCACTCAAGCTTGTTTGATTGGCTGTGTCTTATGCAAGAGCATGGCGCACCGACACGCCTCTTAGACTGGACGGAACATGCTCTTGTTGCATTGCATTTTGCGGTAGTTGATGAGCAGTACGATGACGAACCAGGTGAGTTGATTATCTTGAATGGCTTGAAATTGAATCATCATGTTTTGCGTATGCCGGTGATGGCACATACGGGCTCTCCTTCGGTCGAATTTCGTGCATCCATGGCTGCTAACACGAGTCTTGAAGAATGGGCAAATGAGATTGAGCGGACTTTACCAGTGGACATTAATGTCGAGGCAAAAACAATTCAACACAATGTAAGAGGTGTGAACCCAAACGAAATCAGCACATATGCAAATCCGATTGCAGTCATGCCGCGACGACTCAATGAGAGAATGAAACGGCAAGCCGCACGATTTACTTTACATGGAGGCAAAACATACCAGCCTCGCAGCGGTTCGCCGCTACCGTCCACGGTTTCGCTATTCAAATATCACGAGTCGTTAACTGAAGAAGGTAATGCCTCGCCATTTATAATTAGGTTATGTGTGCCAGCAGATTACAAAAGACGAATTCGTAGCGAGCTACGATGGCTCGGCATTCGCAACGAAGATCTGTTTCCGGAGATAGATCACCAGGCGAGACACTTGGGATACTTTTGGACACGGAGTCATGCAGATGTGAAACATCCATGTCGTAAGACGTGGCGATAGTGACGAGTAGACGACGTGCTACAACCTCTCTGTAATCTCTCCGGCCGTATATCCCAGGATAAACGGCCGAGTTCTCTGGCTCCATGGCACGCACATTTACTGCAGTAATCTCGTTCCAAAGCCGTTTCATTTTGTGAAACAGCCTGTTTATTTTGATTGCGTATTATCAATACGGTAAAGATAATTTTCCGTGCGGATGAAAAGTGCGTTTCCTGCGACGGCGGGGCTGGCCATCAGTTCTTCTTTTTCCAATGGATTTATGGAGAGAACTTTGAAGGTTCGCGCGGGTTCTATCACGGTTGTGACTGCCTCTTCGTTCGAAAAGTAGATCCGGTTGTTGGCATAAATCGGAGAGGCGGAGTAGTTTCCCTGCAGACGATTTTTCCAGACCTGCTTCCCCGTTTCGGCTTCCAGGCAGGAGATGGCGCCGCGACTCGTTACCATAAATAACAGGCCATTGACGAGAATGGGTGAGGATCGGGAAGAAATTCCACGGGTGGCCTTCCATGCGATATGACTGTCTGTGACATCGCCGTTTCCGTCCGGGCGGATTGCCCAGAGTTCGGGGCGATCATAGTCCATGACGACAAAGACGAATCCTTTTCCGTAAATGGGTCGGGGCGCCATTGACCAGCCGCGATGACGTATCTTCCAGAGTTCTTTTCCCGTTTCCGAATTGTAGGAATAGATGGCCCGGCCCCCTGGCGAGACAAGCTGTTTGTTCGTACTTCGGGGAATCAGAAGCGGCATGGTGTATGCTTTTCGCTGATGAATGGGGATCTTGCTGTAATCCTCCGAGCGATCTGCTTTCCAAAGTGTCTTGCCGTTTGTTTTGTTAAGCGCAATCATGTATTGCACATCTCGACCGTCGAAGTTCGTGATCAACTGATTTCCGACGATCATCGGAGAGCTGCCGGGGCCTGCTCCGTCTTCATGATCACATTTCAAGTCGCGGCGGGTCCATACTATTTTACCGCTTGAAGAATCGAGACACGCTGTGCCGTATGTTCCGTAGTGCAGGTAGACGCGACCTTCTTCTATTACGGGAGTTGGTGTGGCGTAGGTATTGCTGGCGGCAAGGCGTTGCGGCTGATCTACATCAAAAACTGGAATATCATGTATCACTTTTCCTGTCTTGCGATCTACGCAGACAGCGAACAGCTTGCGACCGTTTGGGGTTGATGTTGTTACCCAGACCTGATTGTGCCAGATGACGGGTGAGGACCAGCCGCGATCATGAATTTTCGTCTTCCAGACAACATTCTCTGTTTCACTCCATTTGAGTGGCAGATTTTTTGTTTTCGCATGACCGTTTCCTTCTGGTCCCCGAAATTGATTCCATTCTTCGCCGGCGTGTAACAGAGAGGATGTGCTGAAAGCGATTAATAACACAGGTAAAAACAACAGAGCAATTTTCGTCAGTTTCATCATGGTCTCGTTTTGTAACTTACAGAAAAATGGATTCAGTCGAATCCGGAACATCTAATTAATGATTCCGGGCAGCTTTCAAAACGTCATTGGAATAGAAAAAGGTGTCGGAAACAAGTGATACTGCCGCCGACACCTTTTGAATTCATCTCATTCATCTGGGAAGTCTGCTGCCTTCCCTGCTCTCACGATGACATTTTGATTTCGTAACCCTTGCGGTTTTCGCGTGAGAGGAACGCGTTGGCCTGGTCGTCGCCGATGATCTCGCGTTTGACGGGATCCCATTTGAGTCCACGATCCAGACGCATGGCGATGTTGGAGAGGTGACAGATCTCCAGCATGCGGTTATGTGACCAGACGTCGGAAATGGGTTGCTTGCGGGAGTTCATGGCCTCAATGAAGTTGGCGGTGTGATTCGCACTGACTTTGCCGCCGTATACTTCTTCGATGGCTCCTTCGGGCAGTGGTTTGTCCTTTAGTTCCTCAACGGGCTTGCCAGTGATCTTGCCCCGGTTGACGAAGAACCGACCTTTGGTGCCTTCGAAGAGGATGCCGTTATCACCTTCGCTGGTGATGATCATCTCGACGTTATTGGGCATGTCGACACCGATTTTGAAGCTGGTGGCGGCGTTGTACTGATCGTGAACCATAGGCTGTCCGTCCTTGTATTTTACCGGCAACGAAAATTCGAGCGGTGTGACTTTGCTTGGTCCCGTGTCGCTGGCTCCTATGGCCCAACAGGCAATGTCAACGTGATGTGCGCCCCAGTCGGTTAGTTTACCGCCGGAGTATTCGTGCCAGTTGCGAAAGGCATAATGGCAATTGCTATAGAGGGGCACGCCACCACCATATCCCTTGCGAATTTCGGGCAGGGCCCGGTAATCTACTTTTGGTGCGGGTCCGAGCCAGAATTCCCAGTCGAGTTCTTTGGGTACAGAAGTTACTGGAATGACGGGTGAAGCTTCCATTCCATTGATGCCGCAGGTTACTTTTTTGACCGTGCCGATGCGTCCGTCTTTCACCAAGGCGACGGCTTGCAGGAATCGTTGTCCCGATTCTGATCGCTGCATGGTGCCTACCTGAAAGACGCGGCCGGTTTCCTTGACGACTTTTTCAATCAGCTTGCCTTCGGCAATGGTCAGCGTCAACGGTTTTTCACAGTAGACGTCTTTTCCGGCATACATCGCTTCGACGGCGACCTTCGTGTGCCAATGGTCGGGTGTGGCGATCATGACGGCGTCAATGTCTTGTCGGTCTAGAACTTTGCGATAGTCTTTGTAGGCGTCGGGCTTTTTGGTTTGTTTCTTTTTCGTTTTTTCTACGTTTTCCGCGAGGACGTTCGCATCGACGTCGGCGAGTGCCGCGAAATCAGCAAATTGAAATGATTTCGAGGTAATGGCCCAACCCTGGTTTCGCAGGCCGATGGTTGCAAAGACCGGTCGGTCGTTAGGCGACTGGTAGCCGATAGCGCGATTTGCTGAGGGACTGAAAACAGTGGCAGCCCCTGCGAAGGCTACACTCTGGAGAAAACGACGGCGCGTTGTTTGTTGAGATGTTGACATCGAGCGAAATCCTCTTGGAGAAATAAATCAGAAGTCCTACAGGCGAAAGTATGCTGGCATCGTTCTGCGCAAATGGTACGCCCTGTGAACGGTGCCTGTTTGGGTCATAAATTATATACACAGTCGCCCCTTGAGTACACTGTACACGGAGCCTTTGGAGACTGGGACACTTCGTGGGCCTGAAAAAGCTGAACAATTTTTGGCCCTAAATGTGATCTGTTTAGTAGCCACTGGCTTTTGCGGCACTGTATCGTAAAACCAGATTGTGGGGTTTCCCAATTCGGTGCAGTATCAGGGCCCCATTCCATGGAATATCATGGTTCGTATCATTCGGGGTTGAGGACGCTTTGCCGACGAGGGGAGGTGTGAGGTTGATGATGAAAAGTAAACGAAGACATCTGAAATATTCGATCCCCGTCTGTCTTTGCGTATTGTGCCTCTTACCTGGTGCGTTTGTCTGGAGCAAAAAACAGTCACCACTGTCTCCCATCGAAGCGCAGCTGGTGGGTCAATGGTCGACGAAGAGTGGTTCTGGCTCTACACGCATCTTTCGATCCGATCGGACACTTGCTACAGCCAACGGTCAATTTTCCGGTAAGTGGCGCATTGAGGAAGGGCTTCTGATTGCGAGTTACTGGGAAACATTTCAGTTTGCTTCGAACATTGCCTCCTTCAATGGCATGCAGAGTACTTACAACAGCTTATGCAGGTCTCAGACGATAGAGGAATGCCGTTGGAAGATCGAATTCACCGCCGACAAACAGGGTCATGCCTTAACCCATTTCGTGGACAAACAACATCCCGACGGCAAGTGGCACTGGATTCGCGCGGCTGACCGGTGAGTATGATTGACATGGAACAGCGTCAGTGATCGCCGCGAATCCGGTGGGATCTGAATCGCTTTTCTGTCTGGCATTCTTCTTGAATTCCGTACAGTAAGAAGATAATATCGTACAGGAATCTGAAGGTTATCGCGATTTTGTTCCGGATAACCAAATTGAGAGAGCATATCCTAGCTTCTGACAACTCCCAAACTGGAAATAACTATGACGATCACTTTCAAATGTAAAAAGTGTGGCAAAGGCTACAAAGTCAGCGATGAGAAAGCAGGCAAAAAAATCAAGTGTCGCCAGTGCTCTGCACCCGTACGAATTCCCGAAGCAGAGGTCGAAGATTTCAGCGAGGACTGGTTGGAGGAAGAGGAGGAGGAGGCTGAATACACGCCGCCTGCGCGACGTCGTTCCAAGAGTGCCACGAAAAGTAAATCCAAAACAAAAGGCAAGAAAAAGTCTTCATCCAATTCGAATCAGAGTGTATTGATCGCTGGTGGAATCGTTGGGTTACTGGTTTTGGGTGGCATCGGGTACTTCGTGTTCTCGGCTGGAAGTGGCGTGATGAATTCCATCGCCGACAAAGCCGACGCAGTGATTAATTCGGATGGCAAAACCAATTCCCTTCTGGTGAAAACATCTGCTGTCGATAATATGAAAAAAATCGCACGTGCCTTTCATAATTTCCACGATTCCTTTACGCGTTTCCCTCCGGG
>NZ_CALEMX010000262.1 GCF_937910335.1 uncultured Gimesia sp. | reverse complement strand
GAGTTCATCAAAACTTTCATCGGGCGAATCCAACGCAATCACCAATGTCATATTCGTTGATTTTTTCTTGGTGGTCACACCTTCGCGTTTCACATCCTCCGGCAATGAGGGATTGGCAATGGAAACCCGGTTTTGCACCAGGACATTTGCCATATCCAAATCGGTACCTACATCGAACGTGACAGTTAATGCCATATTACCATCACTGGTACTGGCGGAAGACATATATAACATGTTTTCCACCCCGTTGACCTGCTGTTCGATGGGGGTTGCTACGGTATCAGCAACAACTTGAGCATCGGCACCTCGATAAGTTGCCGTCACGGATACCGTCGGCGGTGTAATGTCCGGAAACAACTCGACCGGTAACAATGGCAGTGCTAACGCACCAACAATCGTAATCACAATGGAGATGACACTGGCAAAAATCGGATGATAGATAAAAAACCGGGAAAACATCGTCGTCCGTTTCGTTATTGAAGTATCAGTTAAGCGAATAAAAGTAAAAAGAAGAACTCAATTCAATTGCCTGCCGACTTTGAAGCCGATGCCGGTTTTTTCTCTTTTTGATTGGACTTTGTCTCAGTTTCAGTCTTTTTTTGTTTGGTCGATTCTGCAGGCTCGCTCTTTATCGTTACCGGACGACCAGGCCGGGCACGCTGGATTCCTTCATAAATATATTTTTCGCCTGGTTTGATTCCTTTCAAAATGACACGCATATTACTTTCTAACTGACCTATCTCCACCGACCTTCGTTCGACAAGATCTTCTTTCCCAATGACCAGTAGATATTTACCAGCCAGATCAGTTCCAATTGAAACATCGTGAACTAATACTGCATTCGGTATCGGATCACCGGGAACGCGAACTCGTACATACACACCAGGATAAAGCAGCCCTTCTGTATTTTTAAATATTGCACGCAGTTGAATCGTTCCCGTTCCAGGATCAACCTTATTATTGGCAAAATCATACACCCCCTCATGGGGATACCCTTCTTCGTTAGACAAGCCGATAAAAACTTTGAAGGGTTCTTTTTCTTTTGCCTGCTTACCATTTTTCGCGGATTCATTTATGCGAATCTGTCTCTTTTTCAGAGCATCGAGAAGTAAACGTTCGCTGGCATCAAAATAGACATAGATCGGATCCATGGTGACGATGCTTGTCAGAAGTGTATTTTCTCCCGAGCCTACCAGGTTCCCCGCGTCTACCAGGTTGCGACTGATCTCTCCCGTGATCGGAGCATGGATCCTCGTATAATTCAGATTGATTTGCGCCTGATCCACATCAGCCTGCGATGCCATGACGCTGGCTTCAGCTTTATCGCGGTCCGCAGTCACGTTATTGAATTCTTCCTCCGTGACAGCTTTCTTTTTCACCAGAATCTTGTAACGTTCAAATGTTGCCTGCGCATCTTTTAACTGTGCCTGACTGGCTTTCAATGCTGCATTGGATTTATCTAAAGTAGCCTGGTATTGATCCCGCTCGATCTCAAATAACAGTTCATCTTTTTTTACCAACGAACCTGGTTTGAAGTCTATTTTTTCGAGAATCCCATCTGCACGTGCCCGAATTTCAACGGATGCCACTGATGCCAGTCTTCCGGTAAAATCGGCATTGAAGACAACAGTCTTTTGAACTGGCTCAGCTACCGTAACCGTAGGTGGTTTCATGGCAGGAGAAGGAGGAGGCGCATTACAACCAGCAATCATGATTAAAGAGCAAAGCAAACCAGGATATTTCAGATAAAGTAATCTTGCGTGGAATTCGTTCACAGTACTCCCTTTAGTCTCAAACAAGACAGATTTGTCTCAAAGAATCGATGAATCTTCACTTTTGCGAATTCTATTCATCTTGATTTATACGCATACTACAAATAAAAACACTTGAATTGCAATTCTCATTTCCTGTAAAAAGCGATTGGATCGAAAGATGCATGAATCTTCTCTCATACCTGCAACATGGAATGTCCCTGCAGAAATTGTCAATCGCCTCGGTCAGCAGGTTGGCCGACAGCGGACAATGGTAGCAGAAAAACACCTGTTAATTATTCTACATGCGCCTCCGGGGCCTGAAGACATGTATCGCAAAGGACGTTTTTTCTGGAGAGAACCTGATTTAAACTGGCATAGTTCTGATTTAAAAGGGGGACCAGATGCTTTAAACCGTCATCTTGAGGAATATCAACTATTACTGGAAGACCTGGATGAAAAACTGGATCAGGCGACGAACTCATTGGAATATCTTGAAGTTTTAAACCAGCTGAACCCCGTTTACCGCGCTTTATGCCATACAACACAAGCCTTACAGATGGCGCGCGAAGCAATTCCTGAAGATAAATTGCTGATCGATTTGCGTGATAGTGCCTATCGATTGGAACGAACTGCTGAACTCTTAATTCAAGATGCAAAAAATGCGTTAGAATTTATTATCGCAAAACAGGCAGAAGAACAGTCCCAGGCTTCTGCTCGGATTGAGCTATCCGCTCATCGCCTGAATTTACTGATAGCTTATTTTTTCCCCATTGCCACTCTCAGCACCATCTTCGGCTCTAATTTTCGTCACGGATTTGAGCGGTACTCAACCCCTTACCCATTCTGGATTATGGTAATAGCTGGACTTTTCCTGGGATTGGTAATCCACTTATTCTTAACAAAAGGCACAGCAAAGACAAAGTCATAATTCGGTTTTGTGAAATTCACTTTTTGTCCATCCCGTTTTAAAACCACAAAGGGTCTTCAACATTTGTGATCGTAATAACGGAGTTTGACTCATGATAGGCAAGAATATATCACGTCCCCAGCCTTTCATGTTTCCCTCCGATTGAAAAAAGGGAGTCAACCAGTGTGTCAGCCGCTGATAATAGCGGAGTTTGTGTTTCCGAAGCGATTCATAAAGTAAACAGGCTGATTGAAATTCTGTCTTCTGCTTCAGACATTCTGAAAAAGTCCAGACATCTTCAAGTGCGAGATTGGCCCCCTGCCCTAAATGCGGACTTGTGGGATGACCGGCGTCTCCTAGAAAGATGATGCGGTCTGACCAGCAGGATTTCATGAATACACTACGATATGTGGTAAAGGTTAACTCATCGAAAGAAGTGACTCGCGCCATCAATTCCTCCGACTGTGGACAAAGCCTTAATACTTCGG
>NZ_CALEMX010000261.1 GCF_937910335.1 uncultured Gimesia sp. | reverse complement strand
TCCCAATGAGGCAACAATCAGCCCCAAACTTAAACCATGTAAAACCCAACTGATCAAAAAAGCAAACACGCCAGCGTACAGCAATCGAATGGAAATCGAAGGTTGGTCCTCTACTTTGGCTGCATCCAGTTCGGATTTCGTTATTTTTTGTGAAAACAGATTTATCAGCCGAGATAAGAAGGGTAATGAAATAAACAATACAAATAGAATCGCTGCGGGTACCAATACAGGCCGCGATTGAATGGACTGAATCCAGGTGGGCCATTCGGCAAGTTGGTCTGCATTGATGACATAAGGTACCAGCGCCAGAAAAAGCACCAACCCCACACCCATCACCGCCAACGTCTCATAGGCGGCCGTTAATGCTGCTACCGAAACACGCACTCTAAACTCTTTCATCAGTGTCGCGCGAATGAGTAAGACTGAGATTTTACCGGGAATATATTTTCCCAAATGACCACAATAATAAGCCCTCGCGGTGGGCCAGAACCCCGGGCTGTCGCCCGATTCAATCATCATTCGCTGCCAGAACCAGACAGAAGGTAGCCAGGCAACGATACTGCACACACCAGACAGAATCAGCCACATTGGCTTGATCTGGATTTCCGAAAGGGCTTCGCGCTGCTCCTGATAAAGCTGATATCCCTGACGCCCCACATAATAAAGGACCAACGCCAGTAATGCCCCTTTGATTAATTTCCAACCCCAGGCCGAAGCGGGTTTCAAAGAGGGTGTGTCTTGTGGTTCGGACATAAACAGAATGAGCTTTATCAGAAAGAATGAGACGAGGCGAATGATAGACTCAAAAGATCAACTTGAACCACTCTCTTCTTTGGGCATCGCAAACAGTTTTTTCACAGAGTCACGTCGTAGGATGATAATGGTATAAACACCAATGAATGTACCGAAGGGAAGCATTAGACATTCTGCAATTGCCACGACCAGACAAAGAGTATAATTTTCATAGAGAGCCAGGGATTGTCCTGCCAGAATAATGCAAAACAAAATTGCGATCCCAATTAAAAACAATATAAAACCGAAGCCTATCAAGAGCGCCACTTGTACTTCAGAGTTCGTTTTTTCAAGGTCTTTTCGATAATCATCGACAAGAATAAAAATCTCCTGATAGTAAAAGTAAGATACAAACAGGTTCAGAATTCCATACAGGATCTGTATTTGGGAAAGTCGCTTAAGATGTTTTTTGTCTTGATCCATGCTGATTGTCAATCATTTTTTTCGTTTTAAAAATACATCATCTCAACGTGATACTTAAAAAATCTCTCTCGTTTAAATTCAGGGATTCGTAGCCGTTTCTGCTATGGGAATCGGTTGCACTTCGTCTGACTCACGAAATCGACCCGTCTCCAAAAACCGTAGAGTATGCGTAATCGCTTCTGAATCACTCATCATAAAGGAATGTAAAATGGGTAGTAAGATGTAATCAGCAGCGCCCGGTAATCGTGTGCTATGTACTCCCACTGTACCATCATTGTCTCCACGAATCAGTGGATTGTATCCTTTCAACGTATTCCGACCTCCCGCAATAATTCCAAAAGGGAATGGAGGCGTGGGCAGGTCGGCAATAAAATCGTTGTTCTCCTCGGTTACCAGCTGTTGACCGGCAGGACCAAAGATAACTTTGAACAATAAGTTGGATCTAAACCGGTCCGCCATATCAGCACCTTTGTTAGGTACTCCCAACATCACCATCCGCTTCACTCGGGTATCGACGACTGATTGTTGATCAAGCCATGAACGAACCACGAGCCCTCCCATACTATGTACGACCAGATCGATTTCTTCGATTCCCTCTAATGAATGAATTACCTGTTCCAGATATTTTGCATTCTCGGGTATCGTTCGTTGAGTGCTGGGATAATCGAAAGGAACTACTAGCCGACCTGTTTTTTGACAGGCAGCCTTCAATTTATCGAATGATTTTGAGGAACGAATAATGCCATGAATCAAGATCACGGCTTTCCCCTGCATTGGTTTCAGGTGTTCGGCTTGTTTGATTTCTTCCAATCGTTTCTGGCATTCTTCCAGTGTTCCACTTGCATGACGCTGATCTGCAGAGTTTAACAGACGATAATGTTTACTGATCACGTTCTGCTGAATTTTCCAGCCTTGAAAAAACTGTACATCACCCCAGAATTGACGTCCACCCATCGTTTTCATCTGTAGCACCTTCTTTTCAATTTCCCTATATTTTTCCTGCTGAGTCGATTTTCCTGGTTCATCGGCACTGCAATTCGCCGAGAAATATACGACTAGAACGATTCCCCGCCAGAAAGCTAAATTTTTTTGCATATTTCGTAATCCACGCTATCACGATCAGGCTCTTACCAAGTAATTTCCTACAAAGCATTGTATCGATTCGGCGAATATATAGAATGCCTTTTAAATAAGTCCTCGACTTTTTTATGATAGCCCCTCGATTCACTGACAGACCATCATCCAGCTATAGATCGCTAATCACTTTGAGAATCAGAGATTTCCTCTAGAAGGACCGTATTTCGAATGGACCAGCAAGCTACATCAGCAGACAATCCTCTTCTCGTTTCAGAAGGGCTACCCCTCTTTGACCGCATCGAACCACAACACATTCATCCAGCCGTCCAGGAGCTGCTCAAACAGTCCCAGGTCAATTTGAAAAAAATTGAAGAAGAGGCAGAACCAACATGGGAAGGTTTATTGCAACCTCTGGAAGAATTGGATTATCCCTGGGAACGATCTTGGGGGCCTGTCGGACATTTACTGGGTGTCAAAAACACCCCTGAATTACGTGAAGCCTACGAAAGCGTATTACCAGAGATTGTGGCTTTCTCGTTAAGTGTAAAACAAAGCAAACCGATTTATGACGCAATGAAGTCACTGCGAAACAGCGAAAAATGGGACGCGCTTAACAATGCACAACAGCGGATTGTCGAAAAAAATCTTCTGTCAGCCGAACTCGCCGGCATCGCGCTCACAGGGGAACAACTGACGCGATTCAATGAAATTGCAACCGAGTTGTCGCGTCTTGCTACCAACTTTGCCAACAACGTCCTGGATGCGACCAAAGCGTTTACACTCATCATCACCGATACTGAAGATGTAGCTGGTTTCCCCGAAAGCCTTAAACAATTGACGGCCCAGTCCTACAATACTTGGGACGAAAAAGAGGATGATACCGAAGCAACTCCTGAGCAGGGCCCTTGGAGAATCAGTCTGGATTTCCCCTGCTTCGGTCCGTTCATGCAACACTGTCGAAATCGAACATTACGAGAAAATGTCTACCGGGCATTTATCACACGCGCTTCTGAAGGAGAAGTCGACAACACGCCCTTGATCCCCCAGATCCTGAAACTGCGCAAGGAAAAAGCCGAGTTGCTTGGTTATAAAAACTTTGCAGAAATCAGCCTGGCGGAAAAAATGGCTCCCAGCATCGAAGCCGTTCTGGAAATGGAGGAACGACTCCGATCGGCTGCCTGGGACGCTGGTCAACAAGATTTGAAAGACCTGCAAAACTTTGCCTCCGAACAGGGCGAAACCGAGCCCATCATCCAATGGGATTTTGCCTTCTGGTCCGAACGATTACGCGAGCAGCGATTCAGTTATACGGACGAAGAATTGCGTCCGTATTTCTCTCTGGAGAAAGTACTGGATGGTCTTTTCCAACTGGTAAACCGACTGTTTGGCATTACCGTCACGCCTGTTTCTACTGGAATTCCGCTCTGGAACAATGAAGTCCGCTATTTCAATATTGCCAATGAAGAGGGAGAAACGATTGCCGGTTTTTATCTTGACCCGTATGCACGACCTGCAGATAAACGGGGAGGTGCGTGGATGGATGATTGTCTGGGTCGCAAAATTGTTGGAGGAAAGGTTCAAATTCCAATCGCACATCTGATCTGTAATTCGACGCCGCCCGTCGGGTTGAAGCCTTCACTGATGACGTTTAGAGAAGTAGAAACGCTGTTCCACGAGTTTGGACATGGATTACAGCATATGCTGACAACAATTAATGAAGCGGATGCAGCCGGCATTAATGGCGTGGAATGGGATGCGGTTGAGTTGGCCAGCCAGTTCATGGAAAACTGGTGCTACCATAAACCAACCTTACTCGGCATGGCCAAACATTATGAAACCGGAGAAACCTTGCCAGATGACTTATTTGAGAAAATCAAAGCAGCGCGCAATTACCAGGCAGCCACACAGATGCTGCGACAAAACCAATTTGGCATTGTCGATTTGAAACTTCATAGCGAATTCGATCCTGATGGCCCACAAACCGTATTCGACGTGCAGCGCGAGGTCGGTCTAACAACGACAGTGCTGCCTATGCTTTCCGAAGATCGTTTTCTGTGTTCGTTTCAGCATATCTTTGCAGGAGGATATTCGGCGGGCTATTTCAGCTATAAATGGGCTGAAGTCCTAAGTGCCGATGCCTTCAGTGCGTTTGAAGATGCAGGCCTTGATGATGAACGAGCGGTGGTAGAAACAGGCAGACGCTTCCGAGATACGATTCTCGCAATGGGTGGCAGTCGTCATCCGATGGAACTCTTTAAAGAATTCCGGGGGCGCGAGCCAAGCCCTGAACCACTTCTCAGGCATACTGGATTGACTTAAAAAGCAAGTCACTCTTTGATTCGGTAAAGGATCGTATGCTCGTACACTGATTTCCACATAGAAAATCTGGGATATTAAGATCTGGTGCACTTTGATTTTGGTCAAAATTACAGCGAAAAATCGTCTAGCGGCTGTCGTGCTGATGACGCGGTACCACTCGAAAACTTCGGTATTTAATCAGGCGATGATTATCGAAAAACGGCGATTCCAGACTGTACGCTAAAATGCTTGCAGGAAATAAGTTCGAGTGATATGATCCTGCCAATTCAGCAGTCCAGTTCTCCTGCACTTAAGACTTAAACAAGGACGGTATTTAGATGACAAATCATCTTGAGCAGGCAATTAAAGATAAAACGGCAATTATTGGCATCATCGGGCTAGGTTATGTCGGGCTCCCCTTGATTGATGCTTTTGTCAATACGGGATTCAAAACCTTAGGGTTTGATGTCGATCAAAATAAAGTCGATCAATTGCAAGCCGGCAAAAGTTATATCCAACATATTCCCTCAGCAACGGTAGCCAGCTGGCTTGAGAAAAAACAGTTCGAATCGACGACAGATACATCACGGATGAAAGAAGCAGACGCATTGCTGATCTGCGTTCCAACGCCGCTTACTTCCAGTCGAGATCCCGATTTAGCCTATGTGGAAAATACAACCAGTGCCATCGCAAAAACATTACGGCCCGGCCAACTGGTAGTATTAGAAAGTACAACCTATCCCACAACGACCAGAGATGTATTACTCCCCATTTTGGAGGCTACTGGCCTGAAAGTGGGTGAAGATTATTATCTCGCCTATAGCCCGGAACGGGAAGATCCCGGCAACCCGAATTTTTCTGCTGCAGGAATTCCCAAAGTGGTAGGCGGCATGGAAGAAAACAGTCTACGGATTGCCGCCGCCTTGTATGAACATGCGGTTGTAAACGTCATTTCTGTGTCTTCACCTGAAGTCGCTGAAGCGTGTAAAATCCTGGAGAATACTTACCGCGCTGTGAACATTGCGATGGTTAACGAACTCAAAACTTTATTCGACCGCATGGACATTGATGTCTGGGAAGTGATTGATGCAGCGAAAACCAAACCTTTCGGATTTCAGGCCTTTTATCCTGGTCCTGGTTTGGGCGGCCATTGTATCCCCATCGATCCGTTCTATCTAAGCTGGCTGGCCCGTAAGGAAGGTTT
>NZ_CALEMX010000260.1 GCF_937910335.1 uncultured Gimesia sp. | reverse complement strand
TATTGATCAGAGAGAATCTGGAAGTTCGATGAAATCTTATAAAAGTTGATCCAAAAATGAAGCTCAGTTGTTCCCGATCTACGCTATTATCCGGCTTTCAGATGATTGGAAGCGTCATTAGCTCTCGTACACCGAAAGAAATTCTGAAGTGTGCCAAGCTCGAAGTAGGAGATGGTAAGGCAACCTTGAGCGGAACCGACCTGGAAGTCAGTATTCGATTTGATTTCGAAGAGGTCGAGGTCATCGTTCCCGGTGAAATATTATTATCCGTTCACGAGCTGGTTTCGATTCTACGTGAAGCAACCACCGATTCTGTAGAAATCGAGCTGAAAAAAGACGAACAGTCAGATCAGGATTATATTCTGATCCAAGCAGGAAAGAGCGAATTTCGACTCTCTGTACATGATCCATCCGAATTTCCATCAGTAGAAACCTTTAATGAATCTCACTTTTTTGAGATTCCCATTCAGTCTTTTCGGGAAATGATCAGAAGAACAGTTTTTGCCACCGATCCCGAAAGTACAAGATATGCCTTGGGCGGCGTATTGTTTGATGTGGAAAATGAAAAATTGACATTAGCGGCCACAGATGGGCGGCGATTGGCTTTAGTGGAATCGGCTTGTGCTTATCAAGGCGATGAGGCCTATCAAAACAACCGTCCGGTGATTCCCGCGAAAGCCATGTCGCTGATTGAAAAGAGTCTGATCGGCGATGAGGGCAGTATTCAGATAGCGATTCGTGCTAACGACGTCATCGTAAAAAGTGGCCGTTCGACCATTTTCGGCAGATTGGTCGAAGGACGATTTCCAAAATACCGGGATGTGATTCCCCCAGAACCCATTCACAATATCGACTTGGAAGTCGGAACATTTTTCGGGGCAGTTCGTCAGGCACAAATTGTAACCGACGTCGAAACGCGGGGCGTTGACTTCATCTTTTCCAATGGTTTACTAACATTGAAAAGTGTGGCGGCCTCTGTGGGAGAATCGAAAGTCGAAATTCCAATACCATTCGAAGGCGACGATATCGTGATTACGTTCGATGTTCGTTACCTGGCAGATTTCCTTAAAGCTTTAGACTCTGCAGCTCATATCAGGCTGCAATTGATCGATTCAGACAGTGCAGCCGTTCTTAAAACGGACGATGGTTACACATATGTTATCATGCCCCTTTCGCAAGCACGGTAATCAATGTCAAAACAGTACGAATTCAAATCGAGTCGTGCGGTTCCTGCAGCCGCTCCTATTTCCCAAGCCTTGTCAGAGCTGATTGCTTTGAAAGGCCTGGCTCGAGTGCGGGGAGATCAACGCTTGGTAAAAGCCTGGAAACAGGCCGCAGGAGAAAAGATTGCCAGCCAGACCGCAGTTCAGGGAATCAAAAATCGAATTGTAATGGTAGGAGTAGAAAATTCTGCCTTGTTGAATGAACTCAATTCATTTCATAAGGGTTCATTGCTGCAAAAGTTACAAAAAGAGTATGGGAAACAGGATGTCCGCGATATTCGATTTCGATTGAAATCTAAAGTAAAAAAGTAGTTCAAACAGTTCTATCAATGGAATGTGATCTCACTGTTTGGGGCTGATGAAAAGAAAAGTCACAGTTTCTGAGAAGAGAAACTATCAATTAAGTCACGGGAGTGATTAAGCGTGAGTGAACAAGAAGAGAGTCAGGCAGATCTTGAAAAAACAGGTTATGACGAATCCAATATTCGTGCACTGGAAGGCGTAGAAGGCATTCGAACCCGACCAGCCATGTATATTGGCGATACGACATTACGAGGATTACATCATCTGGTTTATGAGGTGGTCGATAATTCAATCGATGAATGTGTCAATAAATTTGCCACAACAGTTAATGTGAAAATCAATGCCGATGGAAGTGTCAGCTGCAGTGATGATGGACGTGGCATTCCAGTAGGTGAAATGCCGGAGATGAATAATCGACCGGCTTTAGAAGTCGTGCTGACTGAAATTCACGCTGGTGGAAAATTCGACCGTGAAAGCGGTTATAAAACGGGCACCGGTGGATTACATGGCGTCGGGATCACAGCCGTGAATGCGCTCAGCGAATGGTTGGAAGCCGAAGTGCGTCGCGAAGGACATGTATGGACGCTGGAATTTGCCCAGGGCGCTGTCAAAACTCCGATTCAGAAATTAGGAAAAACAGACAAAAGCGGAACCAAAATTACGTTCAAACCAGATGGAACTATTTTTCCGGATATCAACTTCCTCTACGACACTTTAACAAAACGATTACAGGAACTGGCATTTTTAAATGCGGGTATCAGAATTCGGATCAACGATGAACGTAGCGGCCAGTCCGATGAATTTTATTATGAAGAAGGATTGATTGAGTTTGTACGTCATTTGAACCGTACAGAAAATGTGCTCTACGAGGATATTATTCATATCGAAGGAGAGCTGGAAGACGTTCAAGTTGATATCGCAGTTCAGCATAATGATGGTTCACACGAAAATGTGCGCTGTTTTGCTAACAATATCTACAACATCGAAGGGGGCACTCACTTTTCCGGATTTCGTGGCGCGCTCACAAGAACAGTGAACGCTTATGGAAAAAAAGCAAACTTGTTTAAAGATTACATACCCAGCGGCGACGATTTTCGCGAAGGCTTAACCGCCGTCATCACGGTGCGCGTACCCGATCCCCAATTTGAAGGACAGACAAAAACAAAGCTGGGGAACAGCGAAGTCGAAGGCATCGTTCAAACAGTCGTGAATGAAAAATTAACAAAGTTCTTTGAAGAAAATCCGGGCGTCGCCAAAAAGATTGCTCTCAAAGGATTACTCGCAGCAGAAGCACGCGAAGCTGCTAAAAAAGCCAGGGAAATGGTACGCCGCAAAGGGGCACTCACCACAGGAGGCCTCCCCGAAAAACTGCGAGATTGCCGCAGCCGCGAACTGGATATCACAGAATTGTACCTGGTCGAAGGTGACTCCGCCGGCGGCTCCGCCGATACGGGTCGCGATTCCAACATCCAGGCAATTTTGCCTTTGCGTGGTAAAATTCTGAACGTGGAAAAAGCACAACTCGTTAAAATTCTGGATAATCAGGAAATCTCCAATATCTTCAAAGCCGTTGGTGTTCCCCCGGGAGCAGAACTGGAAGATGTCACGAAACGTCGCTACGGGAAAATCATTTTGATGACCGATGCCGACGTCGATGGCAGCCACATTCGAACCTTACTCCTGACGTTCTTCTTCCGCCACATGCGGGAACTCGTAAATAATGGTTGCGTTTACGTCGCACAACCACCTTTATACAGAGTGACTCAGGGAAAAAAAGTGCGCTATGTTCAGACCCAGGAAGAAATGATGGGGCAACTTGTGGAATTAGCCTTGAGCGGCTCCAATCTGGAACATGAGGATGGAACCATTTTTGAAGGCGAAATGCTGGAAAAACTCGTCAGGCTCGTTGCAGAACTGGAAGGACCGCTGGGAACCCTGGATCGCCGCGGAATCGACCTCAAATTCCTGTCCCTCAATTTTGCAACAGAAGACGGCCTGCTTCCCCAATACAGAATCTTCCTGGGCAAAGAACAATTCTGGTTCTCCTCCCAGGAAGAGATGACCAAATTCTTGAAAGAAGAAGAAGCAAAACGCGGCGAAGAACTCGAAATCGCAGACGATAATGGTCAGCCAATAGAAGAGCCGAATTCTGAAGAGGGCGAAGGAAGCGAAGAAGATGAGTTTGGCAAAGAAGGTGCCCTGCAGGTGACCGACTTGCATGAGATCAGAAGCATCAATGAATTGTTGAAACAGTTGAGAGGTTATGGAATGAAATTAAAAGATTTCTATTCCCCTGGAAACCGAAATGGAGAGCCTATTTTTCCGTTTAATATCAATACCGGAGGGAATGTCGTTCGTTTGACAAATCTCCGAAATCTCCTGCCTTCGATGAGAGCAATCGGAGAAAAAGGCCTGAAATTAACCCGCTTCAAAGGGTTGGGCGAAATGAACTCCGAAGAACTTTGGGAAACCAGTATGGATCCCGCACAACGCGTCTTACTTCAAGTCGGCATGCAAGACGCCGCGGCTGCCGACGAAATCTTCCGCGTCTTAATGGGAGACGTCGTCGAACCACGACGTGAATTTATCGAGAAACATGCCTTAGATGTGAAAAATCTCGACGTCTAATTCTGATAAAAAATCAATCAAGCGAGATCAGCATCTTCCAGATAACCAATGAAAGGAAGATGCCGATACTCGTTATTGTAATCCAGTCCATAACCGACCACAAAATGGTCTGGAATTTTGAAACAGTGAAAATCAGGTGTAAAATCCACTTCGTTTGCTTCCACTTTCCAAAGCAGCACAGCCGATTTCAGAGAGCGTGGTTTTAACTCACCGATTTGAGCTAACACAGTCTGCATTGTTTTACCGGTGTCAAAAATATCATCCACAAGCAAAACATTACGACCAGTAATATCGGGCAGATAATCCAGGTTGACCTCTAATAAACCGGGCGTTGTCGTTTTACCTCGATAACTGGAAGCCTGAATCATGCCCACCTGATGAGGAACATCTATCGCGCGAATTAAATCGGCCATTAACACCAGACTTCCCGACAAAACTCCAATAATCGTCAGCGGTCGGCCCTCGTATTCCTTTGCCAGCTCACGTCCCAGATTAATGACGCGCGAGTTGATCTGTTCTTGATCGATCAAAACTTTCACAAAGAATTCCTTTCAGACAGTATCGCCGGGAACGGACACTGCTGTTTCATTTTTCATAAATTCTCTTAACAACATCGTTGCATACACGCCCGATGGTAGCGCGAAATCGAATAAAATGCCATCATCCGTTTGCTCTATTTTAAGTTGCTCAGGCCAGATAAGAAATGGACGTCGGGCACCAGAAGTCAGTTTTTTATATCGCAAAAAATGAGCAGGCTCTAACGAAAACTCTTGCAGGATCTTTTCTTCATGCTCCTGTACCGCATGTGTGGTTTGCTTCATTTTAGGCCCGAAAATAGGGCCAGTAATCACGGTTTCCTGCAGATCGAAGCGACCCTGTTCCGTGGGCACATCTTCCACAACGAACATGCCACCCGATTCACAAACCTGCATCACGTCCCCCAATTGAACGGTATGCAAACTCCCATCAGAAACGCGATCTGACAAAACACGATTAAACAGACAAGACTGCGCCGCCGACAATGCCAGTCGCTTTAATGATTTATTGCTGAAGTATTTGCTTGGCACGCGTTCGTTTTTTAACAGTTTCAAACCCATGATCAGGGTTTCATTGCCAATGCCCATCCGCTGCGCACCATAATAGTTGGGAAAGCCGGATTGCGCGATTTGTTCCTGAATCGCAACCGCATTCTCGAATCCATCATCATCCGTATTGCGGAGTAAGATCGAAAAACGGTTCCCTTTGAGATGCCCCGTTTTCAACTTGCGTTCGTGTCGCGCACTCTCCAGAATGCTGATCCCGTCAAAAGCAAAATCAGCCAACAACGGTTCACATTCTCCAGGCACGGAAACAAACTGCCGCGTGATCGCATGACGATCTTTCATCCCGGCCACACCAACGTCCCGAGGATTGATTCGCAGCTGTTGCGATAATATCTTCACCAGAAACTGCGCAGAGACACCCCGCTTTTCAATCCAGAGAAAAAGATGATCCCCTTCACCCGTAGGCGCATAAACGGGGATCTCCTCAACAACGAAATCTGCGACGGCATTTTTTAGCGAACCACCTGTTCCCGCTAAATCTTCTGTCAGGTAGGGGAGGATCGAATTTTCTGGTTCAGACATATCGGGAACAGTGTTCTACTTTCGGTTGGCAATGGCTAAGGAAATCAGTCGAATAAAACCTTCGCCCAAATCCAAATTCAAACTCGCCTGATTAGCTGTGATTTTAGGATAAAAAGTAAGTAAATCGCCACCCGAGGCAAACGCAACTTTGGCAGCTTCCATCATCTCGCGATTCTTCGCGTTTTTTTCTGCCAGGGGAAGAAGCTGAGCCATCTTTAAAGAAATCAGAAAAGCAGAGCCAGGCTTACTCCGAGTACTTTGACTATTGGCAATCGACTTTTTCAATAATTCTAGAGAACCTGTTTCTCCCATCGCCATCCAACACGCATGTGGTCCACAGCCCACGTAAACCACGGGGTTTTCACCAAAGAATTCTTTCGTATCCTGCTTCATATTTTTAGGAAGAATTTTATGGATCGTCACTCCATCGACCTCAGCGACATTTTTTTCCATTCCCTCCGTATCTTCTGCCTGTAACATCAAATCAAACAATTCCTGCAAGCCTTCTTTGAAGGTATTCCCCTGTTTCAACTTCAAGGCTGCAATCACAGCAGGCTTCCCTTTGGATGTCTGCAAAATCTGAACGTGTCCATCCAATTTTCCCGAACGAACGGTTGCTTTACCCGCTTCTATCATTTTCGCAACCGAGCCTGGTTTCGATTCATCTCCCAGTAAAGAGGGGGGCACATTCGCCTTTGATTTCTCAATCAAATCCAGAATCGCTTTCTGTTCAAAATCTTTACGCAACGGAAAGACATTATAGGCGAGGAAATCTGCCGCCGCCGCATTGAGGTATGAGTATTGGCTGGTTGCCTTGGAAGCGTTCTTTAACTCTGCCTCCAGTTTTGAACCTGATTTAGCTTTAACACCGAGATGTAACTGAATCTGCTTGTCTGCTTTTGACAGGTTGTAGCCAAATGTCAAGTCTTCACCATCTGCCGCTACAAGCTCAAATTGCTTTAACAGAAACTTTGCCGTTTCAGAACGCGTGCGATATTGAAAATCGTTCTCATCTCGTTTGCGGGCCAGCTGTTCATCAATTTTGGCACTCGCCAGATCCACGGCCATCATCCGCATCGGCTCAGGTACATTTTGCAATAACAGCGCGCCAGCAATATCGTATTTAGCAGCCAGCGCTTTGGTATAAGTCTCGGGGTTAGTAAAATCTCGATCCAGTGCTTCGCTTTTGAGCTGGAAGAAAGCATAGCCGTGGGCCAGCTTGAGATGCACGGAAAAACTAGGCAGCGCTAGCGTATAACGATCTTCTGTTCCTTCTACCGGCGCCAGTTGAAAACCAACCTCGCTCAGTGTTTCAGTTAATTCATCCAGATTTTTGATCGGCACAAATCCAACAGATGTCGGCTGCGGGGAGATTCCTTTATTCAAATAAACAAGAACTCCGAACGGCTTGGTTTTATCTAACCCTTCCAGATTCCGGTACTGGGCCAGAAAACCCTTGATCATCGCCGGGTATTCCGGTTTATCAACCGTTTCAAACAGATAATCAATGTCTTCGAGAACGCGATCGACACTGGCAATCGAAGCCACGGCGATCGGTTTGTTCCAATCAATATTTTCTTTGCGCGGCTCCGTCGAAGACTTGCCCTGCGCAAAGACAACAGCACCCATCGCCAGAAAACAGAGTAAGAATGAAAACCGTTGAAGATAAGAAACTGGATTCACAGTATGCACGGATAAGCCCCTTTTTTTACAGAAAGACGATAACGAATGTTGGCAGTTCTCCATTTCAGATCGCACGATACCGACCACCAATCTTAACCTGATCTACCACGTTTACCTGCCCGAGAGTCATCAAGTTGCAAAAATTTTTCAAAATCAATAAATCAATCACAGCCCTTTCCTCGAAAAGCACCCGAAAAACACCTGAAAAAACCACCCTTGACCCCCACCCGCCATTAGCGAATATGCGTTGCACGCGTCGCGCGCGAGTGAGAGAAATCTCCACTGCATCAAACAACAGTCAATCAAATTCAATACCATAAATGTCCCTCGTTTCAGAAAAGTGGATGTCAACATCTTATGAAATCGTTCCCAATGAGCACCACTTATCGACGGCCTTCGGTCGCGTATCAACGGCTTCGGAAAACGGTTCACCCACCCCTCACGCAACAAAAGAAACTTGACACGCCCACGCCGTTTCAGAAAATACGGATCATTCAAGCTCAGTCTGAATACAACAAGCATACGACACCACTGTTTCTTGGTTCGAGGCTGCCTAATTCCCCAGATATCAAGGCGGACCTCCGTCGCTTCGAGAACAAATATCGCAACGATTTAATAGCAGTCCTGACACCTGCGCAAAAAACAAAGTGGAAGCAACTTTCGACGAAGCCGCCTTTGCCTGGGTCGGCTCCAGAGACGCCGCTCCCGACCGAAGCGGACCTAAAACGCATCAATGTCAAAGAACAGTCAGATCTATTTCGAGCCATTGTACATCTCCAGAACGAAAACGAGCTGAAACTTTCTGCAGCGCAGAACAAATTTCTCGACGAACTGTATTTCGTGACAGAACGTGGATTATTCTCAAGCAAAGAATGATTTAAGTGGCTTTGTGCGCACAGAGGCAGAGTTTTTGAAGCACGCAGAGCAAGTTGCCTTGTTGGGGATTCTGACAGAGTCTCAAGCCAGACAAGTTCAAGATGTTATGTAATCCAGAAATGCAGATCCCTATCAGAATGCTTCCTCGCGAACGGTTTCGGGAAGCATCAACACCGCTCCCAGGAAGAAACAGATTGCCCCCTGTAACGTAAATGCAATCGACAGTGTGTCTCGCCATGCTAGTTTCGGATGACGAAATAGAATAGGTTCAATTTACTTTAAGTAACTTGACAACTCGGTTTGTGAATAGACAGAATTATTCGAGTCATGAAGAAACCGACTCACGCTAAAACGTTGTTCTGATTGTAGAGAAGTTGCATGATCACTGCATATGATAAAGAGTACAAAGCAACAAAACGCATCAAACAGGGTAAAACCAGTCTCGAATCACCCTTCGATGAACTGGCGGAATGGATTAGTGCGACTTGGGATGTTGTCGTCTTGAATGTCGTCTACGATCATGCCGATGGTCTTCTTCGCGCACCTCGAATCCAGGTAATTCTCGAGTATCAGGATCACGCCCAGAAGTTTAGCAAGGGATTCAATTTCGACAAAAAGAAACAGAAGGCTATTGCCAAAAAATTTATTGAGATCATTAAAAAACAGCCGGAACATGGATATGACATCACAGGATTATTTGTGGTCTTTTCTGCATTCGATCAAATTGCAAAGGAAGAGGCCGATGAACAAATATCCGACCTTGAAATTGAAGCGTTGAAAGCGCAGATTGCGAATGCCGATCTATGGGAAATTTCGCGGTGCTTCGGCGGGGTCACATTTATGTTTTATACTGACAAGCAGGTTGCAAAATACGAACAAAATGGCAAAAAGGAGTTGTACGCACGGAAGTACTTTTCAATTCTCAAAAGATATGACGAATTTAGCTATTGTTCTTTTGCCGACTTTGACATTCAGTTTGACTCTAAAGAGAACTTTGATAAGAATTACGAAAGTAATTGGTACTATTATTACAAATGACAATGTAAAAAGAGAAGAAATTTTTTCTTTGACCAAAATCAGATAGATGAAAAATGTGGATTGTCACTCCGGGAAAATTTGTGGGTCCCTTTGCTCTGGGAGAAGTTCCTGAAAAATATTCAGACATCCTTTCTGAAGAGTTCAGTGTATTTAAGCGATTTCCCGACTCTGACGAAATCTATGCGTATGATAATGATGGAGTCTATTTAACCGTCGATTCAGAACGTAAGATTATTCAGATTGCGGTCTTTCCTCCGAATGAAGTTTACTTGGGGGAAATTCAGTTATTAAAACGTGAGTTACAAGAGCTAATCATTGAACTGAGTGCTGCAAACGTTGGATTTGAATCGATAGATTCAGGATTACAGAGTGATGAACTCGGGATAGTCTTAGTCGAAGTGGATGGCAGGATAGACTCTGTAGAGCTCGTCCCTTAATCGTCTCACCGATTTATTCCAAGACGAACCAGGCTCATCCCCCTACCCCAATTTCTCATATAGAAAAGATATAATAGAGACGCTACAATTCTCGGGAAGAGTTCAAATTCCCATCCCCGCGACATTATCTTTCAAAAAATAAAACAGGAATCGAATCATGAAGTGGACCAGCACAGTTTTCTTAATCGCATTCATCACATCCATCAGTTTTGCAGCCGAGCATACGAAAGATTCTCTGGCGACTATTAAAAAGAACATCGCAAGCAAAAAAGCCGTGCTTGCTGATGTTAGAGAACTAGACGAATGGAATGCCGGTCATGTCAAAGGAGCCATTTTCTTGCCTTTGAGCAGCTTGCAGGATGGGATCTCTAAAGAAGAACGCAAACAGTTACCTCAGAATAAGATCGTTTATCTCCACTGTGCCGTCGGTTTTCGTGCCAAAATCGCCGCGAACCTTCTGGAAAAATACAACGATAAAGTCCGGCCCCTCCCACAGGGCTACGAAGAACTGATAGAATCCGGTTTTCTAAAAGAAGACTGATCGTGTGAGTTAAAAAAGGGGATGGATAAAAACAGAGTCAGGCCTCAGTCCATCTTTCAAAAAGTGAACCGCCACTACAGAAAACACTGTGACAATTAGCCCTTTTTCAATTTACTGACAATGAACAATAACAAGATCGCACCCACGGTCGCCATCACAGTTTCGCCGAGGAATCCTCCCGCCGAGAGTCCCAATATCCTAAACACGATACCCCCCACGACTGCGCCAAGTACGCCGACAATGATGTTGCCGAGTAAGCCGAAGCTGCCACCTTTCATTAAAGTTCCCGCAAGCCAGCCTGCGATCGCACCAATGATCAAGAAAATGATGATTCCTACGGGATCCATAATGATACCTTTACTTAGTGATGCTGAATGATTGAAGCCGGCTGCGACCGAATCGGCATTGAACGACAGATGTGCCAGAAATGAAAAGAAATGTCACAAAAGAACGCCATTATTTGATCATAGCGACCTTAGTTGTCAACGTCCACTTTTTTCGTTTGAATGAAGCCATAATTGCCAAAACGAATTTTGATTGACAACTCGAAGTACAGTCGCTGCCACCTGATGATTCGGACTCTTCCCATTCTAAGATCCAGTATCAGATTTTTCGAAACCAAGGCCACTGCGATCGAACCCAAGATACAACCGCGCATTGGCATTTTTCCCCAGCTCGCGCAGAGTTTCCAGTTCCGTCAATCGCAATAATGCTGGATGACCTTCTAGTGCCTCTGCTGCTTTAACGCGTTCTTGATATGCGAGTGCTTCCGCTGCCGCCTGAGTATGTAAAGCCTCAGCTTTAGCCTGCTCGCGTAGATGCCGTGCTTCTGCTTCCGCTTTCGCTTCCTGCCGAGTAACTTCCGCCCGCGACTGAGCCTGAATTTGCTCGACCTCGGCCTGTGTTCGTGCATCAACTAGCTGAGCTTGACTATTTCGTTCTGCAGCCAATACACGATTCATAATCTCCTGGAGGTTTCCCGGAAAAATTAAGTCCTTCACGTCAGCCCGTCGTATGGTCACACCGTATTCACTCGCAGATTCACTGACATCCGAGAGAATATCCTCACTAAGCTGGTTTCGATTGGTCAGAATTTCTTCAAGCGTCATCGAAGCCAGCGAACGTCGAGCCGCCAATTGCACGTCGGTATAAATTCGGTCCTCGAAATTATCGACCGTATGGATCGCCGCCTTAGGATCGGTTACGCGAAACTGCACTAAAATGCTCACACGAATGGCGACCTTATCAGCCGTTAGAATTTCCTGCCCTTTAATAGTCAATTCACGTTCGCGTACGTCGACAAGCAGGCATTCAACAATAGGTAGCTGCCTTAATATTTTGCTTCGCGGAGGAATCTTGTACCGACCCGCATCAAGAACCTTGGTCAGTTTACCGTCTTCATACCACAGCCCGCGATGTGTGTCTTTGACGATGAATTCGCGTCCGACTTCTTTGATTAACATGACGGTATTCCTTTCTTATTATGATTAAAAGGCCTCGGAGCGGAGCCGATTTGGAGAACGAGTTTCTAGATTTGGCAAATCTGAGCGTTCCTTCCGAGAGGTGAACGCAGGATCCATTTGTCGACTCGCTCCTGACTCCGCCGAGGCGGATTAGCCCGTCCAGGAATTGAACCTGGTCCAACAGCTTCGTAGGCTGACATGCAATCCGGCACACCCACAGGCTATGTAATGAAAAAGTACACAACGAAATTTAAAAGTACAAGACTAGAAAGCGAGTTCGCCCGATTCATTGCTATCATGCAAAATAAATGCTGATGAAACTCGCCTGCAACACTGTAACCGAGATGGCCATCAATCAATTTCGTCTCTTACCAGGAGAACGTACAAGCTGCCAAAATCTTCCGCTCATTTTCGATAAAATTAAAAACTTGTTGAATAAAAAATGGGCATCGAAGTGCAATGAACGAATGCAAAAATGCCTGGTACCTCCGCTGCTTTAACGCACGCTTGATAGCCAATTGCTTCCGCTGCAACGTGTTAGACCGACGCACTAATGACCGAACAGAGTGCATGCAATCAGCCCATTCATTTCAACGCCAAAATGCAATTGGGACGGTTTTCGCCTTGACGTTATATATAGACTGTCTATAAATAAAGACATGCAAGAAATAACCGGTGACAAACTGCGTGGCCATGTTGAGCCGCTGATTCTCTCCGCTTTGGAGGAGAACGAGGCGCACGGCCTGGAAATAGTAAAACGAATCGCAGCGGCCGGTTCCGGAGCCCTGAGAATGAAAGAGGGATCGCTCTACCCGGCTCTGTACCGCTTGGAAACGGCGGGGTTGGTGAAAGGCCAGTGGGAAGGTGAAGAAACCGGCCGCCGTGGCGCACGTCGACGGTTGTATTCACTGACGAAGAAGGGAAAACGGCAGCTCGCGGTAGCTCGCCAGGAATGGTCCTATTTTGTATCAATTATGAATCATGCACTCGGAGGATAGCCATGAAAGAACTGATGATCCATATCGAAACAGCCATTCGCCCGCTTCGTATCCCGCAAGGTCATCGGCGTAAAATGTGAGAAGAACTCCTGGGTCATTTACAGGGAATCTATGATGAAGAACTGGCGCGGCTCGGTGACCATGACGCTGCCGTCTGCGCCGCCATCAAGCGATTTGGACCCACGGATGAGCTTTCACGCAAATTGCGCGATTCATTGCCATTGTATGCGTCAGCACTCTCATACATCCCTTTGTTCGCGCCAGTTCGGTCATGGCCTCCCTCCATCTGGAAAACCACAATGAGAGGATGGTTGACCGGTATCCTGTTATGGGTAATCGTCGGTATACCCTGGTGCTTGTTCCTTATTTCAAAAGGAAAGTATACCGCCGAAACAGCAATTGTACTTTGGTTCCTAATGGCGGCAGAGGGTTTTATGATCCTGATCACCTATCTTGGTCTTGTTGCAACCATGCATGGAGTATTCGGACAACCAAAGTCTCCTCGACGAGCCCTTTTATTCGGCGTCGGTGGATTTTGCGGAATGCTTCTGATTCACACGTCTCTCAATCTGCTCGTCAATCCGGCAATGTCTCCACTTGGTTATCTTGTGCCTGTTCTGATGCCGATCTTGTTTTTTGTGATGTTGAAGTTGAAATGGATTGAGCAACAGATTCGGACTGACGAGCGGAGAGGCGCCAGAACAGGTGAATGGGAATCTCTCGACCTCGTCAACAATTGAACGTAGCGTCGGCCATCAAAGGATGGAGAAAAATAAGCTCAGACCTCCTTTCTGATGGCTATTCGGGGCCCTCACCATATTTCGGCTCCAAACTCGAACGCAGGTTCAAAAAGAACGCGAGCATTGTGGCGACCGAAAGAACAACCATCAATTCCATCACCAGCCGGGTCATGTCTATCCGACAAGGAATAGTGGCATAGACCATGACATTATGGCCCTTTTCGTTTGCTTGATATCCATTCGGTACATTGGTGCGATAAATATCGCCCAATAAAAATCCGCGCGAGACGGAATTCAACGACGTCGTACCAGTAGTTCGCGGCGGAAACAGTAAGAGCAGACAAACCAGGGCAGAGGCGATCATTGCAATGACTTTAATATTCGTTGTCATGTGACGTCCTTCTGTTTGCGAAGATGAAAAACGAATCAACCCACTTGCATCCATCCGGTTTCTATTTCTCTCGATACACGCGTCTGCGTCCCGCCCCTTGATCCCACTCGGGAGGCAGCTTCGCATAGCCCCAGCGTTTCGGCAAACTTCGCTGATGAAACTGCTTAGGCAAACGCTTGCTGCTCGCGCGACGCATGAAAAAGGAAAGCGGAAACTCTTGCCAATCTTCACTGGTCATCTCAGGCGGAAGTGCTTCCATCTCAACGCGCGCTTCGTTGCGATTCCTCCCTTTCCAAAACCGGAACCGGGGTAAGCCTTCGATCAATATTCCTCCGGGAACCCGCTTCCAGGGCACATTGCCCATGTTGTACGCGCCGCTTTGAAGGAGAAACATCACCGCTTCACCATCGTCTTTGATACTGAAAATCACCGAATTCGTTCCGGAAATCGTACTCCATGTGCCTGTGAACTCAGAGACAGCATCCTGTTTGGGTTTTTCATCCGCGCCGACGACGACCATAACCGGAATCAACACAAACGCCAATAACGCCCGCCGAATGAATTTTTGATGCATGACCTGATCCTTGAAGAGAATTGACTCAACTATGAAAGTAATGAGAGATTAGTTTTCTGTGGTTTTTGTATCAACCCCTTTTTCTTTCCGGACAGACGTGTATTGAGTCAGAAACCATCCCTCTTCGATTTCACTGGATCTGACGAGCTGCGAAGCCCAGAATTCGCTTTGAATGTTCGCCAACGGAACATGCTCTGGTGGATGATATTCCACTTGGAATAAATAGTGCGGCCCCAACGTAAAAGAGAATCCTCCGTCGGGCAATTTTCTCACAGAATACCCCAATGATTCGGCGACGCCGTACGACGTTGGGTCAAGCAGAAAAAGTTCGTCAGGTCGTTGTTCGTGTGCAAAATACTTACCTGCTTCAGGGAAGCGGCCCGATGTGGTCGGCCATTCCCGTTTCAATTCTTGTTGCAAGTTTTGAAATAAAGGAAGATGATTTGCGACACGATGTCTCACCGAATACCAGAGAAGATTCTCTTGTTGATAAACCACTGCCGAAATACCCAGCAGGGCCACTGTCAAAATAAGGATGTACCTTTTGCTGGCGCCGTTGAGAACCACGTGCATCACACCCAGCAGTAGGGATAGAGATGTGCCACACAAAATAAAGATCATCGCCCAGATGCGTGGTCCGAGTGTCGACATGGAATGGATCTTCTGGAAGTAAGTTGGCTTTCCGGCATCTAATAAAAATGCTGCACCCATGGAGTTCAATCTGATCAAATCCAGTCCCACATCATCCGGAATCCCCAGATCAACGCGTGCCCAGGACAACGCGTGCTGAAAACAGGCATCGAACCATATCCAGATAGGTACAACGATGAGGACCACACAGAGAAATGAAAGGGAAAGCACGGACATTTTAGAAGAAACGCGCTTTGCAACAGCAAACACCTTGCTGGCTTTGGCACGTGAATTGTGAGTCGCAACCGCAAACATGGTGATTGAGACCAGACAAATGATGGCTCCTGCTAAGGTAACATCATTTAAGATAGTCAGCCCACCGAGAAGCAGAAACAAAGACAAAACGTGCAATACCATTCGAGTGATCCGCGCCTGCACTGGAAGGTAACCACACTCCTCACAGACATCGGAAACGATCTTAAAAGCGAACACTTTCCGAGTTCGTCCACATTGGGGGCATTTAGAAGTCATAACTCCGATAACGAAATTCGCCGCCACTGGATCAAAATATTCCGAGAATTAGAAAAGAAGGACCGTGAATGACTTTGAATTCACACCTAGACGCCGGGTCAAACCGATATGTCCGCCGTCGCGAACTACTTCCGCTGAAAACGCAGAAAGTAGTTTTCGTTGAGGGCAGGCACCTTCACTTCTTCCACAAATTCGAAGCCGGCCTGCTCAATCTCTTTACGGAATGTCGCTTTCCCCGCACGGACATGGTTCAACGTCCATTCCCGGGACTTTCCAGGGATCCGTTCAAAATCAATCAAAACCAGTATGCCTCCGGGAACCAGCGCCTTGCGAATCGAAGCCAGCGAGGCGGCAGGGTATTCGAAATGGTGATAGACGTCGCAAATAAAGGCCACATCGACCGATCCGGGAGCAAGGCGGATGTCGTCCTGCCCGCTGAGTACCGGCGTGACATTGTTCAGATGGAGGATCTCCGCCATTTTTCCAACGCGTTCGACAAATTTGGGAGCGATATCCAGCGCATAAACCCAGCCCTTGTTGCCGACCGCTTCGGAAAAGGGTTCGATAAACAATCCGGTACCCGTGCCAACGTCGGCGATGCGGTCGCCGGGAGAAAGTTGCAGCTGCTTCACAATCTGTGCCCTGGCGCGGAAGACTTCGCGACTTTCGACTTCGAAACGTTTGATCCATTTCTCAACATCCAAATCGGGGTCGAGGAATGCCTTATTGATTCCCGGCTTCACACTTTTAGAAGCAGCAGACGGCACAGCGTCTTGCCCCACGACAGGTGAGAGGTGCGAAGTAATAGCAACAATTATGGCAAACAACAGGGTTCGCATCGTAACTTCCTTAGTAAGGGCAGCGTAGTCAGATGACTGAATAAACAGGTCTCAGTATTTTAAAACAGAGTGGGTCTGTGAGTAAAGAAAAAGTGGTCCGAAACCAATAGATGGTTGTTAAATCAATAATCACACCTACTTCAATTCCAAAGGTTCACCAATTACTTGAATACTCAACAGATGATGCGAGGGCATTTTGGTCCCGCGTTCGACGACGGGCACTTTACCATCTTTCTCTAGGTCAGCTTTCATTAATTTCCACAGCACTTGCTTCTCGCGATTGATTTCAAAGGCCTGCACGTCATTGTTCATGCCTTTTTTATGATGATAGTCGGAATTGATCACGACCAGATTTCCGTTTTTGCGCACATGCACGCCCACGGGATACAAAATCTGAAAACCCAGATCATCTTTGGTATTCATCTCCCATCTGATTTTGCCGTCACGTCCGATTTCAATGATGCGGTTCGACGTGATATTAGGCACCAGCGTGCGCCCGTTCGCCAGACGGATGGCGGTGAAGGGCCGGTCGTTGTCCTTAAGCGCGTATTGCCAGACCACATCACCGTCCGCGTTCAGCTCCAGAATTTTCTTATGATCGCGATAGGAAATTAAATATGTACCCTCTGGCGTTTTGCGAGCCTGCATATAGCGGTTGTGCGGGTTTTTGCCACCGTCCGGCAGATCAATAGATAACGTCACTTTCTTTTGACGATTGACCTCGAGAAGTTTCTGATTGCCACAATCAAGTATCAGCGTCTTGCCTCCCTTCAAAGGCTGGCACGAATTGATTTCCTGCTTCCCTTTTTCTCGAGCTACTTTGAAATCCCACACCGTTTCCTTGGCAGCGTTGACTTCACGAACGCCAAAGCGATGCGAAAAAAGGATGTTCCCGTTCTCTAATTTCCACGCATCATAGACCAGCTCAATTTCAGGATTCTGATAATGCCAGACCGTGTGATTCTTCTCATCCAGCTCCAGCACCCCTTCTCCATAGCCGATCAGAAGTCGGTGCCCGGGGTTTGGGTCCGCGGATGACGCACTACCCGATTGCAGGGCGACGCAGGCCAGTAACGCGATCCCGAGGGAAGTAATGTACTTCATGTTGAACTTTCTATTGATCATGATCAAGCGGGAGTGTTGATTCATCTGAATCATAGTAACAAAGCGATCTTACGTCGTAGTCTCAGGCACCAGTTTCACCGGATACGTATTCCCGGAAGCGAACTGTGGTACATAGATCGCGCCATCCGAAGCCACCACCAGATCGTGCGGGTGTCGGAACAGACCCCCCTGTTGCTGCATCGGCTGTAGTTTGCCGTCGATATATCGGGGCGCAGTCCCGCCAATGTTCGAGACGATCTTGTAATCGCGATCCAGCACCGAAAGATAACCAGTACTTTGACGATCTTTCGGCCAGTTGTCCGCCAGATGCGGCACAAACATATGCTCGCCGACAATTTGGATCATGCGCGGATTCGAGCCGGGCAAGTGAATTTCCTTGATCAACTTTCCTTCCAGCGAGAGGCGTTTGATCGTCTGCTGATCACTCATCGCAATCACCATCTCAGGTTCCCCCGGACCGCGTGAATCAATGGTTCCCCCATGCGGACCCCAATGGGCAATGCCCCCCTCCGGCCCGCCGAAGTAATGCAACAGTTTGCCATCACGGTTGTAACGCATGATGTAATCTTTGCCATACCCGTCCAGCACGAAGAAATCGCCGTTAGGTAAATGCAGTGTCCATGCGGGGCGAAACTCTTTCGCGCTGGCATACTTGCCCGTCGATTTGGGATACGTCAACTCCATCAATATTTCGCCATCCAGCGTGGTCTTGAAGACCCGATTCAGATTCAAATCGGTAATAAACAAAACCTCGCGGTCCCCCTCTTTCACAATCTGCAGACCATGCGCGCCGGGAAATCGTTTGCCCCATTTGCCCAGCAACTGACCATCCTTGTTATAAATGATAATATTGTTATCAAGGTGATCGGTGAGCAGAAAAATCCGACCCTTGGCATCGACGACCATGGCGCTGCAGTTCTTCACCGGCGTTTTTACATCCAACACTCCCCACCCCGCAACCGGACGATACTGAAATGCACCCTGCCCCAGCAGAGGCATTTTGTTTTCTGCAGCGTCCAGCCCGCGCACTCCCAGCGCGCCAGCTCCCGCGAGTAAAGTTTGATAAAGAAAGTCGCGTCTACGCAGCCGACGGTCGGACATGATGTGCTCCTTCGGAGATATCGAGAGTGGTGCTGGGTCTCTTATTGTTTATGCAGTTTGTCAAGTCGAATTTCTCGCTCATTTAAAAAATTAATGATAAACGAATACCTGTCGAGAACTAGTCTATTTGAATGATTTGCCATGAGTTGTAAAAGCTCAGCACAATCTTCCGGATCAACCAGATCAGACCATAAAAGTTGGTCAACAATGCCCGCAGCCCAACTCTGGACCCCTTTGTCAGAATCTTCAAGAAAACCTTTGATCCAAGGCAACACTCTCCTGTCTGCTACGACTCGCAGCAGTTCAATGGCCGTGCATCGTGCTTCAGGATCGTCGTCCGTTTGATATATCTCATAACATCGCTCCATCGCAGACCAAGGACGGAGTAGCCAGAGAACATTGCGAACCAGTTCTCCTCCCTTTTTATGTCTGACGTAATGGTCAACAGCATTACGTAAATGAGTTGGTCCAAGAATCATCGCGATGGCTTCACGCGCATCAATACTACTGCCGTGTTCACGGCCGTCGTCATCCAATGCTCCAAGAGTTCGGGCGAGTTCTGTCCAATCGATCTCTCCCTTATTCATTTTCTCAGAAAATGCCATTTGGATCAGGCCCTCTTTCTATTTAGTCGGTGAACAGTCGCCACGCACGTGCGTGACACTCTTATTTGCCTGCGGCCTGCCAGCGTTTCATTTGCGAAATATTCGACTCCAGAATTTTTGCTTGATCTGGATTTCGCTTCCGCGATTTGGCCAGATAGGGCGCCATATCGCTGTCGTACATGGCTTCCGATTCGGGGAAGCGACCTTTGTCGTCTGTTTCGAACTCCCAGTTCGCAAGTAGACCACGAAATTCGGCAAGCCGTTCTTTCTGAGTAGCATCACTGGCAAGATTATGAATTTCCCACGGATCGCGGGAAAGGTCATAGAGTTCTTCCTCAGGCCGTGTTTCAGCGAGATGCAGAGATTGTGCTTCGTTTAGTTTACCGGCGGCAGCCAGTTCGCGCAACACAGGCATGAAGGGTTTCGCGTCCTTGTACTTACAGGGCTGCAGATAAGGCCGTTCGGGCAGGTAGTTGCGAATGTATTTGAAGTTCCCTTTGCGAATGCCGCGAATGTGATCCACGGTTTCATCACAACGGTCACGGGCCGCCACCACATACTCGCGCGGCTTGGCCTGCGGTCCGAACAACGGGCGACCCTGTATTGTGGATGGAATTTTTATCCCCGCAAATGCCAGACTGGTCGCCGCGAGATCAATGTGCGAAATGAGTTCGTCTCGCGCCGATCCCGCTCGCTCATACTTCAGACCCCAGACCACAAAGGGAATCTTCATCCCTTCCTCATAGAGGAACTGTTTGCCGCGCGCATGACTGATACCATGATCGGTCAGAAAAAAGACGATGGTGTTATCGAGAACATTTTGTGCTTTCAGTCGATCAATGATCTGCCCGACTTGTCTGTCCGTATAAACAACCGAGTTAAGATAAGCGGCCCAGTCCTGGCGAATGACCGAATGATCCGGATAGTAGGGCGGCAGTGTCACTTCTTCTGCTGTGACCAAATCATCCAATTCGGCTTCCACTCTTTTGTAAGCCTTTTCAGAATTACGCAGTTTTCCTCCCGCCAGTTGGTACTGCGCAAAGAACGGCTGCCCTTTGGCGCGCCGGGTCCAATCTACTCCGTTGTAGAGGTCCGATCTTTGATAGTCGAAATTGTAATCCACTTTTCCGGGTCGTGTTCCGTCCGCATTGGCATTCGTCGTGTAATAACCGGCTTCACGAAACAGTTCAGGAATGGTCTGCAGACCCTTTGGTAGATGAATCTTTAACGCGCCCCGTCCGCTACGATGATGGTGCGCGCCGATCGTCGTTTGGTACATCCCGGTAATCAAGGCCGATCGAAACGTGGAACAAACCGGAGCCGTCACATACGCGTTACTGAAGACAACACCCTCCCGCGCAAGCTGATCCACGTGCGGCGTCTTGACGAGCTTTTCTCCCTGATAGCCGAAGTGGCACGACATGTCATCAACAACAATCCACACAATGTTGGGCCGCCCCTGCTTGTCTGGTGTCTCCGCTGCAGGCAGCGTATTCGACATCAACAGAATCGCTGCCAACAAAAGGATTAAATGTGTCAAATGCATGTGCTTCATATGATCTGTTTTCTTTGATTTCTATGGGAATACGAGCTAATCGTTCGGGTTCAAAATATTTTTCCAGTCCCGGTAGACGGGCCGCCCTTTGATATTCCGACCTCCCTCGATGGTCGGGGCCGGGGGGACGGTATCGAGAGTCTGTTTCAGCTTCTGCCGTGCTGTGTTTCCACGCTCACTCGTCTTTTCAACGGTGAGATTTCGCGATTCTTTCATATCTTGGGGAACATTATAAAAACGCCCGTCGCGGTATAGTTTGAATTGCGCATCGCGAATATATTGACTGCCTTTAAAGCGACCCCAGTAAGGCTGGTAGTGACAGAATACCCACTCGCGAGGATGCCCTTTTTCGCCATTCAACTGCGGTAGAAAGCTGCGCCCATCAATGGGATCGCCCTTCCCGAGTTTCACTCCTGCGAGCGAAGCGAATGTAGGATAGAAGTCCGTAAAGTCAATCAAATCATCTAAGACGACACCTTTTGGCGTATGTCCTTTCCAATAAGCCACCAATGGCACATGCGTGCCCATGTTGGTTGTGGAACCTTTCCCGCCGCGAATTTTCTGGCCTTTCCAAAGCGAGTTAATACCAACGTTCGTTCCGTTGTCGGCTGTAAATAGAATGAGCGTGTTCTCTAACTGACCCGCCTGCTCTACCCGTTTCACAATCTTACCCACGATCTTATCCAGGTAGTTAACCATCGCGACAAAGTTGGCTTTTCGTTCTTTCTTGCTCTTCGGCTGTTTGTTCGCATCATGATTCCGCGGCGCCGAACCAATCGTATCAGGTGTCGGCACAAAAGGATTATGCACCAGCGTCGTCGGATAGTAAACAAAGAAAGGTTGATCCTTGTTCTTGTCGATAAAGTCGCAGATAAAATCCGACGTAATATCCGGTCCGTATTTGCCCTCGTTAGCTTCGATCGATAAGAACTTACCATTCTGTTCTAACAACGGACTCCAGAAACGCTCGCCCCCTCCGTCTTTAGCCCTAGCGCCGCGAGTCAGTTGCCACAGACAATATTCATCAAAACCCGCCTTGAACGGACGCGTGTTGTCATCTTTACCCTCTACGCCGTGATAGATCCCGTTTAATTGCCATTTGCCAGCGATGGCCGTTTTGTAACCCGCGGCCTGCATCATCTGACCAAAGGTTTTCTCCTTCGGATTGAGATAGCCGAAATGGGTGTAGTTCCGAAAATTGTATTTGCCCGTCATCAGCTTCACCCGCGACGGCGTGCAAATGGGTGTCGAATAACAATTTTTGAATCGCACACCGCGCTTCGCCAATGCATCAATGTGCGGCGTTTTATACTCCTCCGCGCCATAGGCACCAAAACATTCCCAACTCACATCGTCGGCCATGATCAGTATTATATTGGGTTTGCGCATTTCTGTTGTTGGCTCAGGAGCGGCACTAGAGGGAACGACTCCCATCACAAATATGTAACACAAAATCATTGAAAGTTGCTTCATCTCTGTTTCCTATTCTGTTACGACTGTCGCTTCTGCAAAGAAAACGGTACCCTGCCTGATAGAATGTCACCATCTGCTGCTCTAGACGGAAGCAGATGCTTCGCACTGAATCTTTCGTAAATTTTGTGGCCAACTCACACGTCAGGCAGGATCGTAATGTTCTTTTAGTAAAACGGCATCTAGATCCGTTCCGCTTTCCAGTTGAATATAATCGAATCCGTGTTCTGAACACTGTTTTCTCAGTTCATCCAGATGCGATAACAAGATCTGGTGAAACTTCTGCCCGATTTCTCGCTCGATTGATTTGACGCACCTGGAAAATTCATCATCATCTTCCAGTTCTTCGTTATCAGCGAAGACATAATAACGGTTTTGAATCTCCTGAATCCGCACATGGCAGGCGTCGATATAGCCCCGCTCATACTGTTCAGCTATGGCTGCAGCCGCAATCACCCGGCCCGTCTCGGGACTCACCTGAAACATCAGCTGGTCGAAATCGATGGCATTCCCGTTGCCGATGAGCGTTTCATTCAGAAAATTGAACAGCTCCCTTAAAATCTCATCAATAAGATACTCCTGATTTTCCGGCAGAATCGCTTCATAATCGTTCGATTTGCGGCTTGAGTGATTATTCCATTCCAGCATCGCTCGGCCCTTTTAGATATAAGACGGTCATGATTAGAACACATTGAGTTTACGTGTTTCCTGCGAGGCGGCGTTGGCCTCATGCAGGCCTGCCGAGAACACGAATAACAAGATGAATCGTAGTAGCTTCATTTTTGCTTCCTCTTATTTTTCTTCTTGCCGACTCTGGTACGTTTGTAAGCGTCGATTTCGGTCTGCTGACCTTTGTCGCCGCAATGTTTCATCCATGCTTCCAGTTCCGCTTTCAGCTCAGCCTGCACCGACGCGTATTCCGGTTTGCCGGCCAGATTATTCCACTCGGTCAGGTCTTTGGTGATGTCGTACAGTTCAACACCGGGTCGGTTTTTATAACGTCGCACCTTCTCGGCGGCGTCCGCATCACCGGCGTCCGCTTTCGCCTCCCAGCTCTTGAATTCGGGTGACAACATACAGACGTTGCGAAATTCAATTTCGGGGGTGAAGTTCCAGATGTACTTGAATTGTTTCGAACGAACCGAACGAATTCCGAAGGTATCGGAACCGTTAAGAATTCCCCGCGTTGTCATTTCACCGAAGACATACTCTTTATGTTCCTGCTTCCCAGCGAAAACAGGCAGCAGGCTTTTGCCATCAAGCACACGATCGGGCGTACCACCCGCCGCTTCCACATAAGTGGGAACCAGATCCACGTATTCGATCATCGCACGGTTGATGCTGCCGGGTTGGATCTTACCGGGCCAGCGGGCAATTAAAGCGGACTGCAGGCCGGAATCGTAACACGTCCATTTTGCGAAAGGCATGCTGCTGCCCTGTTCGCTGACAACGATAAGAAGCGTGTTCTCGCGGAGCCCGTTCTTATCGAGCGCAGCAAGAATACCGCCGACCTCTCCGTCGAAGTAAGTAATTTCCGCCAGATAACGCGTCATGACCTCGCGCGTTTCCGGGGTATCAACGAAATAAGGCGGCAACTTCAGTTTGCTCGCCTCGTAGCGCGAGGGATCTCCTTTGTCCCAGGGAGTGTGCGGCTCTTTGGAACAAAAGAAAATGCAGAACGGATCGTCGCCCTCTTTGCAATCAGCAAAAAAGTTACCGGCTGCTTCAACAAGATCCGCCCCCTTTGGCTTTTCGAAGGGAAAGACCGACCGGGGTCCAATATGAGTTTTGCCGCTGAGCGCCACGCGGTAGCCCAGCGGCTTCAGATAATGCACAATGCTTTTCACGCCGACGTGCGCGTTCGTGTGATTGGGATACGCACCGATCTTAACCGGATACTGACCGGTATAAACGTTATGCCGTGTCGGCGAGCACATCGGCGCCGCCTGAAAGCAGCGCGTGAACCGCATTCCCTCCGTAGCCAGCCGATCAATGTGCGGCGTATGCGCCTGCCCGCCATAACAGCCAATATCACGAAACGTACAATCATCCGCCATCACAAATACAAAGTTAGGCTGCTTCGCTTCCGCCTGCGACGAGAACAGACAGTAGATCGCCGCGACCATCGCAAGCTTATAGAAAATTCGACTCATGCGCATATACTTTTCTTGATGGGAGAGTAAGAAGTCGGCACCAATGGTGTTTGCCAAACTTTATGCTAACTTGTTGAGCATCTCACGAACAGGAATTTTCGTGTATTTCGCGTGTCACAGCAGACTTAAAACGCATCGTCAACCAGAAACACCGTCAGTGACCGTGCACCGTGCGCGCCAATCACCAGCGATTGTTCAATGTCGGCGGTTTTGGAGGGGCCTGCCATGAAGGTGCCGAAGCTGGGGTTTTCGAATGTCAGGCGCTCATAGGCGGCGTGCATGTGTGGCACGACTTCCGAAGCGGGTACGATCAAGGCGATATGTTGCGCGAGGAAATACAGAGTGCGCGTGGGGCCGCCATCGTTGCTAATCCAGGTGGCGCCGTTTTCTGCTACGCAGAATTCGCCGGGCAAAATGGCAAAGTCGACGTCATTGAAATCGTGTGGATCCGTGATTTCATTCACGTTCACATTAGGTTGGCCGCAGTTGGGAATCAGCGAACAGATCTGTTTCGATTCCTGATAGACGGGCAGTTCTGCCAGCCGCTGATTGACTTCTTCGACGTTCTTCACACGCAAGCATAACCCTTTGATTGAAGCGAGCAATTCCGTAAACTGCTCGCTTAGATCGGGGTACGTGATCCATTGTTGCGTCAACTCTGCCTGTTGCAAGTCGGGCAATTCTGATGCAGGGACGGACTGTTTCCGGAGTTGGCTCAAGATATGATCTTTACTTGCGGTCATGATTCTTTTTCATCCACTCTCGGAAACTCTGTTTTGGTATATCGGGTAGCTCCCGTTGCTTTCCCCAGGCATTAAAGCGATTGTAAAGTAAAAAGCGTGGTAAGTAAGGCACAACCCACCGCGCACATGTTCCAGCAAACTGATACAGCCGCGGCGCCTGCATCATCCACCCCATCATTTTCATCGAAAGCCGTTTTGAAAAGGGAAGCAGACCTTTTAGCCTAATTTCTTTTCGCCAGGTCAACAGTTGATGATGCAGATCGATTTTCACCGGACACACATCAGTGCAGGATGCACACAGACTGCAGGCAAACGGCAAGCTGGAATGTTTTTTCGTATCGTGAGCGGGTCCCAGAATCGAACCGATCGGGCCCGGAATCGTATTGCTGTAACTGTAACCGCCGCTCCGCCGATACACGGGGCACGTATTCATACAGGCGCCACACCGAATGCAATTTAAGGAGCGACGAAACTCGTCACTCCCCGAAATTTCGCTGCGGCCGTTATCCAAGAGAACAATGTGCATTTCGCCATCGGGCTTGGGGCCATGAAAGTGAGAGGAATACGTGGTAATCGGCTGTCCGGTTGCCGAGCGTGCTAATAGTCGTAGAAAGACACCCAAGTCGTCGGCACGGGGAATCAGTTTTTCGATGCCCATACAGGCGATGTGCAGTTTATTCAGCGAAGTACCCAGGTCGGCGTTGCCTTCGTTCGTACAGACGACAAAGCCCCCCGTGTCGGCGATGGCAAAATTCACACCCGTAATCCCGGCATCAGCTTCGATGAATTTGCGGCGTAAATGTTGTCTAGCAGATTCCGTCAGATACTGAGGATCAGAGGCTCCTTTTTCGGTGCCCAGTTTTTCATGAAACAGCTCGCCAATTTCTTCTTTTTTGATATGAATGGCGGGCATCACAATATGACTGGGCGGTTTATCCTGCAGCTGAACAATCCATTCCCCGAGATCGGTGTCAACAATTTCAATCCCATGGCGTTCCAGATACGGATTGAGATGACACTCTTCGGTCAGCATCGACTTACTTTTTACAACGCGTTTGACTTGGTGTTTCTCTAAGATGCTGTGCACGATTTCGTTGTGCTCTTTGGCATCCCGCGCCCAGTGCACGTGAACGCCTTTGGCTGTCGCATTCTTTTCGAACTGTTCCAGCAAATCGGGTAAATGCGAAATCACATACGATTTGATTTTAGAAGCTTGTTCGCGAAGTAATTCCCATTCAGGAAGTTGATGGACGGCTTTGTCGCGTTTCGAGCGCACGAACCAGAGTGACTGATCATGCCATTTGGCACGTTCTTTATCTTTGACAAAGGCCTCAGCTAATTTCGGATGTGATGGCATGTTATAAACACTCTGCAAAAATTTCAGCTATATGCATGACGCGAATCGGTTTCTTTTGTCTTCGGATAATGCCATCCATGTGCATCAGACATGACATATCAAGGGCCGTTAAAACTTCGGTTCCCGCCTGTTCGTGATCGTACACGCGGTCTTCTCCCATCATACAGGATACGGCTTCTTCAGCGACCGCGAATGTTCCACCGAAGCCACAGCATTCATCGGGTCTTTGCAGCGTCGTAATTTCGACACCTTCAATACTCTCCAGCAGTTCCCGCGCGTTTCCAAATGGTTCGCCTACAACTTCACTGGAACTGGCCAAACGTAGCTCTCGCAGACCATGACAGCTTTGGTGCAACCCGACTTTATGCGGAAATTGACCGTCCAGTTTTTTAATTCCCATCGGGCCGGTCAGATACTCGCAGAATTCAAACGTTTTTTCTTTGAGTCGTTTGTAATCCGGATGATCGCCTAAATATTCATCGTAATGATGCTTCACCATCGAAACACAACTGCCCGAAGGACAAACAACCGCGTCGTAAGATTTGAAGATTTCCAGAAAACGTAATGCCAGAGGGCCGACTTCATTGGTACAACCAGTGTTCGCCATCGGCTGTCCGCAGCAGGTTTGACTTTCAGGGTATTCCACATCGGCCCCGAAATGCTCCAGAATTTTCAGCGACGCAATTCCCACCTGTGGGTACAGTTGATCAATATAGCAGGGAATGAACAAGCCAACTTGGGGCGCCATGTTATGAACTCAAACAGGGGGTCAGGAAAGAAAAATCAAATACAAAATGAATCCCTTTCCTTTATAGTCCGATCCCCTCCGATTGCCAAGCCGACAGACACATAGGAACCACTGACGAATGCTGTAAACGGGAACATGGTATCGGCTTTAGAATCGCAAAAATTCTAAATCTTCCTGCTTTATTCACGCGAGACCCATGTGTTCACATTCCTGTCGAAGAAATTCCAAAAAAAACAATGTCGCTTCTGGCACTAAGCAGCAGGCCTGATTGGAACAGAGGCCGCGGTCTGCCAGTTGGTCTGGATATGATCGAGATTCAGACCGCCAACCACCAGATTGCTGACTCCCGAATGGGAAAGGACGAATGAGATCGCTTCCCCAGGAGGTAAATGTCCCGAAGCCAGCCCTTTCTTGACGATCACGCCGATCCCCTGTTGCGCTGCCTGCTGAATCAACGTTTCATGCGAACGGTCTTCCAGATGATATTCAAGCATCAGGACATCAGCCCAGTCGAGCGCCCCTTCCGCTCCCGCCAGTGTCTTTGCAGATAATCCAATCCAGCGAATTTTGCCCGCCTGCTTAGCTTCCTGCAACACTGCAATCGTATCAGTCTGCGTTAAAATTTTCTCTTCATCTTGATTGGAATGTATCAATACAACGTCAAGCACATCCGTCTTCAGGCGGCGTAAACTTCGTTCAAGACTCGTCTCGAGACTAGGACGAGAAAAATCGTAAGTCGAACGACCGTTTTCGAAGGTCTCTCCAATTTTCGTGGAGAGCAGAAATTCGCTGCGGCGATGCGTTAGAAATTGTCCGACGCGTTCTTCGCTGATCCCATATGCGGGCGCCGTATCAATGTGATTGATTCCCAGATCAAGGATGGAATTCAACAGGCGTTCGGTAGTGTTATCATCGGGCAGATCATAAGGCTGGCTGTATTTGATTTGTTGATTACGACCGATCTTGAAAGCGCCAAATCCAAGGGCACTGATTGAGAAGCCGGTATTTCCTAAAGGGCGGTATTGCATTTGATTAACGAATTCTTAAACCAATGGAAAAAATCAGGCAGCACCATCCAGAGCGGAAAGACGATCCAGCGTCACCCAGTCTTCAGAGGTCTCCCAGGGTGGTAAAGCAACCTGTGGTCGAGGCAGAGTGGAAAAAACGTCTTTCCAGGGTGTATCATCTTGAGCAGGTTTCACGTTGATTTGCTGCAGGTGATCGCAGACTTCCGTCGCCAGACGAGGGGCCAGCGCCAGTTTGCTGGGCCACGCGGTGAACAGGTTACCTTCTTTTAGAACCTGCGCGGTTTCTGGTCTGACACCTGTTTTTGTCGCACCCTCTGCCCGGTCGACGCGATAGGTATTCCATTCCAGTCCGCTAAGATCAATACCGGGAACAGAGGCGGCTAATTCGCGGGCCGCATGCCGGATCAACTCCCCGCGATTCATATCCACACCGATTTCGGCAACCTGACCGCCCAATTGCCAGACCGTGTTCCCCAGCGAATTCGTATCTGAGGTAATCGTAATTCTCGTCTTTGCGCCATCGACACAATGTCCGTTGAATTGAGGCAGCGCCCCGCGCACCATCGCCATATGCAGCGGTCTTTTTTGCATGAACGGAATCTGTAACGGAGCCGATTGCTGGCGTGCCTGATTTCGGAGCGTTTCGTTTCCTCTCCCGGCGGTCAACAGGACGGCCGCAGTTTTGATGGAGAAAAATTCGCCGTTTGGTTTCTGGATCTGAACCGAAGTGATGTGTTCGTTTTGATTCCGCGTAAACGAGAGATCTTTCGGCTCGTATTTAATAATCTGGTCCTGAAAAGAATCCGCAAGATTGGCGATCAGACTTTGTGGCGAGATGACCTGTTCGTCCATGATGGCAATCGATCCCGGACAATTCGCAAGCACCGCGGGAGTCTCTTCTTTGGTGAGTTTTTTGGGAGCGACATGTAATCCCATTTTGGCACCGAACATTCCCAGCCGCGATGAAAGGGAATCAGTGCGCCACAGATAACAGCAGTCAGAGCGGATTTCCGTTTGTGACAAATCGGGCAACTGTTCGCCGCTCAGACATTTTTTCCAGATTAACGGCATCTCACGGATGCGTTGTGCCGACCCGGTCAGCATCCCCTGAAGCGTGTATTTCAAACCTCCGTGAATAATCCCCTGCGAAGCAATGGTTTGCCCGCTTCCCAATTCAAATGCTTCCAGCAGAAGACATCGGTAGCCCGCTCGGCTGGCCTCGCTTAAGGTCCAGAGGCCAGCGATACCCCCTCCAAAAATAATTAAATCGACCTTTGGCACACTGAGAATCCTTTCCCTGATGAAGACCAGCCCCGATCTTTGATCACCAAAATCCCTGAAAAATCTGAATCACTTCTATTTTTACTCTTTCTGAATGGATTCGAGAAGACGAATCAGTTGGAAAATTCTGTTCAAACAGCCAGTAATTCGGAAAAAGCACCCGCACTCTTCAGATCCGTCCTGTTCGAGTAGAAAACGACTCAGAGATGATTCCGCGATTATTCTTTAATTTGCACAATCGCTTCCACCTCGACGGCGATATTTCCGGGAAGTGAGCCCATTCCGACTGCACTACGGGCAGCGCGTCCCTGATCTCCGAAAATTTGAACCATCAGATCACTGAATCCGTTAATAACCAGGGGATGACGTTTAAAGTCAGGAGCCGCATTCACCATACCCAGTACTTTTACAAACCGCTCAATCCGGTCGAGATCACCCAGGTATTGTTTCAGGGTCGCCAACATGGTCAGGCCGACAGCCTGTGCCGCTTCAAACCCTTGTTCTTCAGTTAAATCATCACCAACACGCCCGGTATGCATTGTCCCATCCAGCTTGACAGGCCCATGTCCCGAGACATACAGCAGATCGTCAATCTGAACAACGGGATTGTAGATACCCCCCGGTTTGGGAGCTTCGGGGAGTTCCAGATTCAATTCCTGAATTTTTGCTTCGATACTCATTTTTTTCCTGCATCTTTCCTGATTAATCTCAACACACAATAGAGGACCATTCTTGAGAGCCCTTGCCACTTCGATGAGCATAACATACCGTAACGGAAGTCATAGTACTGGTTACAGTGTCTTGACCTGCGAAAAGGGCTCGTTTTCAAGTTTATATATCATCCAGAATAAATACACGAAATTCGATTTCCAATCGTAAAAACCTCACTCTTTTGAAAAACAGAATGATCCAAATCAAATTGAATTCCGTTTTTCTGAATGAACACAATGAAAAATAACGAAAAGTAGTGGAAAAATCAGGGCTGCTCAGAGTATGGCATTGAATGTGCGTAGTCGATCTGGGTAGGAAATA